>NZ_JPOG01000001.1:633500-950250 GCF_000733765.1 Algiphilus aromaticivorans DG1253 | reverse complement strand
GCAGCTCCCCAGCGTCGTCGCCAGCACCGGCTGGCCGGGGATGTCGCGCGCGGCGAGCGCGCGGTACTCGCCGGGCAGGATCTTGATGACCCGCGCGCCGAGCTGGCTGTCGACATAGCCCTCGGTGGCAGCCGCGCTCACGCCGCATTCCCCATGGCGCCGCGCACGGGTGCGTAGACAGTGCGTCCGCGAGAGGTCACAACATCGGCGGCGTGGAAGAAGCTCTCCGAATGGCCGGCGAAGAGCAGGCCGTCGTCGCGCAGCAGCGGCGCCATCTGCCGCAGCACACGGTGCTGCGTCGGCTTGTCGAAGTAGATCATGACGTTGCGACAGAAGATCGCGTCGAATGGCCCCTGCACCGGCCAGCGCGCATCCAGCAGATTGCAGCGATAGACGCGCACCAGCTTGTACAGTTCGGGCCGCATGCGCGCGAGCCCCGCGTTGCCATCTATGCCGCGTTGAAAGAAGCGCTTGCGCCGGGCTCCCGAAACATCCTCGATACGCGCCAGCGCATAAACACCGGCCGCCGCCTTCTGCAGGCAGGCCGTGTCGATGTCGCTGCCGATGATCTCTACCGGTGGATCGATGCGATCGAAGGCTTCGCAGGCCGCAATGGCCAGACTCCAGACTTCCTCGCCTGTCGAGGCGGCCGCGCACCAGATGCGCTGCTTGGCCGGCGCCCCAGGTCGCCGGAGATGCTCGGCCAGCATCTCGAAGTGATGCGCCTCGCGGAAGAAGCTCGTCAGATTGGTGGTCAGCGCGTTGACGAAGTCCTGCCAGTCGTCGTCGCTGCCCTTTCGCTCCAGACCGTCGAGATAGTCAGCCATGCGCCGATGCCCGCCGGCGCGCAGCAAGCGCGTCAGCCGCGAATAGGCCATGTCACGCTTGGCCTCGGCCAGGGCGATCCCTGCCCGCTCGTGGATCAGGCGCCGGATGCGCGTGAAGTCGCGCTCGCTGTACGCGAAGTCGCTCACCGGCGAGGCTCCGCGCGCTCCCCCGCCGAAGGCGGTATCGCACTGCTGCCGTCCAGGGCTGCGCCCCAGGCGGCAAAGCAGTAGCAGCAACCGAGAAGCGCAGTCAGCACGCCCACCCAAAGCGCCGGTTCCGGCATCGCGGCGCGCGACCTCAGAAGCTGGTCCATTGCTCGGCTCCCGCTCCGTCACTGGCCGCCGCGACTGCTGGCGCGTGCTGGCCATTGACCCCGCCGTTGCGGTTGGCGGCAAGCGCCGCAGCCGGCTTCGCCGGGACCGGCTCCCGCCGGACCGCGGGTTCGCTGATGGCCGGGGTGACTTCCTTGCGCACGCCCGAGCCCTTGGCGTGGCTCTCGACCTCTTCGACGACGCGGAACTGCTTGACCAGCTCCTCCATGGAGCCCGCCTGCTCTTCCATCGAGCGTGCCGCGGCCGAGGCCTCCTCGACCAGGGCGGCGTTCTGCTGAGTGACTTCGTCCATCTGCTGAATCGTCAGGCTGACCTGCTCGATGCCCGAGGACTGCTCGGCCGAGGCCGAGGTGATCTCGCCCATGATGTCGGTCACCCGCTTCACCGATGCCAGGATCTCGTCCATGGTCGTGCCAGCCTTGTTGACCAGCTCGGTGCCGCCCTTGATCTTGTCGACGGAAGTGGAGATCAGTTCCTTGATCTCCTTGGCCGCCGCTGCTGAGCGCTGTGCCAGATTGCGCACCTCGCCCGCCACCACCGCAAAGCCGCGGCCCTGCTCGCCGGCTCGCGCGGCCTCGACCGCGGCATTCAGCGCCAGAATGTTGGTCTGGAAGGCAATGCCGTCGATGACGCCGATGATATCGGAGATCTTCTTCGAGCTTTCGTTGATATCGCCCATGGTGGCGACCACCTGCTCAACCACCGTGCCGCCGCGCGAGGCCACCGTGGATGCGCTCTGCGCCTGCTCGTTGGCCTGCTGGGCGTTCTCGGCGTTCTGCTTGACGGTGGCGGTCAGCTCTTCCATCGAGGAAGCGGTTTCCTCCAGGCTCGCCGCCTGCTGCTCGGTACGCGAGGACAGATCGGAGTTACCAGCCGCGATCTCGCGCGCCGCAACATTGATGGATTCCGAGGCCTGCCGGATGGACACCACCATATCCGTGAGCTTCTCCATGGTGGCGTTTGCGTCGGCCTTGAGCTGCCCGAAAGTGCCCTCGTAATCGGCGGTGATGCGCTTGGTAAGATCGCCTTCGGCCATGCTGCCGAGGATCGTCAGCACCTCGTTGAAGGCTTTTTCGTTGGTATCCAGCAGCTCGTTCATGCCCTGCGCCAGCCGCTCGAAGAAGCCGGTCTTGCTGTCGAGCGAGACGCGCGTCGAGAAGTCGCCGCGCACCGCACCGTCTACGATGCCGCCGATCTCACGCTCCACAGCGTCCTCCAGCGTGCGATCGAGCCATTCGACCACCGTTCCGCGGCGCTCGCCGTTCTCGTCGCTGATGGGGTTCAGCGTCAGCGACAGAATGCGCCCGCCCACCCTGATCTGCGTGCTGAAAGTATCGCGCAGGCTCTCGATCACACGGATCTGATGCGCGGGGTTCTTGTGGAAGATATCGATGTTCGCGCCCATGACCTTGCGCACATCGAAGTGCGGCAGATCCTTGCGCAGGTCGGATTCCACCTCGCTGAGCATCGCCTCCAGTGAGTTGTTCATATAGATGATGTTGCGGTCGTTATCCGCGATCATCACATTCGTCGTGACGTTGTCCAGCGCGTTGCGCACGCGTAGGTTGTCCTCGGCGATGGCCTTCTCCTTCTCGGCGCGCTCGGCGATCTCCGCTTCGAGTTTCAGCTCAGCCGTGCGGTCCTTCCACTCCACGACCGTGCCGCTACGCGTGCCATCCGCCTCGAAGATGGGGCTGGCAATCAGGCCGAAGGTACGACCGCCGAGCTTGATCTCGGTACGGTAGGTGTCCTCCAGCGCTGCAAGCATCTTCTCCTGGTGCGCCGGATTCTTGTGGAAGCCGTCGATGCAGGCACCCATCAGCTTGGCGACGTCGAAGCTCGGGATGTCCTTGCGGATATCGCTCTCGGCCGCCTCCAGCATCTCCGTCACGGAGGGGTTCATGTAGATGATGCGGCGCTCGTTGTCCGCGATCATGACGTTGGTGGTCACGTTGTCGAGGGCGTAGCGCACACGCAGATTCTCGGAGGCGATCGCCTTCTCCTTCTCCGCACGCTCGGCGACCTCGGCCTGCAGCTTCAACTCCGCCGTGCGGTCCTGCCACTCCACGACGGTGCCGGCGCGCGAGCCGTCCGCGTCGAAGACCGGGCTGGCGATCAGCCCGAAGGTGCGTCCACCCAGCTTGATCTCGGTGCGATAGGTCGACTTCAGCGCCGCGAGCATCTTTTCCTGGTGACCCGGATCCTTGTGGAAGCCATCGATGCATGCCCCCATCAGGCCGTTGACCGAGAAGCTCGTAATCTCCTTGCGGATATCGGCCTCGGCCTCCTTCAGCATCTCCTTCACCGCCGGGTTCATGTAGACGATGCGCCGTTCGTTGTCGGCGATCATCACATTCGTCGTAACGTTCTCCAGCGCGTGCGAGACGCGCAGGTGCTGCGCGCTGGCCTGCATGCTGGCCGTGATGTCGATGGCGTACTTGACGACCTTGTAGGGCTTGCCGTCGGCGTCGCGTAGCGGGTTGTAGCTCGCCTCCAGCCAGACCTCGCTGCCGTCCTTGGCGAAGCGCCGATAACGCCCCGAAGCGCGCTCGCCGCGCCCGAGCGCCTCCCAGAAGGCGCGATAGGCCGGCGTCGCTGCCTCGGCGGGGTCAACCAGTGCGCGATGATGCTTGCCGCGCAGCTCGTCGAGCGTGAAGCCGAAGACATTCAGGAAGTTCTCGTTGGCGTCCAGCACGTGACCACCGAGATCGAACTCGATGACAGCCAGGGCCTCGCGTACCGCGGAGACCTGCGCCTCCAGTTCCGTAACGTGGTTGGTGTGCTGCTTCCCGAGACGGGAAAAGAGATTGTTCGGCTTGCTCATTGGGGTCTTCCTCGGGAAGGGTTACTGCTGAATGGCGTGGTCGATCAGCTGCATTTCGCGTGATCGCATGAGGCCCTCGATGTCGAGCAGGATCAGCATCCGATCCTCGACGGAGCCCAAACCGGTAATGAAGGCGGTATCGACAGTGCTGCCGAATTCGGGCGGATCGAAGATCTGATCGCTGCCCAGCGCCATGACGTCGGAAACGCGGTCGACGACTACCCCCACCACGCGCTCGGCGAGGTTGAGCACGATCATGACCGTGAAGGCGTCGTAATCAGCGCGCGACAGGTGAAACTTCAGCCGCAGGTCGATGACCGGCACGATGGTCCCGCGCAGATTGACGACACCCTTCAGAAATTCGGGCGCCTCGGGTATGCGCGTGACGGTGTCGTAGCCCCGGATCTCCTGGACCTTGAGGATGTCGACACCGTATTCCTCCTCACCCAGAACGAAGGTGAGGAACTCGCGGCTGGCGTTGCCGGCTTCGGCATCCTCGATGGCGCGCTCGGCCACGGCTTGTGCTTGCATGCGTTGCTCCATAGGTCAGGCCGCCTGCGCGCGGGACAACCCGCGCACGATGTCGGCGGCATCCAGAATCAGGGCCACCCGCCCGTCGCCGAGGATGGTGGCGCCCGCCACACCATCGACGCGGCGGAAGTTCGAGGCCAGAGATTTCACGACGGCCTGCTGCTGGCCGATCAAGGCATCCACGACCAGCGCCACACGCCGGCCCTCGGCCTCGACCAGCACGGCGATGGCCTCGGTCAGCGGCGGCTGCTCGCCGCCCACTCCGAAGCGGCTGCGCAGCTCGACGATGGGCACGAACTCGCCACGCATGCGCAGCAGGCTCGGCCGCCCGCCGACGCCCTCGATATCCGCCGGCTGCGGCTGCATCGACTCGATGACATCACCCAGCGGCAGCACGAAGATCTGGTCGCCCACCGCCACCTGCATGCCATCGACGATGGCCAGAGTCAGCGGCAGGCGCAGCGTCAGGCGCGTCCCGACACCGGCCTCCGATGCGATGTCCAGGCGCCCGGACAGCGCGCTGATGTTCTTGCGCACCACGTCCATGCCGACGCCGCGTCCGGAAACATCCGTGACCTCATCGGCGGTGGAGAAGCCGGGCTCGAAGATGAGCTGCCAGACCTCGGCATCGGTCGCCGGGTCCTGGTTGATGAGACCGCGGTCGCGCGCCTTGGCGAGGATGCGCTCGCGATTCAGGCCGGCACCATCGTCGGTGATCTCCAGCACTACCTGCCCCGATTCGTGGCGCGCGGCCAGCGACAGCGTGCCGGCGGCCGGCTTGCCGGCGGCGATGCGCACCTCGGGCTGCTCGATACCGTGATCCACGGCGTTGCGCAGCAGATGCGTCAGAGGATCGGCAAGACGCTCGATCAACCCCTTGTCGAGCTCGGTGGCCTCGCCCACCATCTGCAGCTTCACCTGCTTACCGAGCTTGCCGGCCAGGTCACGCACCATGCGCGGGAAGCGAGAAAAGACCGTACCCACCGGCATCATGCGCACGGCCATGACGGCCTCCTGCAGATGCCGCGTGTTGCGCTCGAGGTCGGACAAACCATTGAGCAGACGCTCGTGCTTTACCGGGTCGAGCCCGGCCGAATCCTGCGCGATGGCGGCCTGGGTGATGACCAGCTCGCCGACCAGATTGATGAGCGCGTCGACCTTGTCCACCGGCACGCGGATCGAGGACTGCTCGGCCTGTGCCACCGGCGGCGGCGCGGCAGCGGGCTTTGATGCCGGCGCTTCAACCGAGGCCGCGGCGACGGGTGCGACCTCCGCCGCTTCCGGCTCTTCGACGTGTTCGGCCTGCAACGGGACGACCTCCAGCGCGCAATCGTCCTCCACCCAGGCGAAGAGCTCGCGTACCGCCGCCTCCTGCGCTTCTCCGTGCAGGCGGATGCGCCAATCCAGATAGAGCTGGTCCGGCGTCAACTCAGCCAGCGCCGGCAGCGCCGAGATATCGCAGGCAACTTCGCAATTACCCAGCGTGCGCAGCTCGCGCAGGATGGCGATGGGGTCGTTGCCCGTCTTGAGCAAATGCGGCTCCGGCACGAAGCGGATATCCCAGCCCGCGGCGCCGGAAGCCTCGGGCGCTTCCGCGCGTGCAGTCGGCTCCGGCGCGCTCTGCAGCGCTTCCAGCGCAGCGAGCACCGGCGCCAGCGTGTCGTGATCCAGCGTCTCGCCTTCGCGGGCAGCAGCGACCTGCCGGCGCACGCAGTCGGTGGCCGACAGCAGAGCGTCGATCTCGGACGCGCCCAGTTCGCGGCTGCCGTTGCGCGCAGCGTCGAGCAGTGATTCCAGGTGATGCGTCACCTCGGCGATGTCCGGGAAGCCGAAGGTGGCGGCACCGCCCTTGATGGAATGCGCAGCGCGGAAGACGGCATGCAGCGTGTCCGTGTCGGCCTGACCGTTCTCCAGAGCCAGCAGCCCGGACTCCATCGTGGCCAGGCCTTCGTCGGCCTCGTCGAAGAAGGCCTCGCGGAAGCGGCTGACGTCAATCGCCATGACGCGCTTCGATGTCGTGACCGGCCGGGCGCATCACCCCAGGACCTTCCGTACCGTGTTGACCAGGTTCTCGGGTTCGAAGGGCTTGACGATCCAGCCCGTCGCGCCGGCGGCCTTGCCCTCGGACTTGCGCTCCATCGAGGACTCGGTGGTCAGCATCAGCATCGGCGTGTACTGGTAGTCCGGCAGGCCGCGCAGCGCCTTGATCATGGCGATGCCGTCCATATTCGGCATGTTGACGTCGGCCAACACCAGGTCGAAGCGCTGCTGCTCGGCGGCGCTCAGGCCCTCGGCGCCATCGCCCGCTTCGGAAACATCGAAGCCGGCGTCGCGCAGCGTGAAGGCGACCATCTGCCGCATGGAGGCGGAATCGTCGACAGTGAGGATGTGCGTCATGAGGCGGTCTCGTTGTGGATCTCGTCGTGGGTTGCGTCGGGCGCAACGATGGGCAGGGAGGCCGACAGACCGAGGCAGACAACGGCCTCGGCCAGAGGCGCTGAGGGCGCCTGCAGCGCACTGCTGCGGCCGGTCTCCGCGCGCTCGCGGAAAAGCGCGACCAGCAGCTGCAGACAGGCCGTGCTCACGCGCTCGACCGCGGAAGCGTCGAGCTGCAACGGCACCTCCAGTTCGCGCAGTCCGGCCAGACGGCCACGGAGTGCTTCCGCCTGCGCGATACCGCAGTCGGCGGGAAGGACCGAGAGCGAATCGGAAATCTCATGCGCCGGCGTTGTCTGCTCTGCCATCTCCGCTCCTTGGGCTACGGGCTCTGACGTCACCGCTTCTGAAGCAATTAACGGTCAGGAGCGGGCAAAACTGATGCCGCAACCGACTGGCGGTGCCTGTACGCGCATGAGTGGTTGCGGGGATCGACTGCGGTGCATCGACTCAGGCGCCACGGCCGGAAAGGCGACGGAACGCGGGCGCCCCCGGCAATCAGCGCGAGCTGCAGATGCCTACGTCGGCCGGCCGGCGCGCAGAGGGGATTCTCGGAACCGAGCGGACGAAGGCCATTCAGCCATGCCCGAAGTGCAGGAAGTCCAGGTCATCAGCCGATACATGAGCATCCTCGGGCACGTGATGCGCCTGCTCCTTCGGGGCTATCGCGCCGTGTCATTCCGGACGAAGCGCCTCGAGCACCGCGCAGGCCGAGAGGCCGAGCGCAGCGGCTTTGAAAACGCCCTCTCAGCCAAAGAGACTGTCGGGGTCCAGCTGCAGCACGATGCGCTCGGGCTGGCGCATTAGTGCCTTGACGTGCGCGGCATCGGCGCCCACTCGTGGCGGCGGCTCGGCGCGGTCGCCGTCGAAGCGCAATATCTCCTCGACGCTGTCGACCAGCAGCCCGATGACATCCTGCTTGTGCTCCAGAACGATGATGCGGGCAGCGATGCCCGGCGTCACTGCACCGCTGTCGATGAGCGCGGCGGCGTCGAAGACCGCCACCACCGCTCCCCGCAGGTTAGCCATGCCGACCAGCGTGGACGGGCCGTGCGGCACGGCCACCAGCTCCGGCGGCCGCACAATCTCGCGCACGCCGTGTACATCCACCGCGTAGTGCTGGGAACCGAGCCTGAAGACCACCCACTCCTGCATCGGCCCACCGACATGCGCCTCCTCCGGCTCGGGCACCGGCACCGACACCGCACCGGCTAGGCGCTCGGCGACGTCCGGTGCCAGCTGCGGCGGCCTTGGGGGCGTGCCAGATGGCGCCGAAGGCGCTTCCGGCGGAGCTTCCGGCGCCAGCATGCTGTCGAAATATTCCTGCAGATCGGCTCGGGGCATATCAGGCCGCCTCCGGCGTGGGCTGGTAAAGACGCTCGAAGAGCGCCTCATAGGTCGAGGTGGCGTGGCGATAGGGTGCAGCACTATTGAGCGTGCGCCCGTCGCGCGCGGCTTCGCGGATGCGGGTATCCATGGGCACGACGCCGCCGTCGAAGACGGCCGCGCCCCAGCGGCTCTTGAGCTGATCCAGAGTCTCGTGGCTGATCCTGACGCGGCGGTCCATCAGCGTCGGCAGCATCACCGGTTCCGGCACCTGCGCACCGGCCTTGCGCATCATCTCGACAGTGCGCATCAGGCCTTCCAGGCCGTGCAGGGCCAGCGGATCGGTCTGTACCGGTACGACCAGCGCATCGGCCGCAGCCAGCGCGTTGATCAGCAGCGTACCGAGCATGGGCGGCGTATCGATGATGATGGGGTCGAAGCGCTCGCGCAGGGCGGCCAGACCCTGGCTCAGGCGCCGACCCATGCCGTTGGCGCCATGCTGACGCTCGATGGCGGCCAGGCCGGCGCCGGCTCCCAGTACATGGATGCCGGGCACACTACAGCGCACCGGCACCGGCGTCTCGCCGCGCAACAGCGCCTGCGCGCCATCGTCGTCGGCGGCGCGCAGATAGTGTGTGGCCGAGGCGTGCGGATCGAGATCGATGAGCAGCACCGGCAGGCCGCGCTCGGCGGCGATGCCGGCCAGCGTGACGGCAGTGGTCGTCTTGCCGACCCCACCCTTCTGATTGGCGACGGTCCAGACGCTCATGAGCGCTCCCCCACTCGCGGCACCAGCACCGAGTCGTCACCGAGCACGATGATGGTGACGCGCCGGTTGCGGTTGCGGCCCTCGGCCGTGTCATTGCCGTCCACCGGCCGGTACGGGCCGAAACCGGCCAGCGTCATGCGCTCCGGCGCAACGCCGCCGCCGCGCAGCATGTGCACGACGCTGCCGGCCCGCGCGGCGGACAGCTCCCAGTTGGAGGGAAAGCGCGTGGTGGCGATGGGAAGATTGTCGGTATGGCCCTCGATGCGCAGCGGATAGGCGAACTCGGCCAGTACGCCGCTGATCTCGGCGATGATGCTCCGCGCCGGCCACGTCAGATCCGACGAGCCACTCGGGAACAGGATGTCGGCCTTGATCTCGATCTCCAGCCAGTCCTTGCCGCGATGCACACGCACCGAGCCCTCCGCGACAAGCTCGGCCAGCTTGCGCTCGATCTCGGCACCCAGCTCCGCGAGCTGCGGATCGACCTGCGGCTCGGTGGGCCGCTGCGGCGGCAGGC
Source organism: Algiphilus aromaticivorans DG1253 (assembly GCF_000733765.1). Taxonomy (NCBI): domain Bacteria; kingdom Pseudomonadati; phylum Pseudomonadota; class Gammaproteobacteria; order Nevskiales; family Algiphilaceae; genus Algiphilus; species Algiphilus aromaticivorans. The sequence continues at coordinate 940,687 of NZ_JPOG01000001.1, read as the reverse complement.
GCGACATCGGCAGATCGGCCTGGATGCCGGCCGGATGCGGTATCGGCCGGGTAATCGACATCAGATCGACGCTCTGCTCGCGCATGGCGCGACGCGGTGAGTGGTCGCCGATGTCGATGGGCTGCAGCGCGCGCGGCGGGCCGCCGAAGGCCACGACCATGGCGTCCGAGAGCACGCGCATCTTGCCCTCGTTGATGGAACTCACCGCGTACATCACCACGAAGAAGGCCAGCAGCAGCGTGATGAGGTCGCCATAGGGAATGGCCCAGGCCTCGTGGTTGACGTGATCCTCGTGCTTGACCTTGCGCGCCATGTCAGTGGGCCCTCTGCCCAAACCGTCTCCCTGAGGAAGAGGGGCTATTCCGCCGCTCCTCTATGCGGGGATATGAACGAAGGGCGATACACCAAAGCACCGAAGGAACATCGGATATCTTCCCGGCGTCTCTTTCGGAGGCAGAGGAGCTATTGCTCCCCCCTCCTCTCGGGGAAAAGGGCTGGGGAAGAGGGGGCATGAAGGCCGCTTCGGCTGGCATACGCATGACCGGCCCGCTAGTGCGTGAAGCCGCGCAGGCGCGCTTCGATGTTGCGCGGGTTGTCACCGCGCGCGATGCCGACGAGGCCTTCCACCGCAATCTCGCGCAACCGCGTACGGTCGGCTATGACGGATTTGAGTTTGGCCGCCGCAGGCAGGAAGAAGAGATTCGCCGCACCGATGCCGTAGATGGTGGCGACGAAGGCCGCGGCAATGCCGGCGCCGAGCTTGCTGGGATCGGCCAGATTCTGCATCACGGCCATCAGGCCCATGACCGCGCCCAGGATGCCCATGGTCGGCAGATAGATGCCGGCGCTCTCGTAGACCTTGGCCGCGGCCGTGTCGGCGTGCTCCCGCGCGTCGATCTCGACCTCCAGCGTGCTGCGCAGTACATCCGGCTCGGAACCATCAACGAGCAGCTGCAGCCCCTTCTGGACGAAGGCGTCCGACTGCGTTTCAACCGCTGGCTCCAGCGCCAGCAGCCCCTGCTTGCGAGCCAGATTGCTCCACTCGACCAGCTCGGCAATGAGGGCCTCGGCCGAGGTCGCCGGCGGCTTGAAGATCCACTTCAGGATGCCGCCGGCGTGCTTGAGGGTGGCCGGGGGCGTATGAATACAGATAGCAGCGAAGGCACCGACGAAGACGATCATGAAGGCGGCGCCGGAAAGCAGGGCGCCGGCCCCTGCGCCCTTGAGAATGCTGCCGCCGACCACCGCCACGGCGGCCAGCAGCAGACCGATGGGCGTGATCTTGTCCATCAGGCAGCTACCTGCCGGCGATTCCCGGCGCGCACCAGCGAGGCCGGGTCGAGCACCAGCGCGACCTCGCCCCGGCCGGTGACCGTGGCGCCGCTGTAGCCAGGAATACCACGCAGCTGGCGGGCCAACGGGCGCACCACGATGTCCTCGCGCCCGACGACGCTGTCGACCACCAGTCCCCAGCTGCGCTGCTCGACCACCACCTGCACGATCAGGCCCGGATGCACGGCCTCGTCGCCATCCATCCAGCCGCGCAGAAATCGCAGCGGCAGCACATCGCGCGCCATGGGCAGCTGCCAGCGCTGACCGACTTGCTCGATCTGCTCGGGGTCCAGCGCCGACAGCTCGCGCACCTCGGCCAGCGGCAACGCCAGCACATGGCTGCCCACCCGCACCATCAGCGAAGGCAGCACGGCCAGCGTCAGCGGCAGGCGCAGGCGGATGCGCGTGCCCTGCCCGACTTGCGATTCCAGTGTCACGCTGCCGCCCAGTTCCTGGATGCGGCTATTGACCACATCCATGCCAACGCCCCGGCCGGAGACATCCGACACCGCCTCGCGGGTGGAGAATCCGGGCGCGAAGATGAGCTTCTGCGCGGCTTCGGCCTCCATGGTGGCGGCTTCCTGGCTGGTGATGACGCCACGCTTGACGGCCACGGCCTTGACGGCCTCCGGATCAATGCCGGCGCCGTCGTCGGAAAGCAGAATCTCGATGTGGTCGCCGGCTTGGCGCGCGGCCACGCGCAGCGTCCCGGCGGCGGGCTTGCCAGCCGCTTGCCGCACCACCGGCTCCTCGATGCCGTGATCCAGGCTGTTGCGCACCAGATGCACCAGCGGATCGGCCATGGCATCGAGCATGTGCTTATCTAGCTCTGCCTCCTCGCCCTCAAGCTCGACGTTGACCTGCTTGCCAAGGCCACGCGCCAGCTCGCGCACCTGGCGCGGAATGCGTGAGAAGACGCGCCCCACCGGCTGCATGCGCACAGCCATGACGCTGCGCTGCAGCGCGCCGGTGACGTGATCCAGCTCTGCCACCGCGCGCCGCGCCGTCTGGTCGAGACCTTCCGGCTGCGCCTTCAGGCGATTGCGCACCAGCACCAGTTCTCCGACCAGATCCATGAGCTGATCCAGGCGCTTGGCCTCGACACGCACCGGTGCTTCGCGCGCGCCCGCGCCGCCTTCCTTGCTGCTCGGGGCCTTATCTGCGGCAGGCACGGCGGCCTTAGGCGCAGCCGGCGCGGCGGGAACTGCATCCGGCTGCGCCGACTCGGTGGCTGAAGCCTTTTCGTCGTCGGCGCCCGTCTGATCCTTGGCGCTCTTCCCCGGCGGTGCGCCACCGTGCAGTTCATCGAGCAGCGCCTCGAACTCGTCCTCGCTGATCTCCTCGGAATCGGTCTGCACGCCCTCGGGATGGCGGGCACGATGCAGCGCCTCGAAGACAGCCTCGGGCGCGGGGCTGACTTCGGTTTCGTTGGCCAGCGCGGTCAGCATGCCCTCAGCCTGCATCAGCGCCTGAGCCACCGCATCGATACCTTCGGCGCCCAACGCCAGCTTGCCGGCGCGCACCTCGGAGAGCAGATCCTCCGCCTTGTGGCAGAGATCGACCAGCGGCTGGACGCCGAGAAATCCGGCGCCACCCTTGACGGTATGAAAGGCGCGGAACATCCGGTTGAGCAGATCGGCATCCTCCGGCGCAGCCTCCAGCGCGCCGACGTCGGCGTTGGCCGCATCGACGAGGTCCTGCGCCTCGTTGAGGAAGTCGCTCAGCAGTTCCGGATCCATGCTCATTGGTCAGATCCCCAGCTCGGCCAGCAGGTCGTCGGCGTCGGCCTGCGAGCTGCGCGTGCCATCGACGCCCGGCACGGCCGGGCCGGTCGCGACTGTGCCGCTGTCCTGACCTTCGGCCAGCGCCTGCAGGCTGTGCTCGACACCCGCCATCAGCTGGCGCACACGCTTGAGGATCTGACCGGTGAGGTCCTGGTAGCCCTGCGCCAGAGCAAGGTCGTTAAAGATGCCGCGCAGCTCGGCGCAGGCCGTGGCGTGGTCGGGCGATGATTCCAGGCAGCTGACCAGCGCCCGCCCCTGCTCGACCAGATCCAGCGAGCGGTGCGCCGCCTGTTCGGTCAGCGCAGTGACGTGATCCAGCGACTGCACGGCCTCAGTGCCACCGGGCAGCGTGGCGTGGCCGGTCTGCGCAACGCTATCGGCAGCCTGCCCCGGCAACGCGTCCATGCGCGCGTGCAGCGCCGCCGCCAGCCGCCCGAGCCGACCGCGCAGATGCGCGCTGTCGAAGGCTGCCAGCGCCGCCAGCGCCTCGGCAGCGGCCTCGTGGTCGTCACGACCCAGCGCGGCCACCAGCGCCTCGGCCTGTGCGGCCAGCGCCCGATCCTGGGTGGGAAGGCCGCTCATCTCAGGCGGCCTGTTCCAGGCGCTCGAAGATCTTCTCGAGCTTTTCGCGCAGCGTCTGCGCGGTGAAGGGCTTGATGATGTAGCCGTTCACCCCGGCCTGCGCGGCCTCGATGATCTGGTCGCGCTTGCCCTCGGCAGTGACCATCAGCACCGGCAGGTGCTTCAGCGTCGCGTCGCCGCGGATGGCCTTGAGCAGGTCGATGCCGGTGACACCCGGCATATTCCAGTCGGTGACGACGAAGTCGATTTCCTGACTCTTCAGGGTCGTCAGCGCCGTGCTGCCGTCGTCGGCCTCGGTGATGTCCTTGAAGCCGAGATCCTGCAACAGGTTGCGGATGATGCGGCGCATGGTCGAGAAGTCGTCGACAACCAGCATGCGGAGATTGGTATTCATGGCAGGCCTCGCTGTGGGCTTAGAGCCAGGCCGTCAGTCGCCCGCGTAAACGGGCTACGGCCTGGGCATGGATCTGGCAGACCCGGGATTCGGTGACGCCGAGCACGCCGCCGATTTCCCGAAGATTGAGGGACTCGTCGTAGTACAGGCCCATAACCTGACGTTCGCGCTCGGGGAGCCGATCAATGGCTTCGGTAAGGGCGTGACGGAAGCCGGCGCCGGCAAGTTGCTCCAGCGCATCCGGGCTGTCGGCGTCGGGAACATCCGGCGGCGCGTCGTCCTCTGCGCTCAGGCCTTCAAGCGACAGCAGCGGCCCGCGCGCAGCGGCGTCGGCCATGGCGTGGTACTCGGCGAGCGGCACGCCCAGCTCGGCGGCGATCTCGGTCTCGGTCGCCGCGCGCCCGCTACGCCCTTCCACCGCGCGCACAGCCCGAGAGATGGCGCGAGCGTTTCGATGCACGGAGCGCGGCATCCAGTCGCCCCGGCGCAGCTCGTCGAGCATGGCACCGCGGATGCGCGTGCCGGCGAAGGTCGCGAAGCTGGCGCCGCCGTCGGATTTGTAGTGGCGCGCGGCTTCGATCAGGCCTATCTGACCGGCCTGGATGAGATCATCCACATCCACCGAATCGGGCAGCCGCGCGCTCAGATGCCAGGCGATGCGCCGCACCAGCTCCTGATGCTCGGCGACCAGCGCGTTCACCGAAGTGCCCGCATTGGCCTCGTAGGCCGCGGCCGGAATCATGCCGTCGCACCTCCGGCCACCATGCGCTCGACGAAGAACTCGGTATCGCCGCGCGCACCCTTCGGCAGCGGCCATTTCAGCGCGCGCGCCGCCAGCTCGCGGAAGGCTGCCGCCGACGGCGAGCCCGGATAGGCCTCGGCGACGGCGCGCTGGCGCTGCACGGCGCGGCGCAGGAAGTCGTCGTAAGGCACGTGGCCGAGATAGTCGATGTGCACATCCAGAAAGCGCGCAGCCACCCGCTTGAGATTCTCGTAGACGTCGAATCCCTCGGGCGCGCTCTTCACCATGTTCGCCACCACGTGCACGCGCGCCACGCCGTGCTCGCGCGACAGCACCTTGATCAGGGCATAGGCGTCGGTCAGCGAGGCCGGCTCGTTGCAGGCCACGATGACGACCTCCTGCGCGGCGCGCGAGAAGGTGACCACGCTGTCGGAGATGCCGGCGGCGGTGTCTATGACCAGACAATCCAGCGGCCGCGTCAGCGAGGAAAAGGCATTGACCAGCCCAACGTGCTCGGCGTGGGCAAGATCGGCCATGCGCTGCTTGCCGGAAGCCGCCGGCACGATGGCCAGCCCCATTGGACCTTCCAGCAATGCCTCGTCGAGGCTACAGTGCCCGCCGACGACGTGCATCAGGTTGAAGTGCGGCTGCAGGCCAAGCAGCACGTCGACATTGCCCATGCCGAGATCGGCGTCGAGCAGCATGGTCTGCTTGTCCGCCAGCTGCAGCGCCAGGGCCAGATTCACGGCGACGTTGGTCTTGCCGACGCCGCCCTTGCCGCTGGCGATGGCGATGACGCGAACGGGGCCGTGCTGTGCGTCGGCGAGACCAGCGGCCTGGCCCGGAATGGAATCATGCATGGGTGCCCTCCCGAAGGGCTTGTTGCTCGGAGAATTCCTGCTGCTGGGCGGCACGCGCCTGGCGTGCAGCGCGCAGAACGACCTCGCCGGCGTCGACGCGGTGCAGGTCGCGCGGCACGGCCTGGCCGTCGGCCAGCCAGGCCAGCGGCGTGCGCGTGCCGATCAGCGCCGACAGCGCGCCACCGAAGCGGCTGCACTCGTCGATCTTGGTGAGCGCCGCCGCCACCGGCGCTGCCGGGGCGAAACGGGCGATGGCGCCGAGCAGGTCCTCGCGCTGCACATTGGCGGGCAGCACCAGCAATGTCTGCAGCGGCTGCGGGCCTTCCTTCATCGCCGCCAGCCGCGGCAGCAGCGCCGCCAGCTTGCTGTCGGCCGGGCCGGTACCGGCGCAGTCGACGAAGACGTGCCGGCAATCGGCGCAATCCGCCAGCGCCGTCGCCAGCTCGTCGGCGCCGCGCACAATGCGCAGCGGCACACCCAGGAGCCGGGCATAGACGCCGATCTGCGCCTCTGCGCCGGCGCGGTGGCCATCCATGCTGATCAGCGTAACCTCGCGCGCACCGTCGGCGGCGACGGCGCGCGCGGCCAGCTTGGCCAGCGTCGTCGTCTTGCCGGCGCCGGTGGGGCCGATCAGCGCCAGCCGCGTGGGCGCGCTGTAGAAAGCCGCCCCCGGCACGCGCAGTCGGCGCGCCAACAGCGCCAGCGGCAGATTGCGCTGGCGCGGACCGGCGGCCTGCTCGGGAATATGTGCCGCGATCTCGCGCGCCAGACCGCTGTCGATGCCCAGCGCCTCCAGGTTGCGCAGGGCCCGCGCCCGCTGCGGATGCGCGCGCAGGGTGGCGTCGGTCTGCTGCTCGAGGCTGGTCGACAGCATGCGGCGCACGTCGGCGAGCTCGCGCTGCAGCCTTTGCAGTTGCGGATCCTGCTCCCAGACCCCGGGTGCAGGGCGGGATGCCGCCTCGTCCTGCGGCTGCGCCTGCGTCGAAGCGGGATGCGCCGGCTCGGCCGCGCCGCTCTGTCGGCGCACTGCCTGCTGCAGCAAGGCCGCGTCATAGTCGATGGCGGCGACCAGCTCGATGCCGCCGTCGCGGGATTCGCTGCCCAGGATCACCGCGTCGGCTCCCTGATCGGCGCGTACGCGGCGCATGGCTTCGCGCATGGTCGGTGCGAAATAGCGCTTGATCTTCACGTGGCTCTCTCTCCGCTTTATTCAACCGTCCCGGCAAGTCGCAGCCGGGTCGTGTCGGGAATCTCGTCAAAGGCCAGCACGTGAGCGCTGGGTACGGCGGCGCGCACGAAGCGCGCCAGGGTCGGACGCAGCGCCGGCGGCACCAGCAGCACGACCGGATCACCGCTTGCTTCCTGACGTTCGGCGTGCGTGCCGATGGCCTGCTGCAGTCGTTCCGCCAAACCCGGCTCCAAGGCGTTGTTCCCGGCGCCGTCCTGCAACAGGCGTTCCAGCGCCGGCGCCAGACTGAGCACGGGCAGATCATCGGTACCTCCGGAGATGGTCTGTACGATCTGGCGGCCCACCGCGGCGCGCACGGCCGCGAGCAGCGCCTGCGGATCGGTGGTCCCGGCAGAAGCGCGCTCGGCCATGGCGCCGATGATGGCGCGCAGGTTCTTCAGCGAAACCTTCTCGGCGAGCAGCGCCTGCAGCACACGCGTGACAGTGGCCAGCGGCAGCGTCTTCGGCACCAGGTCCTCGACCATCTTCGGCGAGCTGCGTGCCAGCACGTCGAGCAGATGCTGGGTCTCGTCCGGGCCCAGCACCTCGTGCGCGTGGTTCTGCACGATGTGCGAGATGTGCGTGGCTACCACCGTAGCCGGGTCGACGACCGTGTAGCCGTTGGCCTGCGCCTGAGCGCGCGTCTCGGCCTCGATCCACAGCGCCGGCATGCCGAAGGTCGGGTCCTTGGTGGCGTGCCCCTCGACGCGCGCAATGACATTGCCGGGGTCCAGCGCCAGCCAGCGTTCCGGCATGACCTCGCCGTGGCCGACGACGGCGCCACCGATCAGGATGCGGTACTGGGCCGGCTCCATGCTCAGGTTGTCGCGCACGTGTACCTGCGGCACCAGGAACCCCAGCTCGTCGGAAAGCCGACGCCGCACACCGCGGATGCGCCCCATCAACTCGCCGCCGGCCTTGTCGTCGGCCAGCGGCACCAGGCGGTAGCCGATCTCCAGCGCCAGCGCGTCGGCTGGCGCCATATCTTCCCAGCTCAGATCGCGCTTGGCCTCGGTCTCGGGCGCAGCGTCCTCGGCAGCCTGTTCGACCGCTTCGGCGGCGCGGCGGGTCTGGATCAGCCAGGCCGCGCCCAGCGCGACGCCGCCCAGCAGCAGAAAAACCACGTTCGGCATGCCGGGCACAAAGCCCAGCGCCGTCAGCAGACCGCCGGTGACCAGCAAGGCGCGCGGATCGCCGAAGAGCTGGCCGCGCACGGAAGCACCCATGGCCTGCGAGCGCGACAGGCGCGTCACCAGGATGGCCACCGCCGTCGCCAGCAGCAGAGCCGGAATCTGCGCCACCAGGCCGTCGCCGATGGTCAGCAGCGTGTAGCGCGATCCGGCCTCGCCGGCCGACAGGCCGTGGCTCGCCATGCCGATGGCGAAGCCGCCGATGAGATTGACGGCCAGAATCAAGATGCCTGCGATGGCGTCGCCGCGTACGAACTTGCTGGCGCCGTCCATGGCACCGTAGAAGTCGGTCTCCTCGCGCAGCTCCTCGCGCCGGGCGCTCGCCTCTTCACGCGTCAGCGTGCCGGCGTTGAGGTCAGCGTCGATGGCCATCTGGCGACCAGGGAGCGCGTCCAGCATGAAGCGCGCCGAGACTTCCGAGACGCGGCCGGCGCCCTTGGTGATGACCACGAAGTTGACGATGGTGAGAATCAGAAACACGGCGATGCCGACGCCGTAGTTGCCGCCCACCACGAAGGAACCGAAGGCCTCGATGACCTTGCCCGCCGCGTCACCGCCCTCGTGACCGTTGAGCAGCACGACGCGCGTCGACGCCACATTCAGCGCCAGGCGCAGAAGGGTGGCCAGCAGCAGGATGGTCGGGAAGACGCTGAAGTCCAGCGGCCGCATCACGTAGACCACGCCCAGGACCACCATCAGCGAGACGGCGATGTTGAAGGTGAAGAGCAGATCCAGCACAAAGGGCGGCAGCGGCAGCACCACCATTGCCAGCATGGTCATCAGCAGCAGCGGCGCCGCGGCGGCGGCCAAGGGCACTCCGCGCAGGCGGTCGCCCCAGCCCGGGCCAGCGGTTTCAGTCAGGGCGTTGCTCATGTCAGCGGCGCCCCGAGCGCGTCATCGACCGCCGGATTCGGTTTCTCCGGCTGATCTCCGGGAGTCGCCGCGCGCAGGCGGTAGACCCACGTAAGCACTTCGGCAACTGCGGCGAAGAGCCCGGGCGGAATGCGCTCGCCGACCTCGGTGGCCCGGTACAGCGCACGCGCCAGCGGTGCGGCCTGCAGCATCGGCACGTGGTGCTCGGCGGCGATGCTGCGGATATGCGCGGCGACCTCGCCGGCGCCCTTGGCGACGACCTCCGGTGCATCCATGGAACCGGCGTCGTAGCGCAGCGCGACGGCGACGTGGATGGGGTTGAGCACCACTACATCGGCCTCAGGTACGGCCTCCATCATGCGCCCGCGCGCGGCCTCGGCCTGCAGCTGGCGCTGGCGCTGCTTGATCTCGGGTTTGCCGTCGGTGTCCTTGGCCTCGCGCTTGACCTCTTCGCGCGTCATGCGCATCTGGCGCCGATGGTTGAAGAGCTGCCAGGGCGCGTCGATGGCAGCGATGATGAGCAACGAGAATGCGCCGGCGGCGAAGACCGCGAGCAGGATGCCGCCTGCCGCGCCGAAGCCGGCGGCCGCGTCCATGCGCGGCAGGCGGGCGATGTCCTCGCGCATCAGCCAGATGACGGTGAAGCTCAGCCCCGCCACCAGAAGGAACTTGAGCAGAGTCTTGCTGATCTCCACCCAGGCGTTGAGACCGAAGATACGCTTGAAGCCCTTGACCGGGTCCAGCCGCTCGCCCTTGGGCACCAGCGCCTTGGCGCTGAGGTTCCAGCCGCCAAGCACCAGCGTACCGCCGACACCGGCGACGATGACGATAGCCAGCCAGGGCAGCAGCACGACACCGGCGTGCACGGCGAGATCGCCGGCCGCTATCAGCATGTCGTCATGCTGTGTCCCGGCCTGGCGCATGGCGTGGGCGAACCATCCCGCGAAGTCGCGCAGCAGCACGTCGCCCATCGACCAGGCCGACAGCGCGGCGGCCACCGCAATCAGCGCACCGGGCAGCTCCCGCGAGCGGGCAAGCTGGCCTTCCTCGCGGGCCTGTTCGAGGCGGCGCGGGGTTGCTGCTTCGGTTTTCTCCTGACCGCTCTCGTTCTCGGCCATGCCGGGGGCGCGCCTTCTGGGTGTGCGATGCCCCCGGGATGCAACCCCTGCTCCCCCACCCCCGGCGCGCGGCGCGCTCCGGATGACCGGTAGGCCGCGCCCGACGAGCCCGGTCGCGCTCAGTGCGGCGCGATGCGCACTAGGGCCCCGGTGGTGTGCGGCGCGTGCCGGTCCAGTGTTTCGCGCACGGCCTCGGCAATCACCTCCGCCTCGCGCACGCTGAGGTCACCGTCGACGCGGATGCGCACATCCACCAGCGTGGCGCCGCCCATGCGGCGTGTGCGCAGATCATCGAAATCCGCGACACCGTCGACGCTGCGGATGAGCACCCCCAGCTCGGCGAGCGCGGCGTCATCGACGCCGGTGTCCACCAGCTCCCGTACTGCTCGCCAACCCAGCTGACAACCGACGGCCCCAACCATCAGCGCAACCACCAGCGCCGCCAGCGCATCCAGCCAGGGCGCACCGGCAATCGCGCCCGCCACCGCGACGATGACAACCACCGAGGACAAGGCATCGCTGCGGTGGTGCCAGGCGTTGGCGAGGATCAAGTCGGAGTTGTAGCGCTCGCCCACGCGTCGCGAGTAGTGATAGATGATCTCGTTGGCCAGTACCGAGACCACCGCCACAGACAGCGCCAGGGCGCCCGGGACAGCGAGCGACTCCGGCTGCGCCAACCGGCGCAGCGCGTCGAAGGCAAAGCCGCCGGCGACAAGCAGCAGCAGCGCGCCGATGCCCAGCGCCGCGGCCGTCTCGAAGCGCTTGTGGCCATAGGGATGGTTGTGGTCCGCGCCGCTGGCGCCGATCCATGCCGCCCAGAGCACCAGCGCATCCCCGGCCAGATCGGACAGCGAGTGCACGCCGTCGACCACCAGCGCCTGCGAGTTGCCGATGAGCCCGCCGGCAATCTTGCCGCCGGCCAACAGCAGGTTCACCACTGCCGTGACCAGGGTGATGCGGCGCTTGGCGTCGTAGGCGGCGTCGCGTGTGGCTCCGGCCATGGCCCTGCTCCTAGTTGCGACGCCCGACCGCGGCGGCGGCCGGGGCGTCAGCCCCTGCCCGGCTGCGCCAGGCGCCCGGCGGACTGCCGGTCCACTTGCGAAAGGCGCGCGCGAAGCTCGCTGCGCTGCTGTAGCCAAGACGCTCGGCGATCTCGGCAGTGGTCAGCGTGCCATCGGCGAGCAGCGAGACACCATCGCGGCGCCGGGCCTCTTCGAGCAGCGTGCTGAAGCTGCTGCCGCGCTCGCACAGCCGTCGGACCAGGGTGCGCGGGCTGACGTGCAGCTGCGTCGCCACCGCGCTCATGTCGGGATAACCGCCCTGCGCCTCGGTCAGGATACGGCGCACCCGTCCCACCAGGTCGGTGGGCGGATTCAATCGCGCCATCTCATTCGCACAGGCCCGCTCGGCCTGCAGGGCAGCGATGCGATCGGCCGAGGGAATCGGCCAATCCAACGCCTCCTCGGCGATGCGAAGCTGGGTGACGCCGGAATCGAAGCGCGCGGGTGGCAGGGCATCGGCGTAGCGGCGGAAATGCGCCGGCTCCGGGTAATCGAAGCAGACGGTGCAATGCGCCTGCGGCAGGATCGCGCGGATCAGCGTAGCCAGCGTCGCCAGCAGCTGATCGCAGGCGAAGACGTGCAGCGGCTCGTAGCGCACGCTTTCCACCGCATCGATGACTCCGGCGCCGGCCTCGGTCCGGAAATGCAGATCCCAGGCCGGCAGCCGCAGCGGTGTGCCGAAGCGCTCGGCGAAGTTGAAGGCCGCACGCAGCGTCGGCTGGCTCATAAGGCCGAAGCCGACAATACCGTGCGCCGTCAGCGGCGCGCGCAACCCGAAGGCCAGCCCTAGTCCGTCATCGCCGGAGGCTTCCATCGCCCCCAGGCAGAGCTCGCGATAGGCCGCCAGCGAGATGTGTGCCTGCGGATCATCCAATTGTTGTGGCGCGATGCCCGCGCGCCGCAGCAGCGCGGCGCGATCCGCGCCTTGCTCATCGCCGAGCGCGATCGTCAACAACACATAGCTGATGGGCACGCTCGGTCGCTGCAGTAAACGCTCGGCGGCTCTCGTCATAACTCTTCCCCCTGGCGCAAAAGGATAAGGCATGTGTCGTCCGAAGTGATTGCCGGCCGGACCCTCGCGGGCGAAGCTTCGCGATTGCCGGCGCGCCGTGTGCGACGCCGGGACGATGATCACCATTCGCGGGGGAGAAATGACGAGATCCATGCACCTGCTGGCAGCCTGCGCTGCCGGACTACTTCTGCTGAGCGGCTGCGGCAGCGACGAGGCCCCTTCGGGCGTGGCGGTGAACAACTGCACGCCGGCCGGCGAGCGCCTCGGCCGCGAGGACGACGGCATGCCAAGCACCGAGGCCATCTTCCGCTACGCCGAGGAAATCGTGAATCTCGGCTACCGCCGCAGCGGCACGGAATCCGGGTATCGCGCCGCGGCCTACATGAAGTGCCAGTTCGAGGCCATCGGGCTCGAAGACGTCCAGTACGAGACGGCGACCACCTGGAAGTGGGAAAGCGACCGCCACGAGCTGCATGTCGGCGGCGAGCCGGTCGACAGCTTCCCCATCGCGCATTCCTTCATCACGCCGGGCGAGCCGTCGCGCTTTTCCACCGGCGACGAGGGCATCGAGACCGAGATCGTCGACGTCGGCGGCGCCGGTGCGCTGTCCTTCGCCACGCAGAATGTCGAAGGCAAGCTGGTGCTCTTCGATCTGAGTTTCATCCTGGCCAACGCCGGCCTGCTCGCCTTCGGCGAATACGTCTACGACCCGGGGCTGACGATGGTCGACCCGCTGGACACCCTCTTTGCCGCCAATCCCTACATCACCAACATCAGCTCTGCGGTGGAAGCGGCGATCGATGCCGGTGCGGTGGGCGTGGTCGGCGTGCTGTCGGACTACTTCGACTCGAACAAGTACTACAACGAGTTCTATCGCGACCTGGGCATGACGATTCCCGGCGTCTGGGTCACGGCCACCGAGGGCGAGCGCATCCGCGCAATGATGGACGCCGCCGAGGAGCCGCTGACCGCGCGGCTGGTGATGTCTGGCAGCCGCGAGGAAGTCGAGGCGCGCACCGTCGTCGGCTTCCTGCCCGGCAACAGCGCCGAAACCATCCAGGTGCAATCGCACCACGACTCGGTCTTCGACGGCGCCGTCGAGGACGCCAGCGGCTCGGCCGAGGTGCTGGCCCTGGCCGAATACTACGCGCAGCAACCGCCCGAATCGCGTGAGCGAACGCTGATGTTCTCGACTTTCGACAGCCACTTCACCGGCTACCAGAGCCACATGGCCTTCGTCGAGAAGTACATCACCAACAACGAGACGCCCTACGAGTTGGTGGCCAATGTCACCATCGAGCATGTCGCCAAGCAGGCCATCAACGACGACGGCACGCTGACACTGACCGGCAGCGTCGAGCCACGCGGCATCATGGAAAATCTGGCGTTTCCGCTGAAACAGCGCATCATCGACGCCGTCGTCGAGCACGACCTGCAACGCACGGTCGTGATGTCGGCCAACCGCGTCGACGCCGCCGGTATCCTGCTGGGTGGCGAAGGCATTCCCACCGACGCCTCCTTCGTCTATGTCGCCGGCGTACCTACCGTCAGCTACATCGCTGGCCCCGCCTATCTCTACGACGCGGCCGATACCCTGGACAAGATCGCGCAGGACGAACTGCTGCCGGTAGCACGAGCGATGGCCGACATCATCGACGCTATCGACGAAACACCAGCCGATCGCATAGGCACCCGAATCCCGCTGCTGTGATGAAAGCCCGGGGTCGCCTCCTCGCGCTGCTCCTGTTGGCGCAGCCGTTGGTTGGCTGCGGCGGCGGCGATGGCAGCACGGCCAGCGCGGAGCCCTTCGCCACGCGCTGGCCGGTGTTGCTGTCGCACTCCTGGTCGAATACCGCCGACAGCTCCTTCCACGGCGACCGCATGGACGGCAACGGCGACTTCGAGGTCTACGGCATCAAGAAGATGCTGGAAGCCGGTGGTGCGGTGGTCTACCAACCGGACAAGCTGGCCTACGCCAGCCACGCCACACGCGGGCAGCTGCTCTACCGCCGTTGCGATGGACCGACGGTGGCAGCCAAGCTCTGTGAGACCGGCGCCGGCGAGGGCGTGGACGGCCTGCATATTGCCCAGACCGACTACTGCAGCGACCCGGCCCTGCGTGAACGCAGCGGCTTCGCCGACGAGGCCAGCTGCCTGGATGGGCTGCAATTCAACATCATCTGCCACTCGCAGGGTTGCCCGGATTCACGCTACATGATGGCGGCGCTGGACAACGACCACAGCGGCAAGCCCATGCACCGGCATATCGCCAGCTGGACTTCCCTGGCCGGCGCCAATATGGGCACCGAGCTGGCGGATTGGGCGCTGCAGATCAGCGCCGCCTGCCTGCTGCCGGAATGCCGGCTAGCCGCGCTGGGCGCGGTCTTCGGCCTGGACGGCCTCATCGCCAACGGCACCATCGGCCTGCAGGACGCTACCGAATCCGTCGTCGCACTGTCGCGCCACTACATGCTGAAGAGCACGGACATGCGCTGCGACCCAATCACCGAGGACTGCCCGCCCGCTTTCAACGCGCGCTATCCCCTGCCCGAGGATCCGCAGCACCCGATCCGCTACGTCACCTACAGCCTGAAGATCGACGACATCTCGCATCCCTGCTATCGCGACCTCCGCCTGTTCTACGACGTGGTGAGCCGCCGCGACGGACCCAATGACGGCTACATCCCGGTGGACTCGCAGGCTTTCCGCAGCTACGGGGTCGACGGCATGGGCGAAACGCCGGTCATCGCCCGCCAGATCGACGGCACGAGCAGCGACCCGGAACAGCCACACCCCGGCCTCGATCACATGGCGGTGAGCAGCTCCGCCGTTCCCGGAATGCTGAGCGTAAGCTGCAACGGCGAAGACAACAGCGCTCTGCACTTCTCGCGCGAGCAAGTCTTCGCCGACATCGTTGCCGAGCTGCAACGTACGGGCTACTAGCCGAAGCAAGAAGGCCCGCCGATACGACCCTCAATCGGCTGCAAAAGCTTGACTTGGGTCAAAGGGCCTAACCATCGACTTGCCTACGCTGGCGCTTGTCGGGGATGGAGAAGCGGGATCGCTTCGATACCCCGGCACGGCGCCCACGCGGCATTGGCTGACGATGCACTGCTCCGGGGGTCGTTCCTGCAACCAGCAGCAACAACAAGGGCAAGGTCATGTACGCAAACAGGCAAAGCACCCGTCTCATCGCGGCACTGGGTGTCGTCGCATCGCTCGGTCTCGCGCCACTCGCTCATGCACACGAAGCGGGCGACTTGATCGTGCGCGTCGGCGGCGCCTGGGTCTATCCGAACGATTCGAGCGGCGACGTCGCTGGCTTCCCCGGCAACGGTGTCGAGGTGGATGACGCCTTCTCCGCCGGCCTCTCCATCAGCTATATGCTGAATGATCGTTTCAGCATCGACCTGCTCGGAGCGGTGCCATTCGACCACGACATCAAGGCCACCGGCCCGGATCTCGGCGGCCTCGGCAAGATCGCGGAGGTCACTCACCTGCCGCCGACCCTGCTCTTCAACATCCATATCCCGACGCAGAACAACTTCCACCCCTACGCCGGTATCGGCGTGAACTACACCCTCTTCTTCGACGAGAGCAGCTCGGAAAGCCTCGAGGGTGCATTGGGTCGGTCGAAGATCGACCTCGAAGACAGCTTCGGCCCGGCGGTTCAAGTCGGCGCGGACTGGGAAGTCGCCGAGAACTGGTTCCTCAACGCAGCACTCTGGTGGATTGCCATCGATACGGAAGCAACCATCAACTTCGAGGGCGACCCGAATGATCCCAGCGACGACGGCAGCACGCGCGTCGACGTCGATATCGATCCCTGGGTGCTTATGGTCGGCGCCGGCTACCGCTTCTAGTCGAAGCGGCAAGGCGGTACAGAACTGGCGGCGGGGTTTGCCCAATGGGCACCCCACCGCCTTCTTGTTTGCAGGCACCTCGCGTCGACGCCCGGACAATCCTCGCCCGACACCGCCAAGCCCGCAGCGGCTAGTGCGCTTCCGGCGCCGCCAGTAGGCTGCACATATGACTCCCGCCACTGGCAGCGAACACGCTGGCCCCTCCCTGCGCATCCAGCGCATCGGCTTGATGCTTGGACCGGCGCTGGCGCTTGTCATCTATGCACTCATTCCCGATGCCGACGCTGGCGGCCTGGGTCACGCCGGCCGTGCCACGGCGGCGGTGGGCGTGCTCATGGCTACCTGGTGGCTGTGCGAGACGCTACCCCTGCCTGCCACGGCGTTGCTGCCGCTCGGCCTGTTCCCGCTGCTGGGCGTGGCCGGCATGGCGGCTACCGCCAAGCCCTACGCCAGCGACATCATCTTCCTCTTCATGGGCGGCTTCATTCTGGGCCTGGCCATGGAGCGCTGGGGGCTGCATCGGCGCGTGGCGCTGCACATTGTCGCAGCGGTGGGTACCGGCCCGCGCCGGCTCGTCGCCGGCTTCATGCTGGCGTCGGCCGGGCTGAGCATGTGGATCTCCAACACCGCCGCGGCCATCATCCTGCTGCCGGTGGCCATCAGCGTCATCCGCATGGTCAGCGAGCCGGACGCGCCCGATGCACCCGACGATCCCGCGCTGACCAGCTTCGCCACCTGCCTGCTTCTGGCCATTGCCTACGCGGCCTCCATCGGCGGCGTCGGCACCCTGATCGGCTCGCCGCCGAATCTGGTGGCGGCCGGCTATCTGGAGCACGAGCTGGGCTGCCGCATCGGCATGCTCGACTGGATGCGCTTCGGCATTCCGCTGGTGGCAGTCTTCCTGCCGCTGGCCTGGGCCTACCTGACCTGGTGGGCCTTCCCCATGCGGCTGACCAGCCTCGGCACAGGCCGCGAGCAGATCGGCAAGGCGGTGGCCGCGCTCGGCCCGATGAGCCGCGGCGAGAAGATCGTCAGCATCGTCTTCGGCCTCACCGCGCTGGCCTGGATCCTGCGCCCGCAGCTCGCCGAACTGCCCGGTCTTGCGCTGCTCACCGACCCGACCATCGCCATCCTGAGCGCGCTGTCACTCTTCCTGATTCCGGTACGGCGCGGCGTGCCGGCCATGGATTGGGACACGACGCTGCGCCTGCCCTGGGGCGTGCTGCTGCTCTTCGGCGGCGGCCTCAGTCTGGCGGAGGCCATCGGCACGCACGGGGTCGACCATTTCATTGCCGGCGGCATCGGCGGGCTGGGCGCCGTGCCAGCGACCGTGTTGCTGCTTGCGGTGGTCACGCTAGTCATCTTCGCCACGGAGCTGACCAGCAACACGGCGGTGGCCACGACCTTCGTGCCGGTGCTGGCTGCTGTCGCCGTCGGCCTGGGCGCACCGCCGGCGATGCTGGTGGTGGCCGTGGCGCTGTCGGCGAGCTACGCCTTCATCATGCCGGTGGCCACCCCGCCCAACGCCATCGTCTTCGGTACCGGCCGCGTCAGCGTCGGCCAGATGGCGCGTGCCGGCTTCGCCCTCAACCTGCTGGCCATCCCGCCGGTCGCGCTCACGGCCTGGCTGGCCGCACCCGGCCTCTGCTGAGCCCGCTCAGGCGCCGTTGCGCGTGCCCCAGTCGTCGCGCAGCGTCGTCTTCAGGATCTTGCCCGCGCCACTGACCGGTAGCGGCTCGCTGCGGATCTCGACGCTGCGCGGCAGCTTGTAGTCGGCGATGACGCCGCGGCAGTGCTCGATGATGGCCTGCTCGGTGGGCGTGGCACCCGCCTTCGGCACGACGACGGCGTGCACGGCCTCGCCCCAGCGCTCGCTGGGCACGCCGATGACGGCGGTCTCCTGCACGTCCGGGTGCTGATAAATGGCGCCTTCGACCTCCACGCTGAAGACATTCTCACCACCGCTGATGATCATGTCCTTGGCGCGGTCGACGATGAAGACGAAGCCGTCGTCGTCCATGTAGCCCAGGTCCCCCGTCCGCAGCCAGCCGTCGCGAAGCGTCGCGGCCGTCTGCTCGGCGCGCTTCCAGTAGCCCTGCATAATGTTGCCGCCACGCGCGCAGACCTCGCCCACCTGGCCGTTGGGCAGCGCCGTGCCGTCCTCGTCCATGATCGCGACGTCCACGCTGTAGCCGGGCACACCGGCGGAAGCCAGCTTGTCGCTACCCGCGTAGTGCGCCTCAGGCGGCATGAAGGTGATCAGCGGCGCGGCCTCGGTCTGGCCGTAGCCCTGCGTGAAGCCGGTAGTCGGCAGCGCCTCCATGGCGCGCAGCAGCACCGCCTCCGGCATCGGCGAGGCACCGTAGAGCATGCGCCGCAGACTGGACAGATCGAATTCCTGAATGCGGCCGGAAGCCAGCAGCATGTTGATCATCGTCGGCACCAGCATGGTGTGCGTGACCTTCTCCCGCTGCATGATCTCCAGCAGCGGCTCGATGTCGAAGCGCGGAATCACGCAGTGCACGCCGCCGGCCGCGGTAACCGCGAAGGTGCTCGCCATGTCCGCCAGATGGAACATCGGCCCCGCGTGCAGATACACCGTCGACGCGTCGTAACCCAGAATCGGTATCGCGTTCAGCATGTTGTGCATGACGTTGTCGTGCGACAGCATCACGCCCTTGGCCTTGCCGGTGGTACCGCCGGTGTAGAACAGGCCGGCCAGATCCTCTTCGCCAGCGTCGGCGTCCGGCACCGGCCCGTGCGCAGCAATCAGCGCCTCGAAGCCCTGCGTGCCCTCGGGCAGCTCGCCGTCGCCGCAGAAGATGACCTGCTCCAGCGCCGACACCTGCTCGCGCAGCGCGGGCAGCATCGGCGCAAAGGTATCGTCCACGAACAAGACGCGGCTGCCGGAATCCTCCAGCGTGTAGGCGATCTCGCCCGGCGCCATGCGGATATTCACCGGGTTCGCCGCCGCCCCGGCCCAGGCGACCGCGTAGAGATACTCGATGTAGCGGTCGCTGTTCAGCGACAGGATCGCCACCCGATCCCCGCGCTGCACACCCAGCGCCTGCACGGCCCCCGCCAGCCGCGCCACACGGTCAGCGACCTCGCGCCAGCTGCGGCGCCGGTCGCCACACACGGTGGCCGTGGCGTCACCGCGCGTCTGTACGGCGCGACGAAGGGTCTGGGTGATATGCATGAGCAGGTCTCCTTGTCTTTAGGTATTTGCGGCGCAAGTCGGATAGCGAGGCGGAAGGGCGTCACTCCGTCAAGCCTCCCGAAGGAACAGGAAGGCGATATGCCACGCGCTGCATCAACTTAGCAAGTCACTGCCAACACCGCAGGAAACCGGCCCGGATAGAGCCATTGAATCAGCCCCGCCTGAAGCGTCTACTCGCCGTCCGCAGACACCGAGCAGCCGAGCTGCTGCAACAGATTGCTGAAGCGAGGGTCCAGCGGCCGCGCCGCGGGAACGGCCTGCCCCTCTGCCCCCGTCGACAACTGCGCCCAATCCTGCGCACCCAGGGCGCGCCCGGCCGCCGGGAAGAAATTCGCCTCCTCCCACACGTTGTGGGCGCGCATATCGCTGACCATGCGATGCAGGGCTTCGGCCAGTGGCTGACGCAGCGTGGACTGATCCTCGCCGGCGTCGTGGAAAGCGCTTTGCAGCAACTTCAGAGAGTCCTCAAGGCGCTCGTGCTGAAGCGAGAGTTCCCGACCAACCAAACCGTCATCCGCCGCCCTCTCGCTAAGCCTTTCCAGAATGGCTTCCTCGAGCGGGTGATGCACGGCGTGCGCGTAAGCGCGCAGATAAGAGATTCCAGTCTCCAGCAATTCGTAATCCACCGCCTCGCCATCCGCGAACAAGTCGGCCTGCCTGTCCAGCGCATCCAGCAACACCGCGAAATGGTTGTGATCTTCCTTGAGGATGCCGATCAGCTTCGACGAAGCACCACCGGCCTCAGCGCGCTTACCAGGCATAAACCCACCCCCCGCAACGCAGCCCTACCAACGCGAGCAATACGCTCACCGCCCCAAGCGCCATCGGGTGATGCCAACCAGCAAGAGCCGAGACATACCCACCGGTGCCGTACTTTCGCATTCCGATCCCGCTAGCCATAACACGCGCTCCTGACGGCCCTAGCGGGCGCATCCGCACCCAACAGTGGCAGCCTAAGCGGCTCCACAAAGCAGCATCTTGATCTCGGTCAAGGCCCACCAAAAATCGACTGGATAACGTGCGCTATGGCGAGTAACGTTGTCGACTCCCCAGATCAGGTCCACGCATAACTAGAGGTTCCGGGTTGGTGGATCTGCCGGAATTCGGCAGGGGTAAGGTCGTTCAGGGCGTCGTGGGGAATCGTTTCGTTGTAGTCGCGCAGCCAGTGCTCGGTCCGCTCGCGGACCTCTGAGAGTGTGCGGAAGGCATACATGTCGAGCACGCCGCGCCGATAGCTGCCATTGAAGCGTTCGATGAAGCCGTTCTGCATGGGCTTGCCGGGCTGGATGAAGCAGAGCTCGACGTGGCGCGCCTCTGCCCAATCGGCCAGGGCGATGGAGATGAGTTCCGGGCCGTTGTCCAGTCGAAGCTTTTGCGGGTATCCCCGCCAGGCAGCAATGCGGTCGAGAACACGGATGACACGCGGTGCCGGCAGGTTCAGATCGATCTCGACGCCCAGCACCTCACGGTTGAAGTCGTCGACCACGTTGAAGGTACGGAAACGCCGGCCATCCCAGAGCGAATCCGACATGAAATCCGCCGACCATGAGCTGTTGATGCGTTCGCCGATCACCAGCGGCTGGTGAATGCGCGGCGGCAGGC
Source organism: Algiphilus aromaticivorans DG1253 (assembly GCF_000733765.1). Lineage (NCBI taxonomy): Bacteria > Pseudomonadati > Pseudomonadota > Gammaproteobacteria > Nevskiales > Algiphilaceae > Algiphilus > Algiphilus aromaticivorans. The sequence goes on along the minus strand of NZ_JPOG01000001.1, from coordinate 919,826 downwards.
GCCGCTTGCCCTTGCGCCGTAGGTTGAGCTTCAGGGCGCAGTACACGCGCCACACGCGCTTGTCGTCTAATCGCCCCTGTCAACATCCAGCACTGAGAATGCGCAACTGCCTGGCTCGTTGTCGTCTCCGAGGTCCGATCTGGTCGGCCTCCACATAGCGCCCAAGTGTCGCAAGGATCTCCCTATGTGATTCACGCGGTCTTGAAACACAAGCCGTCAAGCGAGTCTCGGGATGATCCTGGCGACGAACCGGCAGTTGCGTCCTCTTTACCCTTCAAGCAGCAGCGGGTAATCCCCGCTGCCCGTCAAACTGAGTGCCGTCCACCCACATGCGGTGCAGCGTTACAGCTAAACGTCTCGCCAAAGCAACCTTCGCTTTTTTGGCGCCGATCCGTTGCCGTAGCGAACGTGCCCACGCATGCAAAGCAGAGTCGGTATGACTGCGGGTGATGAGCACGTTCGCGGCTTCAAAGAGTAGGCTTCGGGTCATCCGGTCGCCGCATTTGGAGATATGGCCACTACGGTCGACCTCGCCGGAAGCATACCGCCTCGGTGTAAGGCCAAGATAAGCACCAACATCCTGCGACCGTCGAAAGCGATGTGGGTTTTCGATGGCGGTCACGAAGGCTAGTGCCGTCAAAGTCCCTACACCAGGCGCGGTCATCAAACGGCGGCAGACCTCAAGTCTGCGCGCGGTCCGAACCAGGTCGCGATCGTATTTTCGTAACTGGCGACTCAAGTCGCACCACAACTCAAGTAGAGGGCCTAATGTTCCGGCAAGCACAGGATCTGCTTCCATAACGTCGCGAACGAGCTGCTCGAATTGGCTGCCTCGGCCAGGTGGCATCACGTGCCCGAACGTCTTCACCAGCCCTCGAATCTGCGCGTAGAGCGTGACCCGCATGGATACGACGCGAGCCCTCGCGGTCAACATGAGGCGGATACGGTGGGTTTCCATGCTTTTCACGGCAACAGGTCGGTACCAGCCTGTACGGACGATCTGAGCCAGAGCACGTGCATCATTGCGGTCCGTCTTGTTGACCTGCATCTGGATGGCGGCATGGGCATGCCTGGCATGCAGGCACACGATGGGCAAACCAAGATCCTTCAAGCCGTGCCAGTGCCATACGGCAAGCGGACCAGTCTCCAGACCGACCTGCTGAAGATTCGGCGCATGGGCTTTTAGGACCTGCGCCATTTCGAGTGGGTGGCTATCGCAGGCGCCTTCCCACAAGCAGTTGCCTTCCTCGTCGACCACGCAAATCATCGTGGTCTTTTGCGAAACATCCAGGCCCACATAGCTTTTCATCGCAACCTCCGCACAGTCAGGTCAGCTCTTGAACTGTGTGCGATTACGGTATGTGATTCCAGACCAGGCCACGCCGACGCACCAGCTTAAACAGCTTGCCGAAGCCGCGATCGGGATAGCGTTCTGCCAGCTCCTGGAGCACCACGATGACCTCCTCGTCACGATCCGGCCGAGGCCGGTATCGCGCAACCGATCGGGACAAGCCCACCGCCTGACAAGCCCGGCGCTCGCTGAAACCGTGCTCCTCGCGGAGCATCGCCACCAGCGGGCGCTTGTGCGCCGGACCTAAAGCTTTTTTGCGATGACATCCTTCAGCGCTGTGTTCTCCAGCGCCAGATCCGCATACATCCGCTTCAGCCGGTTGTTCTCTTCTTCCAGCTCCTTGAGCCGCCGCACATCAGCCGCCTCCATGCCCCCGTACTTCGACTTCCAGGTGTAGTACGTGGCATCGGAGATGCCGATCTCACGGCAGACCTCCTTGACGGAGCGACCGCCCTCCACCTGCTTCAGCGTGTTGACGATCTGGCTCTCGGAAAACTTGCTCTTGCGCATCGCTGGCCTCCTGGGCCGTAGTGTGCCCGGAGATCTCCAGCTTGCAATGGACCGAATTTACGGGAAGGCGACAACGTGAGCAAGCAACGGAGCGCTACGAAAGTAGCAACCTGAGGGGGCCATGAAGATTGCGTCGATCGGTTGAATCCGCAGCCCGAAGCGGTCGTGGCGAAACCGTGGTCTGTCGGAGATTGACTCCAATCGACGTCAAAGCCGCCTCGGTGGTGTCAGTCCCGAGGCCTTCGCGAGGGCCGCAATTTTGGGTGGGAAGCTGCTTTCGGTACTGGGGAATTCAAGCGTCAGCCATCACCACGAGAGGCATGCGGCTACGCGCGCATCATCAACGTTCAGCGAGAACGACCAGCCGTTGCGTTCGCACAACCGTTGAACAATGCCCAGACCTAGACCATATCCATCGGACGACAATGGCTCGGCCGCTCCGTACCTCCCATCCGCGCAACTGCTCACCTGATTGGCCACTAATAGCTCCCGCTCTTTTATGGTAATGGTAATCGGCCCCTGCCCGTCGAGCGCGTGCTCGAATGCATTGCGCACCAGATTACTCACCGCTATAAAAAATGCTTGCGGATGTCCATCGACCTCCGGCCCAGCGAGATCGTCGACATCAACATAAACCGACTTGCCGTTCAGTAGATGCCGCTGTTGATCTATCGCCCGGCAGACCATCGGCTTTACCAAAAAATGCTCGCTATACAACCCGTCATCAGTTTCACGAGCGAGGCTCAAAAACATTTCAATCGTGGTCCTCATGTCGAGTGTCGCACGCCTCACTCGATCCAACGCCCTTACGTCATCCGCCGACAGATCGCTTTGCTCTAGCAGTTCAATCGCGCCTGTGATCACCGTGATCGGCGTTCGCAACTCGTGGCTGGCTGCAGCCGTAAAGTTTCGTTCTCTCTCGACGAATTCGCTGATACGATCAAGCGTCTTCTCGATGGCCGCAGCGAGTACGCCAACCTCATCGTCGCCGAAGCGACTCGACTCTATCCGTTTATGATCTGCGCCCGATCGTTGGTCCAGATCAATATCTGCGACCACTCTGGCAAGTTGCGCGACGGGGGCGACAGCTCTACGCATCACAAGAACCCCCAACCCGAAACCAAGAGCACCGAGCGTCCCCACGACACCGGTGATCAAGAGCAGTAACCACCAATCCTCTGAAGACGCTGCCTCAATCCCGGCAACATCGAAGACCACGAATGCCTGTCCCTGTCCCGTATCTGTAGGTACTACAGCGACATGAAGCTCTTCGGTCTGGAATTCGTGCAACCCTTCATTGGGGTTTGTCTTCGCCCAGCCCCTGAGTGATTCAGGCAGGCTGTCAACATCATCGTATCCGCGAAGGTTCATCGTCGGCGAGGGATAACTTTCGGCGGCGCGCTGCAGCTGATGCATCAGCACACGGTCCTCGCTCAACCTAATCGCAGCGAAGAAAGCAAACCCCCAAGCCATACTGAGTACAGCGACACATATTGCAAATGCAATTGCGACACGCGTGCGCAAACTGTACCGGTACATTTCTAAGCATCCTCTGCAATTCGGTACCCGACGCGGTGTACGGTATGAATTAGTGGTTTATCGAACGGCCTATCAACAGCCTGCCGCAGCTTGTACATGTGCGAGCGAAGCGCATCACCATCGGGGCGCTCGTTGGCCCACAACGACGCTTCGAGATCTTCGCGCGCCACAACAGACGGAGTCTCTTCCATCAATCGTTGAAGTAGCCTCAAGCAGGCAGGGGTGAGATCGACGCGCCTCCCCCCGCGATGCACTTGCAACGTAGACCTGTTCATGGTCAGGTCACCAATGGTCAAGCGATTCATGGTTTTTCCATGACGGCGCTTGTACAGGGCCTGCAGTCGGGCATGTAGCTCTTGCAGCGCGAATGGCTTGACCAAATAATCATCGGCACCCGCCATAAACCCCTTAAGCTTATCGTCCAGCGTATCCCTGGCCGTAAGCATGATAATGGGCGTTTCCAGTGCAGCATCAGCTCGCAGCTTTTGGCAGAACGTTAGGCCGTCCATTCTCGGCAGCATAATATCCAGAACAATAACGTCGAATGGATTCGTCAACGCCAAGTGCATAGCGCTTATGCCATCATAAGCAAAATCCAAAACGTACCTGTACTTCTCAAGGTATGCGGCAATGTTCTCACAGATATCGCGATTGTCTTCCACGACCAAAACTCTAATAGGAGCGGCAAAAAGCTTGTCTGCCATCTGCTGCATCCTTACCAAGCATAATCCAGTCGCAGGCCAATAAGCGGCTCGGCTTCACTGTCATCTTCAACTTGGACGCCTCGACGGTAATCAAACTCGGTATCATCGCTCGAAGATGCTGCGGTTACGTTGATGACATCGAGAAACGCTGTTACGTCTATGGGCCCAAACGCGCGACGATAGTCAACGCGAGCGTTCAACAAAGCAGAACTGCTTTTGCGACCGATATTGCGCTCGGTGATCTCTTTAGAGAAGCGTAGAGGTTCCCCGTCTCCCAAGACGTCTGGGTGAATTATAAACTCGTCGTCTGGCCTCCCGGAAAGGTATTTGTAGCGCACCGCGACCTTCCACCTGTCATTGATTTCCCAGGTAAGGCCGAGTGTGGCGACGTGGTCGCGGCTGAACTCGGCTGCCACGTTACCGCGACCGTCCTTTCGGTCAACCTCTGCATTGTTATAAGAATAGGTCGCGGTCCCGTAAACGCCTTCGCGAATCATGCCGTCGGCCACGATATCCAATCCGTACGATCTGCCTTCACCGATGTTCGCAAAGGTTCCGTTGACTCGATCTAGGTCTACGATCAAGTTGTCCAGGCTTTGGTAATACGTCTCCGTCAATATCGACCAGTTTCTGTTGGGAAAGCACTGAACGCCTAAGCTACGATGAGTGATTCTTTCGTTATCCAGATTGTTCGAATCGTTCGCGGCAAGTTCTAAATAACGTGGAGACTGGTGAAAGAGTCCTGCGGTCGCAAAATATCTGATTGTTCCGCTCGGGCGCCAATTGACTCTGAAACGCGGCGACGCGAAACTCTCTCTCGCGAAACCGTCCCGCTCAACCCGTACGCCCGCGCCAAAGCTCCAATCACCGAATTCAAAGACCTGATCTACGTAACCTGCATAACTCGTTTCTGTCTGGTTGAGTGAGGAGTCGGTGTTCTCTGGCGTCAGCACAATAAATTTCTGCTCTGAGTCTGGTCTAAAGTCATCGCTGTCATAAACAAACCGGATCCAGTCGCCATCGAGGGTTGTCTCATAGACTAGCTCAAGCTCCGTTACTCGAATACCGCTACTGAAAATTCCCCATCTATTAAGGGTCTCGAAGTCACTTCGCCAGCCTATCTCCGTCTCAGCTTCTCCGATGGTGATGATGTCCTCCCGCACCGGAAAACTGGAAGCGGGCGACCCCGAAGGTGCCAAATCTGGAAATGCCTCGCCCTCTGAACTGACCTTGTCGCTTTTGCGATAGTAGACCTTGTTGGACCAGACAGCATTATCGCCGAGCAAGGATTGCAATGTCAGACCATACAAATCACTATCTTGTTCGGAGTCTTGAAGTGAAGCATCTTCGAAATTTGGTGATTCGAACACGTTGTTCACGTCGCGAGTAAAGTCTTCGCGTGTATCTATCATCAGAATTTCTAACGTGTTGTCCTGGCTGACTGGTACGACAGACTTTATAAGGATGTCCCTTAAGACAGGCTCCCCGATGTCTAGTTCTTCGATGGTTTCAAACAAGTCACCAAAATCCAGCCGTCGGGCAGAAACGAGTAAAGTTGAGCCTTCAGTAATTCCGGCGGGGCCGTCATAACCCACCTCGTAGCCCGCTAGATCGAGCCGCAAGCTCGCTGATGGGCTTGGATTTCCGTCAGCGACTTCTAGTTTGAGTAATGATCCCGCGCGGCCACCATATGCCGCTCCCCAGCCTCCCGGTGAAAACTCTGCACCACTGATAACGTTCGGTGCGAAAATGGAGAACCGCCCGCCCCCACCGACATCTTCTTCTTCACCAAGTGTCGCGTCAAAGTGTATCGCTTTATCGAAGGGGAATTCATCAACGAATATCAAGTTATCTCTTGGCCCACGGCCGCGCACGCTAAAGCTGGCGAATTCACTGGCGGATGCCAGGCCAGGCAAGCCGTCAAGAGAGAGGAGTGGATCTGCGCCGCCGCCAACTGCACTTCGTAATGCTTCTCGATCTATATAGACGCTGCTAGGTGACTCGAGGGGGTCAGTTTTCCATTCTCGGACAACGATCTCGAATAGCTGCTCTCTAAGTTCGTCGGCCCTGAACAATCCGCAACCCATTGATCAGGCGCGAGAAAGTAGCGATATCTGCTTCCAGAAATCGCCAGCAAAGGCGATAATGGGCCTCGAAACCTTGCAAAACTTGGACGCCTGCTGATGCGCCACAAGCCTGCGGCCTGCGAAGGCCCCGAAGGACGAAGCGACGATCTGTTTCGGGCGCGGCTCGATCAGATGATCGGGAATGAGCACCCGCTGGTGAAGCTGGCCGAGAAGATGCCGTGGGAGGCCATCGCCGAGCGGCTCTCCGGCGTGCTGCCACCGGAGCCGGCCGGTGCGGGCCGCCCGGCGCTGCCCATGCGCCTGGTTGTCGGCCTGCTGTATCTCAAGCACGCCTACAACCTGTCCGACGAACAGGTCTGTGCCCGCTGGCTGGAGAATCCCTACTGGCAGCACTTCTGCGGCGAGGTCTACTTTCAGACCACCTTGCCCTGCGACCCCTCCTCATTGACCCGCTTCCGCCAGCGCCTCGGCGAAGCCGGTGTCGAAGAGCTGCTGGCCCAGACCATCGAAGCCGCCAAGGCCATGAAGGCCATCCGGCCTCGGGATCTGGAACGCGTGGTCATCGACAGCACCGTGCAGGAGAAGGCCGTGGCCTATCCCACCGACAGCCGCCTGCTCGAGATTGCCCGCTACAAGCTGGTCAAAGCCGCGAGATCCGAAGGCATCGATCTCCGCCAAAGCTACGCTCGCATCGGCCCCAGCCTGCGCCGCCGCGCCGGCGGCTACGCCCACGCCAAGCAGTACAAGCGCCTACGGCGCGTGCTGGGCAAGCAGCGCACCATCCTCGGCCGGCTGATCCGCGACATCCAACGCAAAGCCAGCCCGGAACAGCAAGACAAGCTCGCCACGCTGCTGGCGCGCGCCGAGCGCATCCGCAGCCAGCAGAAGAAAGACAAAAACAAGCTCTACGCCCTGCACGCCCCGGAGGTCGAGTGCATCGGCAAGGGCAAAGCCCGGCAGCCCTACGAGTTCGGCGTCAAGGCCGGCATCGCCATCACGGCGAAGAAAGGCCTCATCGTCGGTGCCCGCAGTTTCCCCGGCAATCCCTATGACGGCGACACCCTGGCCGAGCATCTGGAACAGACCGAGATCCTCACCGGCATCTCACCGACTACCGCCATCGTCGACCTCGGCTATCGCGGCAGGCAGCCCGAAGGCGTCACCGTCATCCATCGCGGCAAGCCCAAGACCCTGACACCCAGCCAGAAACGCCTGCTCAAGCGCCGACAGGCGGTCGAACCGACCATCGGCCACCTCAAGGAAGAGAACCGCATGCGCCGCTGCCACCTCAAGGGTGCGCTCGGCGATGCCATGAACCCGGTGCTGGCCGCTGCCGGCTATAACCTACGGTGGCTGATGCGCTGGATCATCGCTTTTTGGGCCCAAATCCTGGCCGCGCTACTGCCGCTCACCACGCCGGACCGCAGGGCTATGGCGCCGGAAGCGAGCTTGTGAAGGAATCTTCAGGGACGACTAAGTTCGAGCTCGAGCTTGGTGTTTTTGCGGGTTACCACGCGTACGCTTGGCTCATACAATGAAGCGAACCCATCTTTTGCGACGCCCACTGAGTAGAGACCGGGGTCGAGGTTTTCAACGACGATGCGGCCTTGGTCGTCGGTGGCTACAGATCGTGTGGAGGAGGTCGCCCGTTCCGTAATCGTTATTATTGCGGTGGAGAGCGGCCGATCGGTGTTCTGATCTTTAACGATGAAAGTCAGGGCCCCGGGCGCTTCAGCTGCTTTTGTAATAAGTGGAAAGGCAATCAGGAGCACCGTCAGAATCAACAGCGGTGCTTGATTGAAGAGCGCTCTCATCCCTATACCTCCACTGATCGATCATCATTGTTCGAAGAATGGCAGGAAAGGTAGCAGCACTAATGTGACCAAAAAGTCGCTGAAAGGTGAAGGCTGCATCATCGGTACCAAGATGTCTGCAGCAGCCTCGATGAGCCGTCGGGGAGAGGCCACCAGTCGGAGAGATGACGGATTCCGGCACAACAGGGCCATCGGGAACAACCAGCCCGCCCCCTCGGCCCATAAGGGGCTAATGCCGACGCGGAAGCTCTGGGTACGCGCAACCATGCTGCGGTTGCGGGGCTGAATCACTCCGTGCAAGTTTGTCCCCGTCGCGCCTACTGCTATGCGCTGACAGGGCATACCAAGAAGAAGGAGGAGAACAGCATGCCGGCAGCCGACTGGGACATCGACGCCAAGCTGCGCGACTTCGAGCGCGATGGCTTCGTCATCTTCGAGAACGCCATTGATCCCGCACAGGTGGAGACCATCAAGCAGGCTCTGCTGCGGGTCGAGCGCGAACAGGATTTCGGCTTTCGCGATACCGACTTCGAGGGCAAGCGCACGGTGCGCATCTACAACCTGCTCGTGCACGGTCCGGAGTTCTGGGAGATCCCGGTGCATCCGACAGCGCTGGCCTTTGCCGAGCGCGTGCTGGACGAGGAGCTGCAGCTTTCTTCGCTGAGCGCGATCACGCTGTCGCCCGGCCAGGGGGCGCAGCCCGTTCACGCCGACGACCAGCTCATTCCCGTGCCGAAGCCGCACCAAGCCTTCACGCTGAACTGCGTCTGGGCGATCACCGAGTTCACCGAGGAGAACGGCGCCACGCGCCTCGTACCCGGCAGCCACAAGGCCTCCGGCATGCCGGAGTACGACATCGACTGCGACACGGTGCCGGGCGTGATGCCGGCCGGCAGCCTGCTCTTCTGGCACGGCAGCCTCTGGCACGCCGGCGGCGAGAACCGCAGCAACGAGCGCCGCTTCGCGGTGGCGAACTACTACGCCGCCGGGTTCATGCGCCAGCAGGAGAACCAGCAGCTCGGCATCCCGCTGGAAACGGCGCGGCAGTTCCCGAAGCGGCTGCAGCAGCTCTGCGGGTATTCGGTCTATCGCGGGCTGTATGGCCACGTCGACAACGCCGACCCCATCACCCTACTGGGCGAGGACGAGGGGCAGAAGCTGATCTGGCAACGCACGCCCGAAGAGATGTTCGCCGACACCTGAAGCCCTTGCGGCGGAGCAGGCGGCATCTTCGGTAGGCCCGCTCTCGGCAGAACGTCTTTCCGATGGCCGCTTCCCGGCGCGACGGCTCGGCGTGTGACGGTCCTTCCGGGCGCTTCCGCCAGAGCCCTCAAGGAGTGCCCCCGCCTCTCCCTTCAGCCGCAGCCTGACCGCCGCCCTCCAGCGCAGCGGAGCAATAAGGACCCAGAAGGACGCGCCGCAATCTTCCCCCGCTCATTACTAGCGCGCTGCACATCATCAGGAGCCTACTATGTGGATCGATTGGTTTACCGCCCCTGGACTTACGCCACTGCTCTGGGTGGTGCTGGGCACGCTGGGCATGTACGGCACGACGCTCGTCCTCGCGCGATGGTCGGGCGTACGCAGCTTCGCGCAGATGTCGACATTCGACATCGCAGTCACTATCGCGGTCGGCTCGATGATCGCGACCACGGTCGCGTCGAAGGATCCGCCGCTGCTGCAGGGCATGGTGGCCCTTGCCACACTCTATGGCTTGCAGTTGCTGGTCTCGCGCCTGCGTGGACGCTTCAGCGGCATTGCCAAGGCGACGGACAACACGCCGATTCTATTGATGGGGCCGGGCGGAATCGTCAAGGAAGAGAACATGCGCGTGGCACGCGTAACGGAGGACGATCTGCGCACGCACCTGCGCAAAGCCAATGTGCATGATCGCCGCGCCATCCGCGCAGTGGTCATTGAGGGCACCGGAAATATCAACGTGCTCCACGGTAGTTCCGACGATACCGCGGTCGATGAATGGATCCTGCAGGATGTCCGTGACCATGCGCAGCGGCCAGCTTCCCGGAACTGAAGCGCTGTTCATCGCAAGATCAGGCGTCTACTCCACGGTGCCCCTTCAATGCATCGGATCGTTACCGCAATGTCGCGAGATACGCTTTACGTCACGCCGAAGGAAAGCCACTGGCAACTGACCACCGACGAGGCGCAGGGGGACGCCGACATCCCCCGCTACGACAGCAAGGAAGCCGCCGTTTCGGCCGCCATTCTCTCGGCGGAGAATTCCCGGGAGCGCGGTCGTGATGCGCGCGTGCTCGTGCAGGATTCCGCCGAGCAACCCTACCGCGAGGAACGCAGCTTCAGCGGCAGGGAATGACGCGGCGCTGCTGCGCCGAGTGACGTGAAGTGCACGCCACATTCGCCGCTTCGGTGCGCGCCATCGGGGTACCGGATAACCTCGATCAGGCGGCGAAGTGCCGGACGTGACAGGCCATCTCGGCAGTCAACTTGAGGAGCAAGCACCATGGCAGATAGCGACCAGGGCAAGACCGCCCAGCTTTACCGAATGGTCATGTCGGAGCATCTGTGTCCGTTTGGCCTGAAGAGCAAATTCCTACTTGAGCGCAAGGGCTACCGGGTAGAGGACCATCCGCTGACCACCCGGCAAGAGGTCGATGCCTTCCAGCAGGAACAGAATGTAGAGACCACACCGCAGGCCTTCATCGACGGCCGGCGCGTCGGCGGTTACGAGGAGCTGCGTGTGCATTTAGGGCTCGACAACCCCGACAACGAGACCAGTTACCAGCCGGTGATCGCCATTTTCGGCACCGCTCTGCTGATGGCCACCGCCATCATGTGGTTTTTCAGCGGCGCGGTGTTCTCGCTGATGACCGTCGAGAAGTTCGTTGCCATTGCCATGATCCTGCTGGGGCTGCAGAAGCTGCAGGATGTGGAAAGCTTCAGCACGATGTTTCTCAACTACGACCTGCTGGCGCAGAAGCAGGTGGGTTACGGGTACCTCTATCCCTTCGGCGAAACCTTCGCGGGCATCCTGATGCTGGCGGGTGCGCTGACCTGGCTGGCGGCTCCGGTGGCGCTGTTCATCGGCACCGTGGGCGCCATATCGGTGTTCAAGGCGGTGTACATGGATCGCCGCGAACTCAAGTGCGCCTGCGTAGGGGGCAACAGCAATGTGCCCCTCGGCTTTGTCTCCCTCACGGAGAACCTGATCATGATCGCCATGGGGCTCTGGATGCCCCTACGGATGTATCTGCTCTGAGCCCAGCCTGGATCGGCCTCTCAGCAGCGGAAGCCTGCTGTGAGGAAAGCGGTCATCCAGGAACCAGCGTTCCAAACAAAGAAGCCCCGCGCACTGCGCGGGGCTCGATGTGGCGAATGCCGGGGAAGCGGGCGCCCGCCTTGGCTGCAGGCTGTGATCAGCCGCCGAAGAGATTGCTGAAGAAACCGCCGCTTTCCTTCTCGGCGTCGGCCTCGGCGGCCACCTTGAACTCGGCGCCCGTGAGCACGCCATCGCCGTTGTCGTCTGCGGCCTCGAAGTTGCTGGCGATGTCGGCGCTGGCATCGGCCTCAGCCTTGCTGATCAGGCCATTGCCGTTCTCGTCGAGTGAGCGGAAGCGCTCGGTAAGCTTGCTGCCGAGGTTCGCCGTCGCCTCAACGCCCGCGTTGATGCCCGCCTTGGTCTTGGAGGCCGCCTCGCTGGCTGCCTCGCCGGTGGCCTCGACGCCAGCTTCCATCTTGGCCTTGCTCTTGGCCGCAGCGTCCGCGGATGCGTCGGCGCCGGCCCTGGCGCTGGCCTTGGCCTTGTCGGCCGCATTCGCTGCGGCGTTGCCGGCGCCTTCGGCGCGTGCCTTGAGGCCGCTCTTGAACTCGGCCCTGGTCAGGGCGTCATCGTTGTCGTCATCCATGGCACCGAAGTTCGAAGTCAGCTCGGCGTTCGCCTCGGCCTCGTTCCTGGTGATGACGCCGTCGCCATCGGCATCAAGGGCCTTGAACTGCTTGCCGAGCGAGGACTCGGCGTTGACGCCGATCTTGACGTCGGCGCCGCCTGAAAGGCCGAGCAAGCCGTCGGCAGCAGCGGGGCCGGTTGCGAGGGTCAGCGCAAACGCGGAGATAGTGGCAATGTGCTTTTTCATAATCACTCCCAGTGATTGTTATGGATTGTCTTGACGGGAAAACGGCGCAGCTATGTGGACGCGCCACTCCTGACTGCGATTTGATTTCAGCGCAAGTGGCTTGAACTGCCCCTGAACGTTTTCACAGCGGTGACTGACACTTCCTCCACTACTAAGGTGCGTCCGATACAACGTACTTCTTGACGTACGTACGTTTTTCCGTACTATCCTGCGGGGTCCCTTAGTGAAGAAGGTCTCTGCCATGTCTGCCATCACGGCCAGCGAAGCCCGCGCCAATCTGTATCGCCTCATCGACGAAGCGGCGTCCTCGCACCAGCCGCTGCTGATTTCCGGCAAGCGGAACAAGGCGATTCTGGTCTCAGAAGAAGACTGGGAGGCGATTCAGGAGACGCTCTATCTGTTGTCGGTACCCGGCATGCGTGAATCGATCCGGGAAGGTATGGCGGCCCCGGTTGATGAATGCGATGAGGATCTGGACTGGTGAGCTGGCGGCTGGTCTACACCCGGCAGGCACAGAAGGATGCAAGGAAGCTGGCCGCCAGCGGCTTGAAGCCGAAGGCACAGGAGCTCTTGGCCATCCTCGCTGAAGACCCTTTTCAAAGGCCCCCACCGTTCGAGAAGCTGGTCGGCGACCTCTCGGGTGCTTATTCGCGGCGGATCAACATCCAGCACCGGCTGGTTTACCAGGTGCTGGAAGCGGAGCGGGTCGTGAAAGTGCTCCGACTCTGGAGCCATTACGACTGAGGCGCTTCCGGTTTAGCGCCCGGACTTCGCGCGTGTATCGTCGACCCGGGGGCGGTGCCCGGATGGAACGATTCCGGGCGTCTCAGCGTGTAAGGGGGCTATGAAAATGGGCCGGGTCAGCCAGTTGTTCGAGAGCCGTCGCAAGCGCTTCGAGGCAAGCGTGCGGCCGCATCTCGACCGTCTGTACCGCTACGCCCGGCAGCTCACGCAGGACAGCGCACGCGCGGAGGATCTGGTCCAGAGCCTGCTGCTGAAGCTGTATCAGCGCGAGCAGCGCCTGGAGGAACTCGATCAAGCCGGTTCCTGGCTGGCGCGCGCGCTGCACAATCTCTACATCGACGAAGTGCGTCGGCACACGCGAACGCCGCTGGACATTGCCGATGTTGATGAAACCGTGCTCGAGGAGTGGCCCGGCGACGCTCAGCAGACACCCGAAGCGCAAGCCGAGCAGCGCTTCGACCGCGAGCGCCTCAACGCGGCCATAGCGCAACTGAGCGCCGCACATCGCGCCGTGCTGGCCTGGCACGACATCGAAGGTTATTCGCTGGAGGAGCTGGCCCGCGACGGCGACATCGCGCTGGGCACGCTCAAGTCCCGGCTGCACCGCGCCCGCGCCCGCATGCGCGCGCTGCTGATGGAACCCTGCGTCCCCGAAGAGCGTGTAAGGGCTGGAGAGTGATGCCATGAACTGTCAAGAATTCCGCACCCATATCGATGAATGGCTCGACGGCGAGATCGCCGACGACACCGGCCTGCGCGCCCACGCCGAGGCCTGCGCCGTCTGCGCGCAACAGCTGGCCATCGAGCGGCGGTTCCGGGCACAGCTCCGCGCCCTCGGCGAGGATGTGCCCGCAGACAGCCAGCGCAACGATCGCCTGCTGGCGCCGCTCCGTGCTGCCGACAGCCGCCGCAGGCACCGGCAGTGGGGCGGCTTCGCAGCAGCCGCCAGCCTCGTGCTCGGCGTCGCCATCGGCGTGCTCTGGTCGCCCTGGAGCGGGCAGCCCCAGCCGCTGAACGCAATGGAAGCCGTGGTACTCGAGCCGAATGTCACGCAGTCGGTGCAGCTCGCCTTCCGCAGCCCGGGCGAACTCAAGAATGCGGAGATCCGCCTCGAAGCTTCGGACAGCGTCGAGATCGAGGGCTACCCGGGCCAGCGCGAGCTGCGCTGGACCACCGACCTCGCCCAGGGCACCAATACGCTGGATCTGCCGGTGCGTCTGCTGGGCGATGAAGGCAGCGTCGTTGCCACGATTTCCTACGGCGGCGGCACGCGGAGTTTCAGTGTCAACCTGCGCGCCCGGAAGATGGATGGCGCCAATCTGAATCGTCACAATGCCAACGACCTTCTCGCGAGCATCGCGACCAAGCCCCAGAGTGACCCTCATGCATAAGGCCTTCTACAGTTTCCTGGTGGGCGCCGCCCTCGTTGTGGCCGCGCCGGCGGTCTACGCCGACCCGCTCGACGGGCTCGAAATGGATGTCATCGGCGCCGAGGAACGGCCCGACGATGCCGCCCGCCGCATCGAACTGCCCGACGCCGCGCGCCCGAACAGCGGCGATGGCGGCAGCGAGATACCGGGGCGGGATACCGCGGCCGAGGCACGCGACCGCGGCGCCGAGTTCGGCCAGGAAACCGCCGAAGAGGCACGCGAGCGCCAGGGGCCGCCCGAGGGCGTCGGCCCGCCGGACGGCGCCGGTCGCCCCGGTAACGGTAACGACAATCGACCGGACAACGCAGGTGACGGCAACCGCCCGGAAAACCCAGGCAGCGACCGACCGGAAACGCCCACCGGCGAGCAACCCGATCTGCCGGACAACAGCCGCCCGGACGGCGTGGGCGGCAATGCCCCCGACGACGTTGGCGGTAGGCCGTAGCAACGGCGGTAGCCGACCCGACCTCTGCAGCCTTCCCGGCCATGCGCAGCAGCGACGCCCCGGGCTGACAACAGCTCGGGGCGTCGCTGCTTTCGGAGTGGGGTTCAACGGCCGTTTCCCGGCGCGGGAATGGAACGAATCGTGGCACCTCCTCGTGTAGAGGACGAGCGACAAATTCGGCACTGATCCAACCGGGAACGTCGGCTCACCTCTCGCACGAAATCAGGAGCAGACACATGCCAAAGACACCCGCAATGCTGCTGGCCGCAGCCGCCGCACTCGCCTTCTCCACCGTCCATGCCCAGGACGCCCAGGGTCTCGACGGCCTCGAAGCTGACGTCATGGACGCCACCGAGGCCCCCTCCGACGTCGTCGACATCGACGCCTCGGTCTCCGCCGATGTCGAAGCCGTGGTCGCCGATGCCGCGGAAGCCGATGCGGAAGGCCAAGCCGACGCGGAAGTCGGCGACGACACCGATGCCTCAGCCGAGGCCGATGCGCAGGCCGAGCTTGCGCTGCCCGAACAGGCCAGCGAGCAGGCGCAGGAAGCCTCCCGCGCGGGCCTGGAAACCGCACGGCAGGCACGCGAGGACGGCGAAGCCTTCGGCCGCGAGCAGGCCGAGGCCGCCCAGGACCGTCGTCCCGACGACACCGGGCGCCCGGACGACGCTGGCCGTCCCGATGACATGATCCGCCCCGACGGCATGGATCGGCCGGATGACGCCGAACGCCCGGAGGACATGGAACGCCCCGACAACGCCGAGCGCCCTGAAGGGGCGGGCCGCCCGGAGGGTGCAGGCCGGCCTGAAGGCCTCGGTAGCGGCAACAGCTAACACCCGTCGAGCGCCTTTACAGTCACCATCGCAGTATCGGATGGTGGGAAGGGAGCGGCAGACGCCGCTCCTTTTTCGCGTACATAACGAAAATATTTGCGACAGGAGAGCAACGGCGTGACAGCAAGCCCATCGGCAGGTCTTCGATACCTCCGCGCAGTGGCGCTCGTACTGGTCGCCCTTCAACTCGGCATCGGCATGCCGATTACAGGCGCAGCCGCCGAAAGCGGCCGCTACCACTTCGACGAAGGCGTGTCGCACTTCCGTAACGACGAGCTACGGAAGGCCTTGGGCGCCTTTCAGCGTGCGCGCGATGCCGGCATGGACACGCCCAAGCTCCACTTCAACATGGCGCTGACGCATTACAAGCTGCGCAACTACGATCGCGCCGAGACGGCCTTCGAGAGCCTCGCGGACACCTCCGGATTCGACGCCATGGCGCGCTATCACCTCGGCCTGATCGCAGAGCGCCGCGGGCGCGACGCCGAGGCAGCGCGTCGCTACCAGCAGGCCCGCGACCGCGCCGACACCGATGCGCTGCGGCGGCTCACGGAAGCCGGCCTGGGCCGGACGCGCAGCATCCGGGAGACCAGCGTCTACGCCTTTGCGGGCGGCGGCTTCGATGGCAACCCCTCGCTGCTCAACGACATCAACCGCGGCGATACCGACAGCGACGGCTACCTGGAACTCTTCGGCTACGCCTCGCATCGGCGCGGCGCCGGGATCTTCGATGCCAGCGCCTTCCTGCGCCGCTACGACAGCACGCGCCGCGCCAATACCGCCCTGCTGAGCGGCTCGGCCGGCCGCCAGACCGCCTTCGCCGGCGGCACGCTGCAGTACCGCGGCGAGCTAGCCGCCATCCGCATCGACGACGAGCGCCTGCAGGAGGAATACACCGGACGCCTCGACTGGCAGCGCGCTCTGGGCGGCAGTCGTTATCTGGACGCCCGGCTAGCGGCCACGCGCGTGCAGGCCGATGACAGCTACGACTTCCTCACCGGCTGGCGCTACCGGGCACGCCTGCGCACCTCCGGCCGGCTCGGTCGCGGCTGGTGGCGCACGGGCTATCGGATCGAATTCAACGACCGCGACGATCTCGAAGAGCCCGAGGCCTTCTTCAGTCGCTCGCCGATTCGGCACCGCCTGCGGCTGGAAGTCGGTCAGCCCCTGCCCGGCCCCTTCTCCCTGGAAGCTCGGCTCGCTTACCGGCACAGCCGGTATCGCGACGCGGACCGCTTCAGCAATACGGACGGCAGCACCACCGAGAAGCGGCGCACCGAGGATCGCCTGTCCGCCCGGCTGGGAACGCGCTGGCGCTTCGGCAGAAACTGGAGCGCGCTGCTGGAATACGAATATCGCGACAACAACAGCTCCTTCGACAGCTTCGCCTACCAGCGCAACACGCTGCTGCTCGGCCTGGAATGGAGCCGCTGAGCCCGACCTGCGCCGACGCGCTCAGGCCTCTTCGGTGACGGCTTCCGCGGCGGTCACCCCTATGGCCTTCTCCAGCTCCACGATGCTCTCTTCGAGGTAGTCCAGCAGCCGCTGCATATGCGGCAGCGTGCGGCGGCAACCGATGAGACCGAAGTCGATCTCGCCGTTGCGGCTGATGAGCGTGATGTTGAGGGCGATCTGGTGGATGACCACCGACACCGGATAGATGCCATCCAGCCGGCACCCCTGCCAGTAGAGATCCTCGCTCGGACCCGGCACATGCGAGATGACGACGTTCACCACCGTGCGCCCGCGCCGCTGGCCGGTGAGCAGGCCGAAGAGGCTGGGCGCGAACAGCAGCCCCTCATAAGCGTAGAGCTGGGCCGGATTCAGGCTGCGCAGCGCTGCCTTGTTGTAATCCATGCAGCCCTTGACCGCGCACAGACGCTCCGCCGGATCGGCGATATGCGTGCCGAGGTGCGTCAGCGCGAAGGCGACCTCGTTACCGCTCGTTCCGTCGTCGCTGCGCGTGGAAACCGGCACCGCCGCCACCAGCGGATCGCTCGGCAGGGCGTTGTTGTCGATCAGGTAGCGACGCAGCGCCGAGCCGCACATCGCAAGCACGACGTCGTTGCTGGTAGCGCCGAAATGCGCGGCGATGGCCTTGACGCGCGCCCGCGAATAGGACTGCGCAGCGAAGCGCCGCGAGCCGCTGATGTTCTGATTGAAAATGCTGCGCGGCGCCTGCGCGGCATCGACGCAGGCAGGATCGCCGGCACGCTTGTCGCGCCGGCTCTGCGACAGGCGATGCCATACGGGAGCCGCACTGGCCACGCCCTGCCGCGCCAGCCCGCGCAGTGTTTCCACGCCACGCAGCGCCGGTGACGGCAGCGGCAGCGAGCGCTTGCCACCGCGTCGCGTGTAAGCCTCCCAGGGCGGCGGAATGGCCAGCGAGGCCTCGGCGTCAGGCCCCATCGTCTTCATCAGCAGGCGGATGCCGGCGACGCCGTCGACCAGCGCGTGATGAATCTTGAAGTAGAGCGCGATGCGCCCGTCGGCGAGCCCTTCGATGAGATAACAGCGCCAAAGCGGATAGGCACGGTCCAGATGCGCGGCGTGCACGCGCGAGATCATCGCCAGCAGCTCGCGCATGCGGCCCGGCTTGGGCAGCGCCAGATGCACGAAATGCTGCGCGATATCGAAGTCGTCGGCTTCCTCCCAGAAGTTGATTCCAGCGCGCCGCACCAGCCGATGATTGAAGGGCGGCACGGCGCCCGTGGACTGGCGCATGCGCTCGGCGAGCCGGTAGGCGAAGTCCGGTGGCGCGTCGGGTGGCGGCTGCAGCACGCACAGGGCCGCAACATGCAGCGGCTGCTGGCGCTGCTCTAGGAGCAGAAAGGCGTTGTCGATAAGCGATAGCGGTTTCACCGCGTGTCTCCTCGGGCCGGCGAGCGGCGTTTCATGCTTGCATCACCTGACGCCCACAGCAAGTCCGCTTGCACACCAGCATCCGTACCGGGCGAAGCGAGCCATCGTGCTCTAGACTGGAATCGCCGTGGTCGCAACCACCAAGCCGAAGGGAGACATCAGAATGTACAAGTCCATCCTCGTGCCCACCGATCTCGAGCACAGCGACAAGCTCTACAAGTCGCTGGAGACAGCCATCCACCTGGCGCAGAAGTACGACGCCAATCTCTGCTACGTAGGCGTGACGGGGAATACGCCCACCTCGGTTGCCGCCAACCCGACCGAGTTCGAGCAGAAGCTGAAAACCTTTGCCGACGAGCAGGGCGTCACGCACGGCATCAAGACCTCGGCCAAGGCCATCGTCTCCCACGACCCCTCCGTGGATCTGGATGACAAGCTGCTGGACGCCATCAAGGAGACCGGCGTCGATCTCGTCGTCATGGCCTCGCATGTGCCGGGCCTTGCCGACAAGCTGCACATCCTGCATTCCAACGCGGGCAAGATCGCCACCCGCGCCGACGTTTCCGTCTTCGTCGTGCGCTGAGCGGCGCCCTCGGGCCGGCGGCCTACGCGGCCGCCAGCGCCTGATCCAGGTCGGCGATCAGATCGTCGATATGCTCGATGCCCACCGACAGCCGCACCATGTCCTCGGTCACCCCGGCAGCCTTCAGCTCCTCGGCGTTGAGCTGCCGGTGCGTGGTCGAGGCAGGGTGCGTGGCCAGCGACTTGGCGTCACCGATGTTGACCAGCCGCGTGAACAGCTGCAGCGCATCCTGGAAGCGCGCACCGCCCTCGAGACCACCCGCGACGCCGAAGGTCAGCACCCCGGACGGTCGACCGCCGAGATAGCGCTTGGCCAGCTCGTGGTCCGGATGATCCGACAGCCCCGCATAACTCACCCAGCGCACCTTGGGATGCTGCTGCAGGTGCTGCGCGATCCGCAGGCTGTTGTCGTTGATGCGATCCATGCGCAGCCCGAGCGTCTCGATGCCCTGCAGCAGCTGAAAGGCATTGAAGGGCGACAGCGCCGCACCGGTGTTGCGCAGCGGCACGACGCGGGCGCGGCCGATGAAGGCCCCGGCGCCCAGTGCCTCGGTGTAGACGACACCGTGATAGCTCGGATCCGGCTCGTTGAGCTGCGGATAACGCTCGGCGTGCGCGGCCCAGTCGAAGCGGCCGGAATCGACGATGGCGCCG
This sequence comes from Algiphilus aromaticivorans DG1253, assembly GCF_000733765.1. Classification (NCBI taxonomy): domain Bacteria; kingdom Pseudomonadati; phylum Pseudomonadota; class Gammaproteobacteria; order Nevskiales; family Algiphilaceae; genus Algiphilus; species Algiphilus aromaticivorans. The sequence goes on along the minus strand of NZ_JPOG01000001.1, from coordinate 900,159 downwards.
CCCAGCGTGGTGCCGTGTCCGCCCAGGTATTTGGTCAGCGAATGCACGACGATATCCGCGCCGTGCTCGAAGGGCCGCAGCAGATAGGGGGTGGCCACGGTGTTGTCCACGATCAGCGGCACGCCGGCGGCGTGGGCGATCTCGGCGATGGCCGCGATATCGCTGATATTGCCCAGCGGATTGCCGATGGATTCGATGAAGACCGCCTTGGTCTGGTCATCGATCAGCGCGCCGAAGCTGTCCGGCTTGCGCGGGTCGGCGAAGCGCACCTCGATGCCGAGCTGCGGCAGGGTGTGCGCAAAGAGATTGTAGGTGCCGCCATAGAGCGTGCTGGCCGACACGATGTTGTCGCCCACCCGTGCGATGGTCTGGATGGCATAGAGCACCGCCGACTGTCCGGAGGCCGTGCTCAGCGCACCGACACCGCCTTCCAGCGCGGCCATGCGCTGTTCCAGCACGCCACAGGTCGGGTTCATGATGCGCGAATAGATGTTGCCCTCGACCTTCAGATCGAAGAGATCCGCCCCGTGCTGGGTATCATCGAAGGCATAGGCCACGGTCTGGTAGATCGGCACCGCGACCGCGCGCGTGGTCGGTTCCGGCGAATAGCCGCCGTGCACGGCAATGGTCTCGAAGCGCCACTCGGATTCACTCATCGTCTCCACTTCCTTTTTCTTTCGTGCTGGATGCAGCCGCCGGCTGGCAAAGCGCCCGATACGGCCAGCGCTCATCCTAATCGCGGACTGTGGCCGGCGACAGTCGGAGCGTGCTGATGGCGCACCGGGTCTTCTTCGCGCTCTGGCCGGATGACGCGCCGCGCGATGCCGCAGTGCAGCTGCGTTCGCGCTACTCCGCGCCCGGACGCGACGTGCCGCGCGCACACCTGCACCTGACGCTGGCCTTCGCCGGCACCGTCAGCGAGGCCCAGGTCGCCACGCTGCAGCAGGCTGCGAATGCGATCGACGCCGCGCCCTTCAGCCTGACGCTGGACCGTCTCGATGGCTTCGATGCCGCCGGCGTGCAGTGGCTGGGGCCCAGCCTAGCGCCGGAGTCGTTGACCGCCCTCGTCGCGCAGTTGCAGACCGTCTGTCGCGAAGCCGGTATCGCCCTGCCCGACGAGCCCTTCCGCCCGCACCTGACGCTGCGCCGCCGGGTCACGCAACCGGTACGGATGGCCGTGCCCGCAGTGGCGTGGCACGTGCACGACTTCGCGCTGATCGAGTCCGGCAGCGCCGGCCGGCCGGGCGCCTATCGCGTGCAGGCGCGCTGGCCGTTGCGGCCCGAACCCCGAAGCTGAGCAGCGCTGCGGGACCGGTGGCATGCCGAGCGGGAACTCGTGGCTACCGTCGCCGAGTAACGACGGCGCGCCGGGTCAGGCTTTTTCGTCAAAGACCGTGACGGCGAGAAAGCGGATAGGCAGCGCGCGTAGTCGCTCGGGTCCGTGCGGCACGCTGGCGTCGAAGGTCAGCGCGTCGCCTTCCTCGAGCTGGTAGACGTGCTTGCCGTGGCGGTAATCGATGCGCCCCTGCAGCAGATAGATGAACTGCATGCCCTCGTGCTGGAAAGTCGGAAAGGCCTCGCTCTCGTCGTCCATCGAGATCAGGAAGGGCTCGAAGTTGCGCTGGTGCCCGCGGTGATCGGTGAGCAGATGGTAGGTGTGCCCGCGGCGCGTGCCGCGGCGCACGACCTCCAGCCCCTCGCCGGCCTTGACCAGCTGCGCGCCGCCCTCCGGCGAGTCGTAGTCGCGGAAGAGCTGCGACAGCGTCAGCCCCAGCGCGCCGCACAGCCGCGCCAGTGCGTCGAGGCTGGTGGCCACCTGCCCGTTCTCAATCTTGCTGACCATGCTCGCGCTGAGGTCGGCGAGCTGCCCGACATCGGCGATGGTCAGCTCCTGCGCGTTGCGCGAGCGGCGCAGCACGGTGCCGATGTAGCGCTCCAGGGCGTGATCGCGATCGGCGTCGCTGTGCCGGGTCGCCAGCGTCTTGGGGACGTAGGCGTCGCCCGGCGACCCGGCCGCCTGCCTGGCGCGAGGATCGGACGCCATCACATCAGCCCCGCCCCGGAATCCATTCCGTGCCGGCCAGCGGCACGCGCGCCATGGCCGAGGCCTCGATGCTCAGCGCGACCAGGTCCTCCGGCTCCAGATTGCGGATATGCGACTTGCCGCAGGCGCGGGCGATGGTCTGCGCCTCCATGGTCAGCACGCGCAGGAAGTTCGCCAGCCGCCGGCCGCCCAGCTCCGGATCCAGGCGCGCGCCCAGCTCCGGATCCTGCGTCGAGATACCGGCCGGATCCTGCCCGGCGTGGTAGTCGTCGTAGAAGCCGGCGGCCGAGCCGATGCGCCGGTAGTCGGCGTCGCGGCGCGGATCGTTGCAACCCAGCGCGATGAGCGCCGCGGTGCCGATGGAAACCGCATCGGCGCCCAGCGCCATCGCCTTGGCAACGTCGGCGCCGCTGCGGATGCCGCCGGAGACGACCAGCTGCACCTTGCGGTGCATATCCATCTCCTGCAGCGCCTGCACCGCCTGGGGGATGGCCGCGAGGATGGGGATGCCGACATGCTCGATGAAGACTTCCTGCGTGGCGGCGGTACCGCCCTGCATGCCGTCCAGCACGACGAAGTCGGCGCCGGCCTTCACCGCCAGCTTGACGTCGTAATAGGTGCGGCTGGCGCCGATCTTGATGGCGATGGGCTTCTTCCAGTCGGTGATCTCGCGCAGTTCCTCGATCTTGATGGCGAGATCGTCCGGCCCGGTCCAGTCCGGGTGGCGGCAGGCGCTGCGCTGGTCGATGCCCATCGGCAGCGTGCGCATCTGCGCAATCCTGTCGCTGATCTTCTGCCCCATGAGCATGCCGCCGCCGCCCGGCTTGGCGCCCTGCCCCAGCACGACCTCGATGGCGTCCGCGGCGCGCAGGTGATCCGGGTTCATGCCGTAGCGCGAGGGCAGATACTGATAGATCAGCTGGCGCGAATGGCCGCGCTCCTCGTCGGTCATGCCGCCGTCGCCGGTGGTGGTGCAGGTGCCGACGGCCGAGGCGCCGCGGCCGAGGGCTTCCTTGGCCTGCGCGGAGAGCGCGCCGAAGCTCATGCCGGCGATGGTGACGGGAATGTCGAGATGCAGCGGCGCCTCCGCGAAACGGTCGCCGAGCACGACATCAGTGGCGCATTTCTCGCGATAACCCTCCAGCGGGTAGCGCGACATGCTGGCGCCGAGGAAGAGCAGGTCGTCGAAATGCGGCAGCGCGCGCTTGGCGCCGAAGCCGCGGATGTCGTAGATGCCGGTGGTGGCGGCGCGCTGAATCTCGTGGATGGTGTGGCGATCGAAGCTGTGCGATTCGCGCAGCGTCCACGCGTCCTGGCTATTGTCCATCGCCGTCTCCGGAAAAGGCGTCGGCATTGTCGACGCGGAAGTTGTAGAGCGCGCGCGCCGAGCCGTAACGCCGGAAATCGCGCGCATCGGCCGCCACGCCGGCGGCTTCGAGCAGGGCGCCCAGCTCGGTGATGTGCTCGTCGCGCATCGCCTTCTCGACGCAGTCCGCGCCCAGCGAGGCGACGCTGCCGCGCACGTAGAGACGGGCCTCGTAGATCGAGTCGCCCAGCGCCTCGCCGGCGTCGCCGCAGACCACCAGCCGGCCGGCCTGGCCCATGAAGGCGCTCATGTGGCCGACGCTGCCGCCGACGACGATGTCCACGCCCTTCATCGAGATGCCGCAGCGCGCCGAGGCGTCGCCGTCTATGCGCAGCAGGCCGCCGTGCGCCGTGGCACCCGCCGACTGCGAGGCATTGCCCATGATGTGCACGCGGCCGGACATCATGTTCTCGGCGACGCCCACACCCACGGTTCCCTCGACGGTGACGCTGGCCTTCTGGTTCATGCCGGCGCAGTAGTAACCGGCATGGCCGGCAATGCGCACATCCAGTTCCTGATCGAGGCCGCAGGCGATGGCATGCCGACCGTCCGGCTCAGTGATGCGCCATTCGCGCTCGCTGCACTCGGCCGCCTGTGCGTGCAGCTGGCCGTTGAGCGCGCGCACGCTGGTCTCGGCGAGGCTGATCGTCTTCATGATCCGGTCTCCGCCATGCGCTGCGGCGTGCTGCCGCGCTGCTCCCAGACGTAGACCTGCCCCGGCTCCGGCTCCCAGACGCGGGCGCCGGAGATGCCCGGCAGCTTCGCCAGCGCGCGGTACTCGGAGGCCATCGCCACGAAGGCGTCGGTCTCGGCCAGCACGGCCGGCTTGCAGGCGATGGGATCGCGCAGAACCGCGAAGCCGTCGCGCGTGCCCACGGCGAAGGTGAAGAAGCCGTCGAGATCATCGATGGCGCCTTCCAGCGCCGCCGTCAGCGTGTCGCCGCGCGCCATGCGCCAGGTGAGATAGGCGGCGGCGACTTCCGAATCGTTGTCGGTCTCGAAGCGCATGCCCTCGCGCTGCAGCTGGCGTCGCAGGCGGTTGTGATTGGACAGCGAGCCGTTGTGCACGAGGCAGAGATCATGCCCGGTGGAAAAGGGGTGGCTGCCGGCCATGCTGACGGCACTTTCGGTCGCCATGCGGGTGTGGCCGATGATGTGGGTGCCGCGCATGCCGGCCAGCGAGAAGCGCTCGGCGACCAGCCGCGGATGGCCGACGCCCTTGAGGATCTCGATGCTGCGGCCGACGCTCATCAGCTGCGTGCCGGGCGCCTGCGCCGCCAGCCATTCGCGCGCGGCATCCTCGGCGACCGCGGTCTTGAAAACGGCGGCGCTGGCATTGCGGAACCAATCCAGCGGCGCGCCCAGCTCCTGCTCGAAGCGCGTCGCCAGCGCCTGCCAGTCGGTGGCGGGGTCCTCGTTCTGCAGCGTCAGCTTGAGGCTGCCTTCCGGCACCTCGTCGCCGTAGATGGCGAAGCCGGCGCTGTCCGGGCCGCGGTCGCCCATGCTCAGCAGCATGGGCGCGAAGAGGGCGCCCAGGCTGGGCTCCAGCGACGGGTCCTTGAGATACAGCCCTACGATGCCGCACATGATGCTCGCTCCCGATGCGGATGGAATGGATGCTCAGAAGAACTCGGCATAGCGCGCCACCTCCCAGTCCGAGACGTGACGGCTGTAGTCGATCCACTCGTCACGCTTGATGGTGATGAACTCGCGCACCAGATCCTCGCCCAGCGCCTGGCCGAAGAGCGGGTCCGCCTCCAGTGCGGCCAGCGCCTCGCCGAGATTCTGCGGCAGGATGCCGATGCCCTGGCTGCGGCACTCGTCGAGCCCGAGATCGTAGAGATTGATGTTGCGCGCCGGACCCGGGTCCAGCTCGCGCTCGACGCCGTCGAGGCCGGCCGCGATCAGCGAGGCCGTGACCAGATAGGGATTGCAACCGGCGTCGGGCAGGCGGTACTCCAGATGGCCGTAGGGGATGCGCACCATCGCCGAGCGATTGTTGTCGCCATAGGTGATGTAGACCGGGGCCCAGGTCGACCCCGACGCCGAGCCACCGACCACCAGCCGCTTGTAGGAGTTCACGGTGGGTGCGGCGAAGGCGCAGAGCGCCGGCGCGTGGGCGAGCAGCCCGCCGAGGAAGTGATAGGCCGTCTTCGACAGCCCCAGTTTCTGCGGGTCGGCGTCGTCGTGGAAGACGGCATTGCCGTCCGCGTCGGTGATGGACATGTGATAGTGCATGCCGTTGCCGGTGCGGTTGGAGACCGGCTTGGGCATGAAGGAGCAGATCATGCCCAGCTTGTTGGCGATCTCGCCGGCAGCCATGCGCAGCAGCACGAAGCGGTCGGCCGAGGTCAGCGCATCGGTGTAGGTGTAGTTGACCTCGAACTGGCCGTTGGCGTCCTCGTGGTCGATCTGATAGACGTCGTAGTCCATCTTCTGCAGCGCCTCGACGAACTGCTCCAGGAACTCGCGCGAACGCGACAGCCCCTTGTAGTCGTAGCAGGGCTTGGCCAGCGTGTCGGTCTCGTCGACCGGCGCCAGCCTACCGTCCTCGGTGCGCTGCAGCAGGCTGAACTCCGGCTCCAGCCCGGTGTGGCAGGTCCAGCCGCGCTCGGCCAGCCGCGCGACTTGCTGTTGCAGCACGTAGCGTGTGTCGTAGGGATAGGGCTCGCCGTTGACGTAGCCGGTGCAGGCGATGCGCGCATAGCCCGGCTGCCAGGGCACCGGCGTCAGCGTGTCGAGATCGCCGCGTGCCATGAAGTCCGGCCCGTGCGGTCCCATGCCGAGGCCCCAGACGGCGAAGCCGGCAAAGCCGGCACCGCTTTCGACGACGTCCATCAGACACTGCGCCGGCACCGACTTGGTCTTGGCGACGCCGTGAATGTCGACGAACTGGGCGAGCACGAAGCGGATGTCGTGCTCCTTGAGCATGTCCTGGATGTGGTTGGGCAGCATGGTGTGACTCCTGTGGTCAGGGTTTCGCGGTATCGGAAGCGCTCGCAGCCACGGCTTCGAGCGTGGTCTGCATGTAGCGCGCGTAGGAGGGATCGCAGCCGAGCAGCAGCGCCGCCGTCGCCGGCGGGCGGTAGAGCCAGACGCTGAGGTGGGCGAGCCGCGTCATCAGCCAGCCACCCTCGGCGAGGGCGCGCAGATCCAGCGCGCAGAGCTCGCCCAGGCGCCGGCCCCAGCCCGCGCCCTCGAGACGGAAGACGGTGTCGCTCACCGGGAAGTGCCAGGCCGGCGCGGCCAAGAGCGGCGCGAAGTCGTGCTCGACGGCGAGGAAATAGCTCTCGGCGCCGGTGCGCGCGACGAAGCCGCCGCCGTGCGACAGGGCGCTCTGCTCGGCCTCGGGGCAAGGCAGGCCGGCGGCCTGCAGCGCCGCCGCCGCGCCCGGCCCGAGCAGCTGATGCAGGCGCAGCGCCCGCTCGATGCGCAGCAGCTCGCTCATGCCGTGGCCTCCCCGGCCTTCTGGCGCAGCCCTTCGGGATCGTAGAAAGGTGTTGCTCGCTGCTCGGCGCGATGCATGCGCCCGTCGTCGCCGCGGATCTGCAGCGCCTCGCCGCTGTCGGCCAGCGCCGCGTCCACCATCGCCAGCCCGACGGGATGCCGGAGCGTCGGGCTGTGCGCGATGCTGGTGACGCGACCGGCGATGACACCGTCGCGGATGACGAGATGACATTCGCGCGGCAGCGTCTCGACACCCGCCGGCAACGCAAAGCCGACCAGACGGCGCCGCATGCGCGGCTTCAGTTGCTGCAGCGCCGCGCGCCCGTTGAAGAAGGGCTTCTTGAAATGCACCGCCCAGCCCATGCCGGCCTCGAAGGGATCGCTCAGGCCGTCGGTGTCCTGCCCGACGATGATGTGTCCCTTCTCCAGCCGCAACAGACGCTGCGCCTCGACACCGAAGGGTCGTGGCGCGTCGGCATCGCGCATGAGCGCCTGCCAGACCTCGGCCGTGGCGCGCGCATCCAGATGCAGCTCGTAGCCCAGCTCGCCGACGAAGCCGACCCGCGCCAGCCGCGCCGGATGGCCGCAGACACGCCCTTCGCGGATGCCGAGATAGGGAAAGGCATCCTCGTCGAGACCGACATCGCTCACCAGCGGCGCCAACAGCCGGCGCGCCTCCGGCCCGGCCAGATTGAGCGCCCCGAGCTGGCCGGTGCGGTTGAGCAGATGCACGTCCAGCCCCCATTCCAGCGCGCAGCGGCTCAGCGTCCGGAAGGTCGCCGCGGCGTGGCCGCTGGTGGTCGTGACGTAGTAGCGGTCCTCGGCCAGGCGCCCGACAATGCCGTCATCGACGATGACGCCGGAGCTGTCGACCATCAGCGCGTAGCGCGTGCGCCCTACGGCAATGTTGGTCATGCGCATGGTGTAGGCCGCTTCGAGCAGCCGGCCGGCGTCGGCACCGAGCACCTCGATCTTGCCCAGCGTCGAGACGTCGATCAGCCCCGCCCGGCTGCGCACCGCGGCGACCTCCGCGGCGATCGCGCTGTCGGCCTCGGCGGCATCGCCGTAAAAGGCTGGCCGCAGCCATTCGCCGGCTTCCATGAAATGCGCGCCCAGCGCCTGATGTGCCTCATGCAGCGGCGTCAGACGCTGCGGCCGCAGCCGGCGACCGGCGAGATCCTCCAGGCGCACGGGCCGCACCATCGGCCGCGCCGTCGTGCTGCCGGTCTCGTCGATGCCCTGCCCCAGATGATCGGCCAGGATGCGGATGGCGTTGAGATTGGAATGCTTGCCCTGGCTGGGGCCCATGCCCACCGTCGAGTAGCGCTTGAGCAGCTCGATGTTGTCGAAGCCTTCGCGCGCGGCCTGCTCCAGATCCTTCAGCTGCAGGTCCTCGTCGAGATCGACGAAGTTGCGTCCCTCCGGATGCCGGATCACCGGCCACTCCGAGCCATGCGCCTGGTCGTCGCGGTGGTCCGCAGAGGCCGGCACGCGGTCACCGCGCAACGCGGCGACCAGGCGTTGCGCGGCGTCGCGGGCGTCGGCCTGCTGCTGCGCCAGCGTGAAGGCGCCGTTGAGACGACCGGCGGGCACCACCGTCTCCGGCCAGCGCTCCGGTACCGGCATGGCCAGATGCGCGTCGTAGCGGAAGCTGCCGCCGGCCTGATAGAGCAGCGCCCCGGCCGGCGCCCAGCCGGTGCTGAGCAGCACGCCGTCACAGGCGATGCGCTGCGCACCCACGGTGTTGCAGCGACCGGGCGAACCCAGCGGCGCGGCAGTGACGGCCTCCACGGCCTCGGCGCCGTGCGCCTCGTAGATGGCGTGGCCGTACAGCAGCGGCACCCCGGCCTGCGCCAACGTCGCTGCGGCGGGGCTCGCCTCCTCGCCCTCGCGCATATCGAGGACGGCGGCGACCTCGACGCCGGCCCGATGCATATCGAGGGCCACGGCATAGCCTTCGCTGTTGGCCGTCAGCACGACGGCGCGCCGGCAGGGCGCGACGCCGAAGCGATGCAGCAGGCGCTGCGCGCCCGAGGCCAGCATGACGCCCGGACGGTCGTTGTTGCGGAAGACCGCCGGCTGCTCGATCAAGCCGGTGGCGACGATCACGCCGCGTGCGCGCATCTTGACGATGCCGGCGGGCGTGGACAGCGGCACCAGATGATCGGCGTAATGACCGAGCGCCACCGCCGGGCACAGCAGGCGGATGTCCGGATGCGCGGTGACGGCCGCGATCAGCGCGTCGCGCGTGCGCTGCGCCGCCTCGTCGTGCAGCCATTGGTAGTCGAAGCTGCCGCCGGGATGGGCATTGTCGTCGGCGATGACCACCGAGAAGCCGGCCTCGGCGGCGGCCAGCGCCGCGCTCAGCCCGGCCGGGCCGGCGCCGACGACCAGCACGTCGCAATGCTCGTTGCGCTTGGGACGGCGCTGCGCCTTCCAGCTGCGGTCGACGCTGCCCAGCCCGGCGCGCTTGCGGATGGCACGCTCCCATTTCGGGAAGAGCGCGCGCGGCCGGTAGAAGGCCTTGTAGTAGAAGCCCACCGGCAGGAAGCGCGCGAGGCGATCCAGATAGCGGTCGGCATCGTTGGCCAGCGTGCCGCGCACATTGACCGGGTACAGATCCCTGCCATCGCGCAGCGTCGTGACATCGCCGCGCAGATGCGTGTCCTGCTTCGTGCAGAACAGCGCATTGACGTCGTGATCGGCCAGCGAGAAGGCGCCGCGCGGCCGGTGATACTTGAAGCTGCGCCCGAGCAGCGTCACGCCGTTGGCGAGCAGCGCCGAACTCAGCGTATCGCCGGGATGCGCGCTGTACTCCTGTCCCTCGAAATGAAAGGCGATGGCGCGCGAGCGATCGATCCACTCGCGCGGTCCGGCTTCAGAGCGTCGGAAGGGCACGCGCCACCTCCTCGGTCGGCAGCACGCGCAGCACGGTGTCGCTGCGCGTGTCGCGCTCCAGCAGGAACCAGCGCCCGGTGGGCGTGTGGCACCACCATTCGCGCAGCACCGGTGCGCCGCCGCTGCGGTTGAAGGCGTGATCGGCCGTGGCCGCGCCATCCGGCTCGCCCAGCGGCGCCGGGCGATGCTCGCCGCCGTAGACGAATTCGGATAGCGGCCGCGCGCCGATGATGGGGAGATCGAGCAGCTTCATGATCAGTGCCCCACCGAGGCCGCGCCCTTCTCGCCGACGAGCGCGAAATCGCGGAAGCGCTCGAAGCCGAAGGGCGTGATGAGTTCGTGGTTGCGGCCGGCGGCCACCGTGGCAGCCATCGTCCAGCCCGCGACCGGCGTCGCCTTGAAACCCCAGGTGCCCCAGCCCGCATCCAGATAGAAGTCCTGCACCGGCGTGGTGCCCATGATGGGCGCGAAGTCGGGCGTCAGATCGGCCATGCCGGCCCACTGGCGCAGCACGCGCAGCCGGCCGACAAAGGGGAAAAGATCGATGAGGCGGTCGGCCAGGCCCTCGACGAAGTCGAAGGTTGAACGCGTGCCGTGCAGCACGGCCGGATCGACCGCCGCACCCATGACGAGCTCGCCGCGCGAGGACTGGCTGACGTAGACGTGCAGACTGCCCGAGACGACGATGGTGTCGAGAAAGGGCTTGACCGGCTCGGTGACGCAGGCCTGCAGCGGATAGATCTCGATGGGGGTGTCCAGGCCGAGCATGTCGGTGACCGACGGCGTCGATCCGGCCACGGCCGAAACCACTGCACCGCAGCTGATCTCGCCGCGGTCGGTGCTGACGCCGCGCACCCGCCCGCCCTCGCAGCGGATGCCCGTCACCCGCGTCTTCTGGTGGATCTCGACGCCACGCTCGACCGCCGCCCGGGCGTAGCCCCAGGCCACGGCGTCGTGCCGCACCACCGCTCCGGGGGCGTGATAGAGGGCGCCCTGCACGGCCTGCTGACCGCCGCAGTCCAGATCGATACCCGGCACGCCGGCTGCGACTGCCTCCCGGTCCACCAGCTCGCTGTCGACGCCGTGGTGGCGGTTGACCTCGGCGCGCCAGCGCATGGTGCGCATGGCCTCGTCGGAGTGCGCAAGCGTGTAATGGCCGCGCTCCGAATAGAAGAGATTGATCTCCAGCTCGCCGGAGAGATCGCGGAACATGCGGCGGCTGGTGTCGTAGAAGCGCACTCCCTCTGGCGTCAGATAGTTCGAGCGCACGATGGTGGTGTTGCGCCCGGTGTTGCCACCGCCCAGGTAGTTCTGCTCCAGCACCGCGACCTTGGTGATGCCGTGATCGCGTGCCAGATAATAGGCGCAGGCCAGACCGTGGCCGCCGCCACCGATGATCACGACGTCGTAGTGCTCGCGCAGCGGCGCCGCCTTCGGAAAGAAGCGCGGCTCGCCCGCCGTGCCGAGCAAGCCCAGCTTGAGCAGCTTCCAGGACACCGCCCTAGCCCCGGCCCGGGTCGGCGGAAGGCGGGAGGTGGCGGAGACGGCAACACTGCTGCATGCGATATTTCCTGTGAAGAAAGAAACTTTCCTCTCAGGAACGCAAGGGCCTTGCCAACTCCGACGCGGTAGGCGTTTTCCTTTCTATTTCAGTGTGTTGACGCCGGAAGCAGCGGGCGGCGCTGTTCCACGCGCGGGTCGCGCTCGAACCGGGCGCGCAACCTTGGGGCGCGACTGCACCGCGAGCGGGCAGCCAACCCTCAGCCGCCTCCGCTGGCCATGCGGAAGGAGGCCTCGAAGAGCTCACCCAGCGGCGCAGTCAGCGCTGGCAGCCAGGCCCACATCGCAAGCAGCACCAGCAGCAGCGTCGCCGGGAAGCCGATGGCGAAGAGATTCAGCGCCGGCGCAGCGCGCGACACCAGACCCAGCGCCAGATTCGCGGCCAGCAGTGCCGTCAGTACGGGCAGCGCCACCTGCGCCGCCCCGGTGAAGATGATCGCCGAGAAACGCATCCAGACCATGAGTTGCTCGGGTCCGGGCAGCGCCTCCCCCACGGGGAACAGCAGGAAACTGGTGGCCAGGGCATCGACCAGTCGCAGATGCCCGTCCATGGCCAGGAATATGAGCATGACGATCACCGTCATGAAGCCGGCAAGCACGCCCGAGTTGGTACCGCGCAGCGGATCGGTGACCTGCGCGAAGGACAGGCCGGATGCTGCGGATATGGCTTCGGCACCCAGCGCCACGGCTTCGAAGGCGAAGAGGAAGACGAAGCCGATGCACAGCCCGACCACAACCTGCTGCAGCACGGTCAGCCACCACGGTGCAGAGAAGACGGCCAGGTCGGGGGGCGCCGGCAACACCGCAGCCAGCAGGATCGCCAGCGCCAGCGCAACCGTCAGCCGCGCGCGCGCCGGCACATTGCGCGCGCCCAGCACCGGCGCGATGACGGCGAAGCTCGTCGTGCGCAGCAGTGGCCAGAGCAGGCCATGGTAGGCCGCCGCCAGCGCATCCAGCGCCAGCACGCCCTCCACCTCAGCCGACCAGGCCGGGGATGCTCGTATAGAGCCGCTGCGTGTAGTTCACCAGCAGGCTGAGCATCCAGGGCCCGGCCACCATGATGGCCAACGCCACCGCGACGAGCTTGGGAATGAAACTCAGCGTCATCTCGTTGATCTGCGTGGCAGCCTGGAAGACGCCGATGAACAGACCCACCAGCAATGCCATGACGAGCAGCGGCGCGGCCAGCAGCACGACCACCTCCAGCGCGCCGCGGCCGATGGTCAGTACCGTTTCCGGGGTCATCCGAAGCTACCCGCCAGCGCGCCGATGACCAGCGTCCAGCCGTCCACCAGCACGAAGAGCATGAGCTTGAAGGGCAGACTGATGAGCATCGGCGACAGCATCATCATGCCCAGCGACATCAGCACGCTGGCGACCACCAGATCGATGATGACGAAGGGAATGAAGAGCAGGAAGCCGATCTGGAAGGCGGTCTTCAGCTCACTGGTGACGAAGGCCGCGGCGAGCACCGTGAAGGGCACCGCCTCGGCGTCGGCGTAGGGCGCGTCACCGGCGAGCTGCGCGAAGCTGGCCAGGTCCGACTCACGCGTCTGCGCCAGCATGAAGGTGCGCATAGGCTGCTGCGCGGCCGCGAAGGCCTCGCCGAAGTCCATCTCCTCTTCGGTATAGGGCACCGCCGCCTGCTCCCAGACGGCATTCGCGGTCGGCTGCATGATGAAGGCGGTTAGCATCAGCGCCAGACCCAGCAGGATGGGGTTCGATGGCGTCTGGCCGGTGCCGAGCGCCTGACGCAGCAGACCCAGCACCACGATGATGCGCACGAAGCCGGTCATCGACAGCAACAGTGCCGGCATCAGCGTGATCAGCGTCATCGCCACCAGCACTTGGAAGCTGAGGCTCCAGCTCTGGCTGCCGTCTTCCTGCGTGGTCATGGTCAGCGCCGGCATGGACAGCTCCTGCGCGCCCACCGGCAGCGCGACGAATATCAGCCCCAGTGCGAGCAACGCGCGCGTCATTGCGCTTCTCCGCGCATGCGCGCCAGCGCCTGACCGAAGCTCGGCGCGGGCACGGCTTCGGGAAGCTCGGGCTCGGCGGCGTAGCGATGCAGCACGCGCACACCCTGGCTGCCCACCGACAGCAGCAGATGCGCGCCGGCGGCATCCACCAGCAACACCCGCTCGCGCGGACCCAGGGCATGGGCAGCGCGCACGCGGAACCAGCCGGCGCTGCCGCCCAGCCGGCCGCGCACACGTCGCGCGAACCAGGCGGTGGCGAATATGGCGGCCACTACTGCCAGCAGCGCCAGGAAGGCGCGCAGCGCAGCAGCGCCGGTGCCGTCTGCCAGAGAACTTGGCTCCATTACCGCAACTTGCGGATGCGCTCGGCGGGACTGACCACATCGGTCAGGCGCACGCCGAACTTCTCGTTGACCATGACGACTTCGCCGTGGGCGATGAGGGTGCCGTTGACGAAGACGTCCAGCGGCTCGCCGGCGAGCCGGTCCAGCTCGACCACCGAGCCCTGTGAGAGCTGCAGCAGGTTGCGAATGGGAATGCGCACGCGGCCGACTTCCATCGACATCGTCACGCCGACATCGAGAATGACGTCGAGGTTGAGATCGCTGTCGGCGGCCTGACTGCTGTCGTGCAGCGGATCGAACTGCGCCGGCTGCGCCTGCGGTGGCCCCTTCGAAGCAGTGGTCTCGGGCTTGCTGCCTTCGCTCGCGGCTTCGGTTTCGGTGGCGCTTTCGGTGTCTGTCTTGGCGGTTTCGCTCATGATGCGGATACTCAGCCGGAGGAGGGGGAAGCCAGCGCGGTGAGCGACGGCGTCGGGTTGTCGCGGCGAATGAACTCGGTGATCTGCACGGCGTGATTGCCGTTGGCGGTACCCAGACGGCCGCGGAAGACGGGCATGTCCTCGACGCAGACTTCCAGGTTCTCGTGCCAGTCCAGCGGAATGACGTCACCGGCCTGCAGCTGCACCAGCTTGCGCAGCGACACTGACGAGGTGCGCAGCACGCTGGAGATCTCTACCTCGGCGTCCTGCATGCGGTGCTTCAGCGCCGCCGCCCAGCGGTCGTCGCGGTCGTTGCGGTCGGACTGCAGGCCGGCATCGAGCAGATCCTTGATGGGCTCGACCATGGCGTAGGGCAGCGTGACGTGGATATCCCCCGCCCCGCCCTCCAGCTCGACGTGGAAACGGGAGACCACCACCAGCTCGCTGGGCGAGACGATGGTCGCGAAATGCGGATTGACCTCGGAGCCACTCTGCTCGAAGTCGAGCTGCATGACCGGCCCCCACGCCTCGCGCATGTCGGCGAAGGCCTGGTGCAGCATCAGCTGGATGACGCGATACTCCACCGGCGTGAATTCACGTCCCTCGATCTTGACCGGGTACTTGCCGGCGCCGCCGAAGAAGGTGTCCACAGCTGTCACGACCAGCTTGGGCTCGAAGACGATGAGCGCGGTGCCGCGCAGCGGCTTGACCTTGACCAGGTTCAGGCTGGTAGGCACGAAGAGCGAATGCACGTAGTCGGAGAACTTCACCATCTCGACGCCGCGTATGGAGATCTCCGGGCTGCGGCGCAGCATGTTGAAGAGGCCGATGCGGAAATGGCGCGCGAAACGCTCGTTGATCATCTCCAGTGTCGGCAGCCGGCCGCGGATGATGCGGTCCTGCGCAGCCAGATCGTAGGGACGCGCCTCGCCGGCGGTGACGTCGTCGCCTTCGGTGTCTACGCTGCCGGAATCGACACCCCCGAGCAGGGCGTCGATCTCGTCCTGGGAGAGAAGATCGTTGCCGCTCATTGCATCACGAAGCTTGTGAAGTAGAGATCCTCGATACCGCCCTCGGCGGCGCCCAGTTCGACCAGGCGCGCATTCAGGCTGCTGATCGCGTCCGCGCGCAGCGATTCCTTGCCTTCGGCGTTCAGCAGCTTTTCGTACTCCGCGTTGGAGAAGAGCATCAGGAGCTCGTTGCGCAACAGCGGCGCGTGCTTCTCAAGCATCGCGGGCAACTGAACGTCGCGCGTCATCAAAGCCAGATCCACCTTCAGGTAGCGCATATAGGCGCCATCCGGAAGATTCACCACGAAGGCCGGATCGAAGGGCCAGTAGATGGGGTCGGCGCGCTTGACGGTTTCCGCCTCGGAGGCCTCGACCGGCACCATCTGCGTGAAGTAGTACCAGCCCCCGCCGCCGCCCACGGCCGCAGCGAAGAGCAGGCCCATCAGCAGCTTCATGACGCCACCCCCCTTCTTCGGCTCTGTCGCGGCCTCGGCCATCGCGCTTGCTCCATCGGATCGTTAGTGCTGCGCTTACTGCTGCAAGCGCGGGTCCGCGAGCCTAGGCCCAGCCCTCGAAGAGGCCGCGCGCCCGAAGAGCGGCGCCGCTTTCAGGTATCAGCGGCAGCGCCACCTCCGCATCACTGCCCCTACCGCCCTCGTCTTCAGCCATGGCAGCTGTCTCGTGCGACGATCCGCCGCGGTTCTGCTGCTGGGAAACCGACGCATCGCTCAAGCTCATGCCCTGCTCCGCGAGCTGCTGCGCCAGTTGCGGCATGGCCTGCTCCAGCGCGGCGCGCGCGCCGCTGGTGGCGGTGACGAAGTGCGCGCTGAGCCCGTTATGGTCACGTCCGATCTGCACCTCCACGCGGCCAAGATCGGCCGGCTCCAGGTGCAGGCTGGCTTGCCACTTGCCTTCGGCGACGCTCTGCACCATCAGTCGTACTGCTGTTTCGGCCAGCTGCTGCGGAGAAGTGGCGCTGACCGCAGCCATCGGCATCGTCGGCGCGCTGGTCGCGGTGGACACACTCGCGGGCAGTACCGTCATGACCGCACCCGGGCTCTCGCTCGCGGCGGCGCTGGCTGCTCCGATGCCTTGCTGGGCCTGCGCCGCGGGCTGCTTCAGTACCGCCGGCAGCGTCTGCATCGCCGAGCGCGCCGCGGCGGGCGCCACCTCGGGTGCGACGGCCTTCGCCGCCGCCAGGGATTCGGCTGCCGCGCGCAACTGTGCTTCGGAGTCGGCGCGTGCGGCTCCGGCGGCTGCATCACTCGAAGGCTGACGCAACGCCGCGGCTCGCGCCGCCTCGGCGCGCCCCGACGCCTCGGCAGTGGCGCGACGCCCCTCGGCGGGCGCCACGAGTGCCGCCATCAGTTCGGCTTCACCTTCAGCGTCCGCATTGGCGTCGGACTCGCCATCGCCATTGCTGTTGGCATTGCTATCGGTGTCGGCGTTGCGGGTGGCGTTGGCATCGGCACGCATATCGGGAGCTTCAGGGTCCGGTTCCTGAGCACTTTCGGCGCCGACGCGCGGACGCTCGGCCCGCTCGGATTTGCCGCTCTCGCTCGCTTCGCTGGCTTCTGTTTCGGGCGTCGGGGTGCGGGCCGGTTGGTTATCGGCTTCTTCCGGTCCTGCGGCGGAGCTGCGCGCGGCCTCGCCGTCGCCGGCGGACTCGGTGCGGCGCGCGGTGGGTTCATCCGCGAGGGCGGGCGGACGCGATGCGGGTGCCGCGTCGTGGCCGCCGAGCAGGCGCGCGAAAGCGCCGCCGTCAGAGCCGCCGTTGGCGCCACGCTCCGAAGGCCGCGCGGCCGGCTGGGTCGAGGCCGTCCCCGAGATGGTGCCGGCGCCGTTCATGCCACGGCGCCGCCGTGACGCGTTCCACTCCAGTCGTCGAGCGTGTTCTGAGCGCGCCGCTCAGCGTCGCGATCATTGGCGCGGGCATAGCCGGCCTGCAGGCGTTGCAGTACTTCGCGGTCCTGGCGCGCGAGAAGGTGCCTTGTACTGCTCACCTCCAGCGCCGACTCGGTCTGTTGCAGGCGCTGGCGCTGGGCCTGCACGGCTTCCTGCAGGCGGCTCAGAAAACGCGCGCGGTTGGCCAGCCACTGCACGGAAGCCTGCGCAGGCGACGTCTCGTACTCGCGCAGATAGCCCTGCAGCTCGGCCAGGCGCTGTTCCTCGGCCGCATGCCGCGCCTGCGCGGCGGCAAGATCACGGGCGGCGGCGTTCTCGTGCTGCCGCCGCACGGTGGCGACGGCGTCCAGCGGCTCTCGCTTGCTCATGATGTCCCCTTGTCTTCGAATATGGCTTGCAGGGCGTGGCGTGCACTGTCGAGATCAGCAGCCTCGCGCGTGTCCTGGCGCAGGAAGGCCTCGATGCGCGACCAGCGCGCCAGTGCCTCGTCGGTGTCCGGATCACTGCCCGCCTTGTAGGCCCCGATGGTGATGAGGTCACGATGGGTGCTGTAGGCGGCGAGCAGCCGACGCAGCCGACGCGCGGCCTGCTGCTGCGGCTGGTCGGTGACGGCGTCCATAACACGCGACACCGAGGCTTCGATATCGATGGCCGGAAAGCGTCCGCTCTCGGCGATGGCGCGCGACAGCACGATGTGGCCATCGAGCACCGCGCGCGCAGCATCGGCCACCGGCTCCTGCAGGTCGTCGCCGTCGACCAGCACGGTGTAGATAGCAGTAATGCTGCCCGGGCCGTCGGCGTTGCCGGCGCGCTCCACGAGCTGCGGCAGCCGCGCCAGTGCCGACGGTGGATAGCCGCGCGTGGCCGGCGCCTCGCCGGTGGCCAGACCGATCTCGCGGCCGGCGTGGGCGAAGCGCGTCAGCGAATCCATTAGCAGCAGCACCGACTGGCCCCGGTCGCGGAAGTATTCCGCCACGGCGGTGGCCAGCCAGGCGCCGCGCAGGCGTGCCAGCGGCGGCGCATCGGCCGGCGCGGCGACGACGCAGGCGCGGGCCAGGCCGTCCGGGCCGAGGGTGTCGTGCACGAAGTCGGCAACCTCACGGCCACGCTCGCCGATCAGGCCGACGACAACGACATCGGCCGTGGTGTTGCGCGTCATCATGCCGAGCAGTGTCGACTTGCCGACACCGCTGCCGGCGAAGAGGCCGATGCGCTGGCCGCGCCCCAGCGACAGCACGCCGTTGATGGCGCGCACGCCCACATCCAGCGGCTGGGTGATGCGCTGACGCGACAGCGGATTGATCGGCGGCGGCAGCGCGTCGGAAGGACGGCTGCCGCGCGGATCGGCGCGCCCGTCCAGGGCTCGCCCGTTGGCATTGACCACGCGCCCGAGCCAATCCGCGCCGATGCGCGCAACACCGTCGCCGCGCCGCAGCACGACGGCATCCGGCGTCAGGCCGGCGGCGTGCTCCAATGGCATCAACAGGGTGCGACCGTGCGCGAAGCCGACAACCTCGGCGCTGACCTCGCGCCCCTCGCCGCAGAGAATCTGCACGCGCGCGCCCATCGGGGCGTTGCATCCCTCGGCTTCCAGCGTCAGTCCGACGGCACGGCGCAATCGACCGCTGCGCACGAAGTATTCCTCGCTATTCGGGCAGCGGCGCCCGAGCTGGCGCAACTGCGCACTCAGGGCACCAGCGCGCTGGGCGGGATCGATGACCGTCATTCGCGCGCCTCGTGTGCCGCCTCATCGTCATCGGCGTCCAGCCAGCGACGCGCCAACTCACGCAGCCGCGACTCCAGCCGCGCGTCGATACCGCTCGCCGCGCGCTGCACCTGCACGTCACCGCGCGCCAGATCCGGGTCGTCGTGCCAACGCACGGACTCGGGCAAGGCGATGGACTCGGGCAGCGCCGCACGATCCTGCGGGTGCAGGGTGATGTGCACCGGCCCTTCGGCGTCGGCCAGCGCGGCGACGGCTTCCTGCAGCAGGCCGGCCACTGCTTCGGGACGGGCGACCAGCGTGTGGCGCGCCAGCGCCCCGGCAACGCGCAGCGCCAGCTCGCGCAGCTGCTCGACGGCTGCCGCGTCGGCGGCGGCCAGCGGCGCGGCCAGCGCGCCCGCGATAGCGTCGAGACGCTGCGCCGCGCCACGCGCTTCGGCCAAGCCGGCGGCAAAGCCGTCGGCGTGGCCCTTCTCCCAGCCTTCGGCGTAAGCGCGGGTCTCGAGATCCTCCAGCTCGCCCGCCGTGGGCGGCCGGCGCATGTTGCCGAAGTCGGGCAACTCGGCGCGGCGGGCGGGCTCAGACATATTCCTCGCCCCCGCCCTTGCTGCCCAGCGTCAGCTCGCCGCTGTCGGACAACTGGCGCGCCAGCGCCAGGATCTCCTTCTGCGCGGCCTCGACGTCGGAGACCTTCACCGGCCCGCGCGCTTCCAGATCCTCCATGAGCATTTCGGCGGCGCGCTTGGAGATGTTGGCGGTGATCTTGTCGCGCACGCGCGACTCCGCCCCCTTCAGCGCCACCGGCAGCCGGTCGCCCGGCACCTCGCGCAGCAGGCGCTGCATGGAGCGGTCGTCGAGGGTGGCGAGGTCGTCGAAGACGAACATCAAGTCCTCGATGCGCTCGGACAGCGCCTCGTCCTGACTGCGCACGACCTCCATCAGCTCGGTCTCCGCGCCGGAGTCCAGGAAGTTGAGGATATTGGCCGCCACCTTGATGCCGCCGACGCTGGAAGCCTTGAGATTGCTGTTGCCCGAGAACTGGCGCTCCATGATCTCGTCCAGCTCGGAAAGTGCGTTGGGCGGGATGCCCTCCAGCGTGGCGATGCGCATGACGACATCGGCGCGCGTGCGATCCGGCAGCAGGCCCAGCACCTCGGCGGCCTGGTCGGGCTCCAGGTAGGCCAGCACGATGGCAACGATCTGTGGATGCTCGTTGCGCACCAGATCGGCGATGGCGCGTGCGTCCATCCACTTCAGCGCATCGAGGCCCTTGGTCTGGCTGCCGACGAGGATGCGGTCGATGAGGCGATCAGCCTTGTCGTCGCCGAGGGCATTGGCCAGCACCTTGCGCACGTACTCGTCGGCGCCAACGCCCAGCGAGGTCTGGCCATCCAGCTCGCTGACGAAGCTGCTGATGACCTGCTGCGCCTGCTCGGTGGACACCGGGCCCATGCGGGCCATGGCCGCGCCCAGCTTCTGCACCTCGCGCGCGCTCATGTGCTTGAGCACCTCGGCGGCCTCGGCCTCGCCCAGCGACAGCAGCAGCACCGCGGCGCGATGCGTGCCGTCACCCGGCACTGCGGCAGCCGTGGCGGGACGCTCCATCAGGGCCTCAGCCATCGTTGCCCACCCAGGTACGCATCAGCTGCGCCACGCGCTTGGGGTCCTGCTGCACGACGCTGCGCGCGGCCTGCAACTGGCGTTCGTAGGGCGCCTCACGCACGCTCGGCGCCTCATCGTAGGCCTCGGCCGTTTCGCCATGACCGGCGAGCTGGAGCTGATCGCCGCGGTCGGTGGCGGCATCGACCGTAACCGGCTGCAGCAGCGCGCGCAGCGTCGGGCGCAGCACGGTGAATATGAGCACCAGCAGCAGCAGCACGCCGCCAAAGTTGCGCAGTGCCATCTGCAGCCAGCCATCATCGACGGCCTGTTCCCAGAGCGAGGCCGCCTGGGGTGTCGCGCCTTCGCCGACCAGGGGTGTGGCGAAACGGGCGTGCTCGATGCTCAGGCGGTCGCCGCGCTCAGCGTCGAAGCCGATCGCGCCCTCAACCAACTGACGCAGCTGCGCCAGCTCGGCCGGCTCTGGCGCGCGCGTCGTGGCGTTGCCCTCGGCATCGATGACAGGCATCTGGTCGACCAGCACCGCCGCCGAGATACGGCGCAGGCTGCCAGCGGGCACCGACTCGACGACGTACTCGCGACCCACGACATAATCGCGCTCGACGTTGCGCATCGAGGGCCCATCGCCGGCCGCTCCCGCCGGCGGCTCACCGGCGGCGGCTTCGGGCTCGCCGGGCATATTGGCCGCCGCGCCGGCGGGCTCGCCCTGCCGACCGACGCCCTCGCGCTCCTCGCGCAGCCGTTCGCGGGTTATCACCGGGGCTTCGCTGTCCAGCCGTTCGCTGGCACGCTGGGTGCTCTGCGGTTCGTGCTCGACGGTCACCTGGGCACGCACGCGCCCTTCGCCAACCACGGCCTCGAGCATCCCGACAATACGCGAAGCCAGCATGGCCTCGGTCTGGCGCGCGAGATCGAACTGCTCGCGCGTGCCGAAGGCGGTTTCATCGCCTTCGCGCCGCGACAGCAGGTTGCCGGCACTGTCGACGACGGTCACCGCCTCCGGCGCCATATCGGGGACGCTGGCGGCCAGCAGATTGACGATGGCCTGGGCCTGGGCGGCGTCCAGCCGACGGCCGCTGCGCAGTTCCACCACCACCGAGGCGCTCGCCCGGCTGCGGTCACGCACGAAGGCCGAATCGCGTGCCGTGGCCAAATGCACGCGCGCGCTGCGCACGGGGGAGAGACTGGCGACGGTGCGCGCCAGCTCGGTCTCCAGCGCATATTGATAGCGCGCCGATTCCATGAACTGACTGACGCCGAAGCCGGGCGACTCGCTGAGCATGGAGAAGCCACCGGCACCGCCCAGATTGTCGCTGCCGGCGAGCTGCATGCGCGCGGCGTGCAGCTGCGTGCGTGGCACCTGCACGCTGTCGCCGCTGGCGGCCACACGCGCAGGAATGCCCGCGGACTCAAGCTCGCGCGCAACCCCGGAGGCAGTGCTCAACTCGACGCCGCTGGTAACCGGCGTCCAGTCCGTGCCGCGCGACCACATGTAGATGCTGATGCCGGCAGCGATAGCCAGCGCCAGCCCGGCGAGCAACAGCACCGGCTTGAAGGGAGCGAGCTGCTGGAGACCGGGAAAAGTGCCTTGCGCCATGGTGTGGTTCCTACAACGGCATGTTCATGATGGTCTGGTAGGCCGAGACGGCGCGATTGCGCGCCTCGACCGCAGCCCGGAAGGCAATGCCGGATTCCTGCGACTTCAGCATGGTCTCGACGAGGTTGCCGCGGCCCAGCTGGAAATCCTCGGCAGCGCGCGCGGCGTCCACCTGCTTGTCATTGACCCCGCGCACCGCGTCGCGCAGAGCGTCGACGAAGCCGCTCTCCTTGGCCGGCTCGGCAACCGGCTGTGCGGCCGGTAGCTGCGAGCGCTGCTGCAGCGCCCGCATTTCCCCGAGCACGCGATTGATTCCGATGTCATCCATGGCCAGACATTCCCCACCGAAGGGTCCCGCTGTTCATGGGGCAATCGCCGTGCCGCGCCATCAGCCGTTCACCGGCGCAGCAGCGCCGTCCGGCGTCATGCCGTGCCTGCGCAGCTTGTCGATGAGCGTCGTTCGCGACACGTTCAGCATCTGCGCCGCGTGGGCGACGACACCGTCCGTGCGCGTCAGCGCCTCGCGGATCAACGCAACCTCGATGCGCGCGAGGTGATCGCGCAGGTCGATACCTTCCGGTGGCAGCGTCGTAGCGCCCTCGGCGGCCGGCGTGGCAGTCGACGTCGGCGCCTCGACAATGGGCAGACGAAAATCGCCGCGGTAGCGCGGCGGCAGATCCTGCAGCCCGGCCCTGCCGGTGGGACAGGTCACAGCCAGCCGCTCAACCAGATTCGCCAGCTCACGGACGTTGCCGGGCCAGCCGTACTGCGCCAGGGCACGGCAGGCGGAGTCGTCGATCAGCAGTGGCTGGCCGTCGTGCGTCTGGGTGCGCGCGCAGAGTGCGGCGATGAGCGCGGGCAGATCCTCGCTGCGATCGCGCAAGGGCGGAAGCTCGATGGGGAATACCGCCACGCGGTAGTAGAGATCCTCGCGGAAGCTGCCCTCATCGATGCGCGTTTCGAGGTCGCGGTGTGTGGCGGCGACGATGCGTACATTGCAGCTCAGCGTCTGTGTGCCGCCGACACGCTCGAAGCTGCGCTCCTGGATGACGCGCAGCAGCTTGACCTGCATGGGCAACGGCATGTCGCCGAGCTCATCGAGGAAGAGCGTGCCACCGTCGGCCAGCTCGAAACGCCCCTTGCGAGCGGCAATGGCCCCGGTGAAGGCGCCGCGCTCGTGGCCGAAAAGCTCGGATTCGAGCAACTCGGCCGGAATGGCGCCGCAGTTGATGGCGACGAAGGGCCGTCCGGCGCGCTCGGAGGCGTCGTGGATGGCACGGGCGACCAGCTCCTTGCCGGTACCGGACTCGCCGGTGATCAGCACATTGGTATCGAAGCCGGCCACCTGCCCGATCAGCTGGCGCACGCGTCGCATGGCCTGGCTGTCGCCGACGAGGCTGTCGCCGACCTTGCCGGCAGACGCCGCCGCCGACCGCACGGCGTCGCGACCGGAAGCGCGAGCGCTCTGGGAAGGCAGCGCGCTTGCCGTATCGGTGGGGGCAGCTGGCGCTTCCAGCGTCATGACGGTGTCGTAAACCATGCAGAGGGCTCCTTGCGCGCGCCCAAGCACGCGCTGATTACCGCGGATCAGGAAAGCTTCGAGATCAAGCGCTGAGCGCCAGTGGCTGAGCGATGCCGCGCAAGCGAGCGGGCGGAATGCCCATGGCCTCTCGGTACTTGGCGACGGTGCGCCGCGCCACGCGGATGCCGCGCTCGGCCAGACAGGCCGCGATGGCGGCGTCATCCATGGGTGCGCCCGGGCGCTCACTG
This sequence comes from Algiphilus aromaticivorans DG1253, assembly GCF_000733765.1. Lineage (NCBI taxonomy): Bacteria > Pseudomonadati > Pseudomonadota > Gammaproteobacteria > Nevskiales > Algiphilaceae > Algiphilus > Algiphilus aromaticivorans. The sequence continues at coordinate 876,480 of NZ_JPOG01000001.1, read as the reverse complement.
CTGATGAAGCGTCGAACCAGAGCCCGCGCCGCGCCGTTGGAGGCGGCACAGCCAACCCCGAAGCCAGCACCGAAGAAGTGCTTGAGCTCGAAGATGCCGCGCGGCGTGGCCACGTACTTGCCGCGCGTGACGCGCGATACGGTGGACTCGTGCACGCCCACTTCGCCGGCGATCTCGCGCAGCATCAGCGGCGTCAGCGCCTCGTCGCCGTCGGCCAGAAAAGCGAACTGGCGACGGAAGATGGCGTGCGCCACACGCAGCAGGGTGTCGGCCCGCTGCTCCAGGCCGCGCAGCAGCCAGCGCGCTTCCTGCAGCTGATCACGCATGGCGCCCTGACCGGGGCCGGCGGCTTCCACCGCGCGCGCATAGACCGGATTCACACGCAGGCGCGGCGTCGCAAATTCGGAGAGCGTCACCGTCCAGCGACCATCGACGGGCGCTACCACGACGTCGGGATAGACCGGAGCGCCCTCGGTGGTCGCGCGGCCCGGGTGCGGATCGAGACGACGCAGGCAGGCCAGCGCCTCGGCGAGCGCGGCGTCATCCATGCGCAGGCGGCGCTGCACGGTCGTGATCTCGCGTCCGGCCAGGCGTTCGAGACCGGCGTCGACCAGGCGACGCGCGTCGCGCACGGCCGGGCTGTCTGCCATCGCATCCAGCTGCAGGCGGAAGGACTCCGCCAGATCGCGCGCAGCGAAGCCGGGCGGCGCCAGCTTGCGGATCAGAGCCAGGGCCGAAACCAGCTCGCCGGTGGGGTGGCCGCTGGCGCAAGCCAGCTCGTGCAGATCGCTTTCCAGCCATCCGCGCTCGTCGATCGCCGCCAGCACGGTGAATGCCGCAGCGAGCTGCTGAGCACTGCCGCACTCCAGCGGCAGATCGCGCGTCAACTGCGCCATCGGCGACTGCGGCTCCGGCTGCGCCACCGGTGCCGGCGCGTCAAAGCGCTCGGCGCCGCCGGCCATGGGGCTGTAGCTCTCATCCCAGTTGGAATCCAGCGCCAGCTCGCTAGCGCTGTCTTCGCCATCCGCGTCGAGGGAATCATCCTCGGCGTCCTCTTCGGCGACATCGAACTCCAGCATCACGTTGCTGGCGAGCCACTGCGCAACCTCGGTCTCGAGATCCTCGGCGCTGAGACCGAGCAAGCGGATCTGACGCGCGAGCTGCGGCGTCACCGTGGTGCGGTTGCTGCTCTGCTGGACGGCATTCATCGGCATGGCGTTCCCCTCAGGCTCTTATCGATGCTTGTCTAAACCCCGTCGCGGGGCGAGCGACGAATTCCCGTCGCGGAATGCATCATTGGCTAAGGGACGTCAGGCGCCTACCGGGGATATCCTGAACCGTGTAAGGGTTTCTCCGATACCTGAACCAGCGTACCGCGAGGGAAGGTGCTATACCTCGACCCGACCCTGCAAAGCCATGACGAGAAGCTCGTGACTGCTGCGCGCACCGAGCTGCTGCATGAGACGCGCGCGGTGGGTCTCCACGGTCTTGACGCCGATACCGAGCACCTCGGCGATCTCGCGCACGGTCATGCCATTGGCGAGCAATTCCAGCACCTGACGCTGACGTGCCGGCAACTCAGCGACCGCACTGCGATCGTTGCCTTTGGCGCGCGCCCCAACCAGCTCACCGACGAGATCCGCGGGCAGCCAGCTGTGCCCCTGGTCCAACTGCCGCAGCGCTTCCATGCAGCGCTCGCTATCGGCATCCGCCTTGACGACGCCGGTCACGCCGTGCTGAAGCCCGAGGCGCACGGTCTCGCGATACTCGGAAGCGAGTAGGAGAACGGAGGCGGAAGGGTGCGCGCGCCGGATGCGGTCGAGGCGATCCACCATCAGCGCAACACTGATGCTCATGCCGTCGAGCATGAACAGCTTCGCGCTGGTCGTGCGCAGCGCGCGCATGAAACCGCTGCCCGAGGGCAAGACGTCTACTCGAGAGACACCCTTCTGCGCACGCAGGCCGGCGGCGACCAAGTCGGCCACCGACTGATGCGGGAAAACAATGGCGATGCGCAAGCGGCTGATGCCCCCGACAGAACCCAGACGATGCCGATCATAGTCGCAGCGAAGGCGCGTGGAACGCCAATCCGCCCAGCTGTTCAGCTTGTGCGACGGGCGGCGATCTCGCGTCGGTGAAGTCGGAAAAGCAGCTGGCTGTAGAGTTCTGCGGTGGCCGCATCGGGTGCGTCCAGCGTGCAATCCAGGCGATCACCGTCAGCAGTGCAGCGCACGGGCAACGGCAGCGGCAAGGGCAGCCCGTCGAGACAGTAGAGCAGCAACCACCGCCGTTCATCGCCGCTATCGCTGCCGTCCGTCTCCAACAGCAGACGGTCCGAGTGGAGCTCAACCGACCGGTTAGGCGGTAAGGGCCGATGAACGGCGAGCAGTTCCGCGCCCATCCAGAGCAGCAGATCGAGCTTGGTGTGCAATCTGCGCGCGGCTTCGCTGGTGGCGCCGGTTTCGGCGTCGGATTCCTCGCTCTCCTGGACGCCGCCCAGTCCGCCGATGTCGATCAGCCGTCGCAGTAGCGAGACGAAGGGCGTCGGCGCCTCGTCCTGCCGCGGCTGGAACGCCAGCGGCATGCGCGCGCGCGCGGTCAGAGCGGTGTCAGGCATCGGCGTAGGCGCGCGCTACGCGCCGGCTGCCCTGCATGCGGGCGAGCTCGGTACGCGTGTCCTCGCGCAGGCTGGCGACGTGGGCCATCAAGCCCTGATAGACATCCAGCCACTCGCGCATGCCTTCCGGCGCCAGACGCCCCTCGGCGTGCGCGCTGCGCAGTTGCTCGCCATTGGACTGCGCCAGCGCCAGTGCGCCCGCGAAGTCGCCCCCTTGCAGGGCGGCGCCCAGACGCGCGGCCAGCTCGGTCGGACCGCTCACGCCGCGGCTCCGGCCTGCATCGGCAAGGCATCCCAGGCCGACTTGATCTCGCCGATGAGCGCGGCGACCTCGGCGTAGGCGTCGTCATCCGCACGGCGGTTGCCGGTGAAGACCCGCTGCACGCAGTAGCTGTAGAGGCCACGCAGGCGCTCGGCGATGTCACCACCAGCCTGCACGTCCAGAATTCCGTCGAGATAGCCGAGGATTTCGATGATGCGAGTGGAAGCCTGACCGCGCGCGGCTGCGTCACCTTCGACCAGCGCGCGGCGCGCGACGGCGATGCGGGTCAGCGCACCATCCAGCAGGCAGGCAACCAGCTGCTGCGGTGACTGCTCGTTGGCGGCGGCAAGGGGACCGGAGCGACCGTAATCCTGCATGGCTCGGGCGTAGGCGACGGACATGATGTGTTCTCGCTGGTGGACCTGTTCAGGCTATCGGCTGCGCGCGCGCCGACTTTAGAAGCCTGTGCTGCCCAGCTGCTGGGCGAGGAAATTGCTGTCCTGCTGCATCTGCGCCATCAGCGTGTCGAGTGCGGCGAACTGGCTGCGCAGACGGCGCTCGACCTGCTCGAGCCGGCGATCCAGTGCTTCACGATCGCTGGAAGCCCGCTCCAAACGGCTGTCGAGGGCCTCCTTGCGCGAAGCGATGAGGCCATCACTGCCCAGATATCCGCTAAGACGACTGTCGGCGCGCCCGGCCAGCCCCTGCCCGCCTAGCAATGCCGCCACGCCTTCGGGATCGTCGGCCAGCGCCGTATCGAAAGCGCTGCGGTCGAAGCTGAGCTTGCCGCTGGTATCGCTGCTGATACCGAGTTGCACCAGCGCCTGCAACTCACTGCCTTCGGCGCCGGTGACATTGCGCATATCGCGCAGCGCCGACGTCAAGCCGCGCGCTGCGGCGTCACCCTGCAGCGGCCCGGCCGATCCCGATTCAGGGTTGTAGCGGGTCTGCCCGGCCATCAGCTCGCGGCTGTCGTTGTAGGCCTTGACGAAGGCCGCGACGGCCCCGGCCAAGGCGTCATCGTCACGAGTGACCATGGTGGCCACCGTCTCGCCGGGCGCGGCGCTGCTGACGTCGATGCTGACGCCATCCAGCACGTCGACGAAGCTGTTGGTGGCGCTGTTCAGCTGCACGCCGTCGACATGAATCACTGCATCACGCGCCGCGGCGATCTGCTCAAGACCGTCGGTAACAGGATCGCCGGTGTACTGCAGAGCTGCCAACCCGCCGTCGCCACCGCTGGCAGTGACGGTCATGGTGTTCGCCGCGCCGGTTTCCTCGGCGGCGAGCACCAGATAGGCGCCGTTGCTACCGTTGATGACGCTGGCACGGATGCCCGGATTGTCGCCGGCGTCGTTGATCGCGCGGGCAATTTCCGCCGGTGTTCCCTCTCCCGCAGCGACCGCGACATCGAAGCTTTCGCCACCCAGCGACAAGGTCAGCGTGCCGTTGCCCAGGCTGGTCTCGGCATCCAGCGCCGTCGAGCGCAGCTTCTGCGCCCCCGCGATGGCCTCGACCTCGACATCGAAGGTGCTCTCAGCTGCGCTGGCACCGGCAGTGATCGAAAAGGCCGCGCCTTCCGGCACCACCGCCTTCATGGCGCGACCAGCGACTGCGTCCTCCAACGCCTTGGCGGCGTTCTGCAGCGCGCTCATGCTGCTGTTGACGGCGTCGAAGGCCTTGTTTTCCTGGTTGGCGCGGGCCTCGACACGATTGATGCGCTGGATAGGGCCCTGCCGCTCGGCCTGCACAAGCTGGGTAACCATCGATTCCAGATCGAGACCCGATCCGATACCGGCAAATGTCGTAGCCATGAGGCGTACTCCGAGTGTTCCTGGTGACGATTCCTAGACCCTTGCATCCACCGTGCCGCCACGAGACTCGGCGATCATATCGGCGACGCGCAGCAGCACTTCGCTGGGAATCTGACGGACGACCTCGCCAGTGGCGGGGTCGCTGAAGCGGATGACGACACGCTCGTGAGCCTGATCGACCTCGAAACGGACGTCGGCCGGCGACGCGCTTTGCGGCACGGCCTCCGGCGTAGCGGGTTGCGCTACCGGCTGCGCCGCGGCCGGCGCAGCCGGTAGCGCGGGCGGCATGCCCTGCGCCATGCGCGGGGCCTCGGCCGGGAAACGCTCGATGGATGTGATTTCGTTCATTGCTCTCTACTCCTGGCCGGAGATGCCGGCACGAGACAAAACGGGGGCCGAGTTGCCTCGACCCCCGTCTCGGGACTACGGATACCTGTGCACCGCCGCTTCCATTAACGGAGGAGGCTGAGCACGTTCTGCGGCGCGGCATTGGCCTGGGCCAGCATCGCCGTACCGGCCTGCTGCAGGATCTGACCGCGGCTCAGGCTGGCCGTCTCGGAGGCGAAGTCGGCGTCCTGAATCCGCGAGCGGGAAGCCGTCAGGTTCTCGCTGTTGGTCTGCAGGTTGGCTACCACCGACTCGAAGCGGCTCTGCAGCGCACCCAGATCGGCGCGGGCCCCGTTGACCGTCTGAAGCGCGCTGTCCATCAGCTTGATGGCGGTCTGGGCGCCGGCGAAGTTGGCAACCGTCAGCGTGTCGATACCGGTGCTGGTCGTGGCCGAGCCGATGGTGGCATTCGCGTAGCCAGTGATGGTGGCGTCATCGGCCGCACCGGCCACCACAACCCCTGCCTCGCTGTTCAGCGTCAGATCACCGGTGGCGGCGTCGTAGGAAGCGCCCACACCCGTCTGCTGCGAAACCTCGTTGATGGCGTTGGCCAACTGCCCGGCACGCTCGGCGGTGCTGCCGGCAGCGGAGAGCGCGCCGATGTCGACGCCGTTGATGGTGAGGTCACCGGCCGACAAGGCGGTGCCGAAGCCGGTCAGGGTGGATGCCGCAACCGTCAGACCGGCATCGTTGTTCGCCGACACCGAACCGATGTCGCCGGTGTTGACGTCAGCCAGCGAGGCGATGGTGATGGTCTCGCCGGCATTGGCACCGACCTGGAACTGCGCACCGGTGAAGCTGCCATCGAGGAGCTTGACGCCGTTGAAGCTGGTGTTGTCGGCGACGCGGTTGACCTCGGAGAGCAGCTGGCTGACTTCCGCCTGCAGGGCGTCGCGATCGGACTGCGAGTTCGTCGCATTCGAGGACTGCACGGCCAGTTCGCGGATGCGCTGCAGGTTGTTGGTGACTTCGTTGAGCGCGCCTTCGGCGGTCTGCGACAGCGAGATGCCGTCATTGGCGTTGCGCACGGCCTGGTTCATGCCGCGAATCTGCGTGCTGAAGCGCTCGGAAATGGCGAGGCCGGCGGCGTCGTCCTTGGCGCTGTTGATGCGCATACCCGAGGACAGACGCTCCATCGAGGTGGCCAGCGAGGACTGCGAGGCCGACACGTTGCGCTGCGCGGTGAGCGACATGACATTGGTGTTGATCGAAAGCATGGCGAAGACTCCTGTGGTGGCTCTGGGCCTATAGCGGGCCCGGCGTGCCGGGCAGTGGTGGGGCGCCAGCGGCGCCTTCGATTCCGCTATCGGCCCCCCGCGCCCCACGTTGAGCCCCGCCCGGTCACCGCTCGCCTCAGCGGTCGTCCGCGACCGACGAGCGGTTGCCGAAGCCGCTCAGCCCGCCGCCAGCGGTACCACACCCGACAGCGCATAGCCCTGCGCCAGGGTCACGCCCCGCCGAAGCAGCTCCGCCTTGGCCGCCTCGTTCTCAACGCCCTCGGCGACCACCAAGCCGTCCATTTCGCGCATAGCCGCGCAGGCCGCATCGAGCAGATGCCGGTAGACCGGCTCGCTCTCAAGATGCATGACGGTGCGGCCCTCGATCTTGATGCCATCGGGACGCAGCAGACGCAGGGTCTCGAAGGCGTCGAAGCCGGTGCCGAAATCGTCAAGCCAGATACCGTGGCCGCGGTGTCGCAGCGCGCTCACCAACGGCGCATTCGCCAGCGCGTTGCCGGCAACGCCCCCCTCCGCAATCTCGAAGTTCAAGCGCTCTGCGCCCAGGCCGGCTGCATCGAGCAGCATCATCGCCTCCGCCTCGAAACAGGGATCGGTGATCGAGGCGGCGGAGAGATTGATCCAGAGTGGTCCTTCGGGAGCGTGTCCGGCAGCTACGGCATCCACCACGCTGGCGAGCACGAAGCGGTCGATCTGCGGCATCAAGCCCAGGCGCCGCGCCGCCGGCAGGAAGTGCTCCGGTATCACGAGTTCACCGTCCTCCCGCCGGAAGCGCAGCAGGATCTCGTGGCCGTGCACCTTGCCGTCGGCAAGCGAGACGATGGCCTGCTGCTGCAGCACGAGCCGGTCGGCCTCCCCGGACAGCGCCGCCTGCAGCTGGTTGGCCCAATCCATCTCGCGCCGCATGCGGCGAACACCGGCGTCGCGCTCGTGAGAAACGTGCACACGGTTGCCACCGTCGTGCTTGGCGACATAGCAGGCGGTATCGGCACGCGCCAGCGTCTCGTCGACACTGGCGCCGACCGCGGTCACACCCACGCTCAGGGTCACTCCAAAGCGGCGCTCACCGAACTCGAAACGAAAGGCCCGGGCACTCTCCAGCAGCTTGCCGGCAATGATCTTCGCATCCTCCAGCGTGCAATCGAGAAGCAGCGCCGCGAATTCATCGCCACCCAGCCGTGCCAGCTGATCGCCGGAGCGCAGGCGGCGACGCAGCAGACGCGAGAGGTCCACCAGCATACGATCGCCCGCGCTATGGCCGCAGGTGTCGTTGACGATCTTGAAGTGATCGAAGTCGAAGTAGATCAGGGCGTGCTGGCGCGACGACAGATCACCGCTATCGGCGACGCTGTCACTGCATTCATCGAGAGAGTCCTCGAAGGCGCGGCGATTGAGCAGCCCAGTCAGCGGATCATGCCGGGCCTGATGCGCCCAGCGCGCGCTGAGTTGGCTGGCGTCGGAGACATCCTGGACAACGAAGACGCAGCCCAGCACGCCACCGTCGCGCCCCATCATCGGCTTCAGCGTGTAGCGCACCGGAATGAGGGCGCCACCGGTGGCGGCGAGGCGCGGAAAAGGATCGGCATCGACTTCGACACCCAAACGCAACAGATGGTCCACCGGATCGGGAAGCGGGTCGTCGCCCTCCTGTGCATGCAGCGTCACGCATGCGCCGAAGCGCTGACCGACCAGGGAGTTGCGCGGCCGGCCGAGCAGCGCGCAGGCGGCGTCGTTGACGTAGCTGATGACACCGCTCGCATCGGTACGCACAACACCGTCGCCGATCGCGGCGAGGGTTACCTGCGCCAGTTCCTTGGCCTCGAAGAGCGCCTCCTCGGCGCGACGGCGCGCCGATACATCCTGGATCTGGGCGATGAAATAGAGCGGCGCGCCCTCGGTGTCGCGCGCGATGTTCACATCCAGCTGCACATGCACCCAGTGGCTGGCGCGATGCCGATAGCGCTTGAACAAGCGGTAGCCGCGCCGCTTGCCGGCCACCGTGTCCTCGGCCAGCTGGCGGCCAACTTCGAGGTCGTCAGGATGGCTGATCTCTCGCCAGCCCATGCGCAGCAGCTCTTCCTGGTCGTAACCGAGCAGGCTGCAGAGCGCATGGTTCACCTTCAGAAAGCTGCCATCGAGGTCGACCAGGGCCTTACCGGTGGGCGCCAGATCGAAGCTCAAGCGCAGTCGTTCCTCCGATTCCAGAAGCGCACCGCGCGCCACCTGGCGCTCGGTGAGGTCGCGACCTTCCGCGATGAGCAGGCTGCCCGCGCCCGCGTCACCCACGACCGGCTTGATGGAGAAGTCGATCTCGGCGCGCGCGCTCGCGCAACCGGCAATGGTTTCCTCGTAGCGCACCAGCTCACCCTGCCGCGCACGCTGCAAGGCCTCGCGCACGCGCTGCGCAGCAGCCGCGCTGTAGGCGAACCAGGGCGTGTCCCAGACGCGCTTGCCGATTACCGACTCGCGCGCCACGCCGGCGAAGGCCAGCGCGGCATCGTTGACGTCCAGCACCCAGCCATCGCGGTGTACTACGGCCATGAACTGGTAGGTGGAGTTGAATACCGCTCGATAGCGGTGATCAAGATCGCCGAATTCCGAGGAGGCTTCGGATGAAGCTTCAGCTTCGTGTCGCGGAGTAGATGCAGTCATGGCCGATTCTTTAGGCAGCGGACGACCAACCGACAATGCAGTCGCAACCATATCCGGGCACGCCCGACCCGCAAGACGGTAGCGGCGCTCCGACTAGCGGATGAGATCGAAGAGCGAACCGCGCTGGACCTGGAGATAGCTCTGCTGGGCTGCCGTCAGGCGATTCCCGGCCTGAGCGACCTCCGTTACGGCCTTGGCGATGTCGGTATCCATCAGCTTCGAGCGCGCAGCGGTGAGCTGGTCGCGCTCGGCGACGCCGACATCGGCCGCCTGCTCGACGGCAGACAGGCGCGCGCCAATGCGCCCGCGTGCCAGCGACAACGCATCCAGGCGCAGGTCCAGCGCGTCAAGGGAATCGGCGATTCCGGTCGCACGCAGGGTCGCGTCCGGCTCGGCCAGGGCGGCACGCAGACCGTCGACAGCATCCACGACGTTGCTGCCATCGCTACCGAAGACGCGGCTGCCGGGCTCGCCGTCGATGACGCTGGCGTTCTCGCTGATCGCGATGCGGCGCGCGCCGGAGTCGCCAGCGTAGCGCAGGCTGCCGTCGCCGGCTACCGTGAAGGCCTCACCCTCAGCCGTGCCGGCGAAAAGCGCCCGCCCGGCGCCGTCAGTGGCATTCATGGACTGCATCAGCTGCTCGCGGATCTGTGCGAGCTCGGTGTCCAGCGCCTGACGATCGGTGGCCGAAAGCGCCGGGCTGTTGCCCTGCACGGCGATCTCGCGGACGCGGTCGAGCACGTCGCGCGTCTCGGCGATGCGCGTCTCGGCCAGCGACAGTCGCTGGGTGGCGCGCTCACCGGAGCGCGCGAAGCTCTCCAGCTGCGCCTCGCGTGCAGCCATGCGCGCCGCGCTGGAAAAGGCACTGGGATCCTCGCCGGCGCGCTGGATGCGCTCGCCGCTGGAAAGCTGCTCCTGGCCGCGCGCCAGATCGGTCTGTGCCTGCTGCATGGCCGCAACGGCCTGGCGAAAAATGGTCTCGGAAGCGATGCGCATGCCTTATCTCCGAACGGCCGCGAGCAGGGACTGAAAGAGATCGTCGGCCACCGCGATGACCTTGGATGCGGCCTGGTAGGCCTGCTGCAGACGCAGCAGATTCGCGGCCTCCTCGTCGAGATTGACGCCGGAGACGGCGCTCGCCGCGGCCTCATCGGCCGCCATCAAACGCTCGAAACCGTCGCGCGAGGCCTCAGCCTGACGGCTGACGACGCCGCCGCTGGCCACCAGGTCGGCGTAACCGCCGGCAGGCGTAGAGCCGGAAGCCGTCAGCGGCATGCTGGCCAGCGCCGCCAAGCGGCTGGCGCCGGCGTTGTCGCCGCTGTTCGCGCCGGTGGGCGTCAGCTGGATGCGATCGCCGGCCTCCGCGCGTCCGGCGAGCTGCAGGGACCAGCCCGGCCCGTCAATGCGGCCGTCACCGCCGAGGGTCTGCAAGGCGCCGCCATCGATGCGATAGCTGTTCGGATCATCGAATACGATCTCGGCCGGCGCACGCGCGCCGGGGTTGCTGGCGTCGGTGGTTTCCAGCGCGCGCAGCTCCAGCGTGCCGGCATTGGCCGCATCCTGCGTCGGCGCCAGCGCACCGGCGGCCGCGATCTGGCGCGCGCCGATACTGCTGGTCTGCAGCCCGGCGAGCGCGTCGGCACCCGGGCGCAACCGGAAGCGGTCGCCCTCGGCGGGCGTTCCGGAGACGGTGACAGCCACGCCGCCAATACGCAGTGGGTCGGCCGCACTGCCACTGCCCGAAAGAGACTGCCCCTGCCCGCCGCTGCTGATCTGCCAGGCGCCGCCGCTGTAGCGCAGCGTGAAGCCGCCTTCGGGCAGCGGGGCATCGCCCGCGATGCTCGCGGCCAGCGTGGCACCGCCCGTATTGGCGGCATTCGGCACGGCGCCAAGCGCTCCCAGCCGGAACAGCGGCGCACCGGCGGCACCGTCGAGATCGGTGCCGGCGGCCTGCGCGGCATTGACTGCGGTGGCGAGGTCGCCGACCAGCGCGCCGAGCCGATCGCGCGCCGGGTCGATAATCTGGCCACGCGCAGAGAAGAGCCCGCCCAGCTCGCCGCCACTGGGGGCTGCAATCGGTATGCTGCCGTTGCCGCCACCCACAGTCAGCCGCTGGCGCGAAGGGTCGGACGGGTCGGACTGCATCTGTAGGCGACCGGGCTGCGCACCGAGCAGCAGCGCATGCCCGTCGCGGGTATAGACATTGAGCTGGTCGCCGTCCTGCAACGTCGTGCGGATGCCGATGCGCTCCGACAGCTGTCGAGTCAGCCGATCGCGCTCGTCACGCAGATCGTTGACGCTGCCTGCGCCGGCGGCGATGTCGCGGTTGACGCGCGCCATCTGCGCGATCAGGTCATTGGCTTCTTCGACCACACTGGCGGCGCGCTGGTCGATCTCGCCGTCGAGGCGATTCAGCGCCGAGGACAGCGCGCCGGCACGGCTGGTGAGGCTCTCGGCGCTGCCCAAGAGCACTTCGCGCGCGGCCAGGCTGTTCGGCTCGGCCGCCACATCCTGTGCGGCAGCGAAAAACTCGCTGATGGCGCCCGACATGCCGGTGTCGGCGTCGGACATCAGCCGATCGACGCGCGCGGCGATATCGGCCAGCCGTCCGCTCGCGGCCAGGCCACTGCTGTCGTCGACTAGGCGGCTGTTGGCGTAGACGTCGGTCATGCGCTCGACACCGGTAACGGTGACACCCGAGCCGAAAGGCGAGCCGGCAACCTGTGCCGACAGGCCCACCCGCTGGCGCGAGTAGCCCTCGACCCCCGCATTGGCAACGTTGTGCGAAGTCGTGCTCAGCGAGCGCTGGTAGGCCAGCAGCGCCGAGGTGCCGATACGCAGCATGTCGCTCATAGTCTCTGCTCCCTCGGCTCCGGCGGTGCCGGCGAGGCATCAAGTGCGGCATCCAGAAGCGACGAGCGGTAGACGCGCGACAGCTTGTCGGCATAGCCGGGGTCGGTAGCGTAGCCGGCTTCGGCCAGCCCATTCAGGAAAGCCTCGCCGTCGCTATTGGCGAGCGCGCCGGTGTAGCGCGGGTTGGAGCGCAGGAAGTCGACATAGTCGCTGAAGGCGCGCGCCGGGCCATCGTAATCACGGAAGGCTTCGCGCCGGGGCTGCAGCGCGCCATCCTCGAATTCAAGCGTGGCGCGCGTGGCACTCGGCCCCTGCCAACGGCTGTCGGCCTTGATGCCGAAGAAGTTGTCCCCGGGCGCGTACGCGCCCCAGCCCGACTCCAGCGCGGCGTGGGCAACGACCGCGCGCAGGGGCACTCCCAGCGCGGCAGCTGCGGCCTCGGCGTGCGGACGGATGCGCTCGACGAAGTTGCGCGGATTGCCGGCACCGCCGGCGCCGCTTGCCGGCGCCGCTGCCACTGGGGCGGCGCGCCGGGCTTCGATGCGATGCTCGGGCAGCTTCATGCCCACCTTATCGGCTGTCGCCGCGGCGTCTTGAATACCACCGCGCTTCAGCTGCGCGACCAGCTGCTCGGCCAGCCCCAGGCCCTTGCCGCTGCGCGACAGCGCCTGCGCCAGTTCGCCATCCATCATCGCGCGCCAGGTTTCGGCGTGCTTGCCGGCGTCGTCCGGGCCGAGGCTCACCGAGCGCATGGCCGACAGCATCTGCGTCGTGAGCAGCGCCTCGAACTGACGCGCAACTTCAGGCAATGCGGCATCCGGGTCGGCGACGGCCTGACGGCGCAATGCGTCTAGATTGGCGCCGTTGGCCGGCATGGCATTGGCTGCGGCCGGATTCATGCTCAGATCACCACCAGCTCGGCGCGCAGCGCACCGACGCGCTTGAGAGCTTCGAGGATGGCGATGAGATCGCCCGGTGCCGCGCCCACCTCGTTGACCGCGCGCACCAGATCGGACAGCGTCACACCCGGGTCGAAGAGGAACATGCGGCTGTCCTCCTCCTCGACGCGGATGCGGCTCTCGGGCACGACTACGGTCTCGCCGTCACTGAAGGCATTGGGCTGCGACACGCCGAAGGATTCGGAGATGGTCACGCTCAGCGAGCCATGCGCCACCGCCGCCGGCGACACGCGCACATTCGAACCAATGACGATGGTGCCGGTGCGACTGTTGACCACCACCCGCGCCGCCGCCTGCCCCGGGTCGACCTCCATCGTCTCCAGCTCGGCCATGAAGCGCACGCGCCGGGAGGCGTCGCGCGGTGCGGCGACGCGCACCGAGACGGCGTCGAGCGCCTCGGCCGTGCCGGCGCCGTAGACGGCGTTGAGCGACTCGGTAATGCGCGCAGCCGTGGTGAAATCGGCACTGTGCAGATTCAGCGTGATGTGATCGCCAGGGTCAGTGGTACTGGCTACGGCGCGCTCAACGATGGCACCGCCGGGAATGCGGCCTGCCGAAGGCACGTTCACCGACACCCGCGAGCCGTCGCGCCCGGAGACACCGAAGCCGCCGACGACGAGGCTGCCCTGGGCCATGGCGTAGACCTGGCCGTCCGGCCCCTTGAGCGGCGTCATCAAAAGCGAACCGCCGCGCAGGCTGCCAGCGTTGGCCAGTGAGCTGACGGTAATGTCGATGGTCTGACCCGGCTTGGCGAAAGCAGGCAGCTCGGCGTGCACCGCCACGGCGGCGACATTCTTGAGCTGCGGATTGACATCCGGCGGGATAGTCACGCCGAGCTGGGTGAGCAGGCTCTTCAGCGACTGCACGGTGAAGCGCGCCTGGCTGGTCTGGTCACCGGTGCCGTCGAGGCCGACCACCAGACCGTAGCCGATGAGCTGGTTGGCGCGCACGCCCTCGACGTCGGCCAGATCCTTGAGGCGATCGGCGTGCGCGGCCGAGGCCACGACCAGCATCGCGATCAGGGCCAGCGCCAGATAGAAGCTGCGGTGCTTGGACATTGCCGTCACCTAGAAGGGCCACAGAGGTGAGTTGAAGAAGCGGCCGAGCCAGCCCTGCTGATTCACCTGGCCAAGCTGGCCGCGGCCGCGATAGGCGATATCTGCGTCAGCTACGCGCAGCGATGGCACGGTGTTGTCGGCGCCGATGTCCTGCGGGCGTACGAGGCCAGTCACCACGATGATCTCGTCGCCGCGGTTGATGCGCAGCCGCTTCTCGCCGCGCACGCGCAGCAGGCCGTTCGGCGTGACCTCCATGACGCGCGCGCTGATGAAGCCGTCGAGCTGGTTGGTCTGCTCGCTGGCGCCGCTGCCGCTGAAGCTGTTGTCGGTGTCCACGGCCGTGTCGAGGATAGGCACCCCGCCCTTCGTCACGGGCCGCCCGAAGAGCGTCGGGTTGGGCAGCGAGATGCCGCTGCTCTTGCTGGTTTCGGTGCTCGAGGAAGTCCGCGCCTGCGTATTCTCCTGCAGCAGGATGGTGAGCACGTCGCCCGGCCGCCGCGCGCGCTGATCGGCGAAGAGGGCCATGGCACTGTTGCCCCGGTAGAGACTGCCAGCGGTTCCGGCCTCGGGCTCGGGATAGCTGACAGGCTCTGGCGGCTCGTCGATGGGCGACGGCGTCGACGCGCAGCCGGCGAGCAGTGCCAGAACCAGGATAAGGGCAAGCCTGTGCATGATCGCGGGCCTAGAGTTGCTGGTTGACGAAGCGCAGCATGTCGTCGGCCGCGCTCACCGCCTTGGAGTTCATCTCGTAGGCGCGCTGCGTCTCTATCATGGACACCAGCTCTTCGACGATATTGACGTTGGAAGCCTCCAGCGCGCCCTGCGCCAGGCTTCCCAGGCCGTCCAGGCCCGGCGTGCCCTGCTGCGGCGGGCCGCTGGCCGCCGTCTCGGCGTAGAGGTTGCCGCCGCGCGGCTGCAGGCCGGCGGGATTGACGAAATCGGTAAGCGTGATGCGCCCGATCTCCAGCGGCTGCGCCTGATCGGCGAGCTTCGCGCTGACCGTGCCGTCGGCGGCGATGGTGACGCTCTGCGCGCCGTCGGGCACGTTCACAGGCGGCTGCAGCAGGAAGCCCTGCGCAGTCACCAGCTCGCCCTGCGCCGACAGTTTGAAGCTACCGTCGCGGCTATAGGCGAGGCTGCCGTCGGCCATCTGGATCTCGAAATAGCCGCGGCCATCAATGGCGACGTCCAGCGCATTGCCGGTCTGCTGCATATTGCCCTGGGCGTGATTCTTCTCGGTAGCCGCCACGCGCACGCCGGTTCCCAGCATCAGGCCCGTCGGCATATCGCTCTGCTGCGTGGTGGCGCCACCAGGCTGGCGCACGGTCTGGTAGAGCAGATCCTCGAAGACGGCGCGATCCTGCTTGAAGCCGGTGGTGTTGGCATTGGCGAGATTGTTGGAGACCACGGACATGCGCGTGTCCTGCGCTTCGAGTCCGGTCTTGGCAACCCACAGTGCTTTCATCATGGCGGTGACTCCTAGGGCCTGTTAACCATCAGCGCGTCGCCGCGCCGGCGATCAATTTCACGCAAGCCCAGGAGGAGCGAGCGTGGTGTAGCCGCACTACACGAGCGAGTGACGACGCCGGATTGCGGGAAATTGATCCCGGCCCTCCGGGTTGCGCCCGAAATCCGCCCAGGCGGCGTCACTCGTCGTTCATTTGCGATTTCCAAATTTCTCTCCTCGTTCCTTGCCTGCACGGATTTCGGGCTGCAACGCGGCGACCCGGTGATGGTTAACAGGCCCTAGCCGCGGCGGATCAAGCGCGATCCGGCCTCGGCGTTGCGGTCAATGCTCTGCATGAGCTTGACGTTGAGCTCGAAGGCCCGGGACAGCTCGATCATCTTGACGAGCGATTCGGCGGTATTGACGTTGGCGCCTTCGATGCTGCCGGTGGCGAGCACCTCGCCCGCCGCCGGTACCGCTTCGCCGCCCTCGCGCAGCCGCAGCAGGCCGTCGTCGCGACGGCGGATATCGCCGCCGTAGATCGCGGATACCTGCAGACGGTCGAGCTGTACGAGGGTGCCGTCGGCCGCGCCCTGCGGCACGATGGAGAGCGTGCCGTCGGCGCCGATGGCGATCTGCTCGTGCGGTGGCACGGCGATGGGCCCGTTCTGCCCCATCACCGGATGCCCGGCGCCGGTGACGAGCTGGCCGTTGGCGTTGAGCTTGAGATCGCCGGCGCGGGTGTAAGCCGGCTCACCGTCGGGGCCGAGCACGCCGAGGTAATGATCCCCCTGCATGGCCACGTGCAGCGGATCGCCGGTGTGCTGCAACGCGCCATCGGCCGTTGACACACCAACGGGCAGCGTGCGCGAGTAGTGTCGGGAATCCGACAGCGGCATTGCCTCGGAGGCCACCATCTCGGCGCGAAAGCCGCTGGTTGTGGCGTTGGCGATGTTGTTGCTGTTCGCCGCCTGCCCGCGCAGAGCGAGCGTGGCGGCGTTAGCGGCGATGTAGAGGGAGCGATCCATGGCGGGGGCGCGCTACTAGCGGCGGATGTTCAGCACGGTCTGGGTGACCTGATCGTTGGTGGTGATCATCTGGGCGTTGGCCTGGAAGGTCCGCTGCGCAGTGATCATGTTCACCAGCTCCTTGGTCAGATCGACATTGGAGGCCTCCAGCGCACCGGACTCGATGCGGCCGAGGTCGCCGGAGCCAGCAACTCCGCGAATGGCCGGACCGGAGTTGAAGCTCTCGCCCCAGTTCGTGTCACCGAGCTTGGAAAGCCCCTCGGGGTTCGCAAAGCTGGTCAATGCGATCTGTCCCAGCGGGCTGGCCTGACCGTTGGTGAAGCGGGCCTGGACGATGCCCTCCTTGGTCACTTCCAGGCCGGTCATGCGGCCGGTGGAAAAGCCGTCCTGTCGCAGGGCGTCGACGCTGAAGCCGCCGCCGTACTGGGTGATATCGCTCAGACCCAGCGTCAGCTCGAGGTCGTCGACACCGCCGCCCAGCGCCTGCGCCGGCAGCGCGATCTCGCCGCCCGCCGGCGTGCTCAGCTGGCCGGCGGTGTCGAAGGCGATGGTCTGCGGGCCGCCGACATCCTGACCGTCGACGCGGGTGCGCAGCTCCCACTCACCGTCGTTGGCGGTCTTCGAGAAGTAGAGGGCGGCCGTGCGCGCTTGACCGAGGGAGTCGAATACCGTCACCGAGGTGGTGTGATTGAAGCTGCTGGTGTCGTCGGGATCGAAGGGGGTGGTGGCCGGAACATCCGAGCCGGCGGGCAGATTGATGCCGGCCCCGATGCGCGTGGTCGCCTGCGGCGGGTTGTCGGCCGTGGACACCTGAAGATCTTCCAGCCGGCCGGTATCGAAGCCGTTATTGCCGTCGGCCGGGAAGACTTGCAGCCGTCCACCCTGTGGGTTGGTGACGAAACCGTTGCGGTCGGTGCCAAGCGCGCCGGCGCGCGAATAGCTCAGCTCCTCGCCATTGGCGAAGGTCAGGAAGCCCTCGCCGGAAACGGCGAGATCCAGTGGCTTGTTGGTGAATTCCACGGAACCCTGGTCGAACTGCTGGCGCACGCCGGCGAGGCGCACGCCGCCGCCGACAGCGCGGTCGGTCAGCCCCTGCCCGGCATTGGCGAAGACATCGGCGAACTCGGCGCGCGAGCCCTTGAAGCCGGTGGTGTTGGCATTGGCCACGTTGTGGCTGGTGACATTCAGGTTCTCGGAAGCGGCATTGAGGCCGGACAACGAGGTGGAGAAGGACATGGCGGGCTCCGGGGAAGATTCGAGAAGGATTCGGGATTGCTTCGGGGTCGGCGGGCGATTCAGGAGATGCGACGGATATCGGAAAGCGGCGTCGGGGGCAGACCATCCAGCTCGAGCCGGACGTTGTTGCCGTCGCGGCTAACCGCACGCACCGGTGCGGCCAGCCAGGTGGCGAGCTGCTCGCTGCCGCCCGGGCGCTCGGCTCTGGCGACCAGGCTGTAGTCGGCGGCCGGCAGCATTTCGCCTTCGCTGTCGCGACCATCCCAGGCGAAAGTGATCTCACCGCCGGCGCTGCCATCGAAGCTGAGCTGGCGCACGGTGCGGCCGCTGCCGTCGACGACTTCGATGGCGACGCGCTCGGCGGGGCGGTCGAGCTGCACACTGCCGGCGATGCCATCGCCGCTGTAGCGGCCTTCGGCATCGACCAGCACATCGCGGCCCAGCAGCGCCGCCGCCGACAGCGTCTGCTCGCCGGCCAGACGACCGCCGAGGTCGGCGAAGCCGCTGTTGAGTTCCTGCACGCCGTCGACGATGCCGAACTGCGCCATCTGGCCCAGGAACTCGCCGTTGGACTGCGGCTTGAGCGGATCCTGATTCTGTAGCTGGGCGAGCATGAGGCGCAGGAAATCCTCCTGGCCCAGCTCCTGCTTCTGCTGCTCGGGCGCTTCGCGCGCCAGACCGAGGGCGGCGAAGGGGTTGGCGGAACTGCTGGCGATATCCATGGCTTACTTCCCGAGACGCAGCGTGGCGAGCATGAGGTCGCGGGAGGTGCTCATGACGTCGACCGCGTTCTGGTAGGAGCGCGAGGCGGAAATCATGTTGGCCATCTCCTCGACGGAATTGATGGGCGGGGCGTAGACATAGCCCTGCTCGTCGGCCATGGGATGGCCGGGTTCGTAGCGCGCCTCGGCCGGCTTGGCCGAATCGACAACACCGCCGCTGGCCACGCCCGCGACCCCGGCGTCGTCCATCAGCGTGTGGAACAGCGGTACGCGCGGGCGATAGGCGCCCTCGGCGGTGCCGGCGACGCTGTCGGCGTTGGCAAGATTGCTGGCGGTGGCGTTGAGGCGCGTGTTCTGCGCGCTCATGGCGCTGGCGGCGATATCGAAGATGCGCATGCTGGACATGGCGCCTCCTACTGCCCGGTGATCGCCGTCATCATCGACGAGGCGCGCCCGTCGATGAAGCGCAGCGCGGCTTCGTAGCGCAGCGCGGCGTCGGCGAAGGCGGCCTGCTCCTTCGAGGCGTCGACGCTGTTGCCGTCGAGCGCAGCATCGACCGTGCGGTAGACCGTCTCGGCGGGACGCTGCTGGCCGGCCGCGGCGGCTTCCAGCGCGGCCTTGAAGTCGATGTCGCGAGCGCGGTAGCCGGGCGTATCGGCGTTGGCCAGATTGCCGGCGATCATCTCCAGCCGCTGCGACTGCAGCGACAGGGCGTTGGCGTGGATACCGAAGAGCGGATGGGCCATTGCGGGCTCCCCAAGGACGAATGCCCTGGAAGCCGAGCAACCGGCATACCCCTGCCCCGACCCTTGAGGCCCATACCGACGAGCGGCGGCACTCGAGCCGCCGGGCGGCGGCTCAGGCCGCCTCGGCCACGCCCAGCGCCTGCAGCCGCTCGGCGATGGCGCGCGCCAGCTCCTCGCGGCAGAACTTGGTGATGAAGCGATCGGCGCCCACGCGCGTAACCATCGCGCTGTTGCTCACGCCCGACAACGAAGTGTGCAGCAGCACGAAGAGGCCCTGCAGCGCCGCATCGCGCCGGATCTCGGCGGTCAGGGCGTAACCGTCCAGCCGCGGCATCTCGACGTCGGAGATGACCAGCGCCAGATCGCCCAGACGATCCGCGGCCGCCTGATCGCGCAGCCATTCCAGCGCGCGCGCGCCGTCCGGCACGCAGATGCAGTCCAGGCCGAGGCTGCGCACGGTGTCCTCCACCTGTCGCCGCGCCACCACCGAATCGTCGGCAATCAGCGCGCGCCAGCCGTTCTGCTGCTGCGGCGCGGCCGCCGCGATGCGCTCGCCACCGCCGCCGATCTCGACGAGGACACGCTCGACATCGACGATCTGTACGGTGCGCTGCTCGAAACGCGTCATCGCTGTTAGGAAGCCGTCGGCATCTTCAGGCGGCAGCACGTCGGCGACATCGACGTGCAGGATGCGCTCGACACCGCCTACCGCGAAGGCCTGCAGACGCCGGTTGAACTCGGTGACCACCACGTGCGAGGCCGGTTGTCCGCCGGCCAGCCCCAGTGCCGCGGCGAGATCGACCACCGGCATAACCACGCCACGGCAATCGAAGATACCGCGCACCAGCGGATGCGCCCGCGGCAGCTGCTGTAGCGCCGGCATGGGCAGAACCTCGCGCACCTTGAAAACATTGATGCCGAAGGTCGCCTGCCCACCTAGCGAGAAGATCAGCAGCGCCAGCCGGTTGTAGCCCGCTAGCCGGGTCTGCTGGTCGATGCTCTGCAAGAGTCCGGTGTCCATGACGCCGTCATCGGCCCGGACGCCGCAGGCTTGAGTCCCCGCCATCCGTCGCCGACGAGCGGCCACGGCACGGGCATTGCCTCATTCCGGGCACGCCCAACGGCCTTTGCCCATGTCGCCTGTCCGAATCCTGCTCGCCCTGCTCCTGCTGCTCACCGCACCGCTGGCCGTTGCGCAGTGGGAAGATGCACAGCGTCTGCAGCACGCGGCGGCCACCGCGGTCGGCGACGAAGCCGCGAGCGCAGCCATTGACCCCAACACCCGCGTGCCGCGCTGCCGGCGCGCACCGGAGGGCCGGGTACGTGCGCGCAATCGCAGTGGCGCCAGCGTTGAAATCACCTGCAGCCAACCCGCCTGGCGCATCTATGTGCCGGTGCGCAGCGGCGGCCGTACCGAGGTCGCCGTGCTGCAGCGCTCCGTCGCAGCCGGCGAGGCACTGCGCGCCGCCGACATCCGCATGATGCCACGCGACACCGCCAGTCTCGGCTACGGCTGGTTCGGCGGCGCCGACGATGTGGTGGGCCGCCGCCCCCGGCGCAGTCTGGCCGCCGGCCATGTGCTCAGCCCGGCCGACATCGAGCGATCGCGCCTGGTCGCCACCGGCGACCGCGTCACCATCATCAGCCGTGCCCACGGCATCGAGGTTCGCATGCCCGGCCAGGCAATGGCCGCCGGCGGCCGCGATGACGTCGTGCGCGTACGCAACACCCAGTCCGGCCGCGAGGTGGAAGCCAGCATCGTCGCCGCCGGCACCGTCGAGGTCTCGCCATGAATCCGACACTTTCCGGCCTGCTGGCCGGCCTAAAGTCTCCCGTCATCGCGCCGATACAGCCTGCGAACCCGTCGTCGCAGGAAGGCGCCAGCATGAAGATCGATCCCACAAAGGCCAATGCCGCGGTCCGCGGCAGCGCCGGCGGCAATGTGCGGCCCGCCGACGCGGCGGCCGCGCCTTCCGACGCCCGCGGCGACGCCCCTGTGCTCACCGCGCGCAACGAGGCCGGCGGCACGGCGCCCTTCGACAGCAGTCGCGTCGCCGAGCTGCGGCGCGCCGTCGACGAGGGCCGCTATCAGCCGGACAGCCAGCGCATTGCCGACGCGCTGATCGGCCTTGAGGCTGCCCTCGGGAGCCGGCTCGGATGAGCCGCACCGCTGCCACGGCCGTCGCCGAGGCCCAGGATGAGTTGATGCGGGCGCTGGCCGACGGTGACGCTACAAGCGTGCGCAACGCCACCACGGCTCTACAGACCGCCGCGACCGCGCTGGCGCGTGACCCGGAGCGCGACACCGAGACACTCGGCGCGCTCGCCGCTACCCAGCGCCGCCTCGGCGGCATGCTGCGCGCCCGGCTCGGTCAGTCGCGCGACCGCCTGGATGCCCTGGGCCTGACAACGGAGCGCTACGAGCGTGGCGGACATCTCGCCTTCCCCGCCGGCTGAAGTCGATACTTCCGGCGCCATTGACGACCCGGAGGAAGTCTGCCGCCTGCTCGTGCGGCTGCGCCGCATGCGCAACCTGCTGACGATCCGCCCGGCCAACAGCCCGCGTGAGTTCACTTCCATGCTGCTTTCCATGGATCTGGCACGACGCTATCTGGTGCTCGATGCCCCGCGCCCGCGACCACCGGGGGGGCCACTGCACGCGGACACCCGGCTCTACGTGCAGAGCCAACTCGATGGTGCGGCGCTGGTGATGGTGACGCGCATCGACAGCCTTATCGGCAATACCAGCGACGACGACCCCGCGGACGCCAGTCTGATGGTCGACTGGCCTTCGCGCCTGAGCTACTTCGAGCGCCGCCGGGACTACCGCGTCACGGTTCCTGCCACTCTCGTCGCATCGCCAGCCCGGCTGATCCTCGACAATCACGCGCGTCCGGCCCGCCTGCTCGACATCTCGGCGTCCGGCGCCGCCCTGCTCCTCAGCCGCGAGGATCTGCCGCTGCACGAGGGTGACGAGATCGACTGCGTGCTGCCGCTGCCCGAGCGCGACCTGAAACTGCCCTTGACTGTCTGCACCGTCGCGAAGGGCCGCGACGGCCAGCGCATCGGCGGCACCCTGCGCGTCACGGCACCCCGCGACGCCGAGCTGCTGCAACGCAGCGTCACTACCATCGAACGCTGGTGGCTGCAGCGCCATCCCTGAACGTGCGCCGCAAGGGAAACCGCCGGGGTCAGCCGTAGCGCAGCGGAGGCGACTCCCACGGCAAGGACTGGCTTGCCTCCCAGCGCTCGGCCCAGCCTGTCACCTCATCGGCCGGCAAGGCCTCCGAGAAGAAGAAGCCCTGCGCGCAGCTGCATCCCATGCTGGCGAGCAGCTCGCAAGTGACAGCATCCTCGACACCTTCCGCGGTAGCGCGCATCTGCAGATTTGCGGCCAGATCGACAATGGTGCTGAGCAAGAGCTCCCCTTGCCGCGATTGCGTAGCTGCGCGCACGACCCCTTGATCGATCTTGAGCTCGGAGAAGGGCAGCCTTACCAATTGCGCCAACGAAGCGTAACCGCTGCCGAAGTCGTCAACCGACAGCTCGAAGCCGCGGGCGCGCGCCCGAGTGAAAAGCCCCACTGCCTCTTTCGGCTCGGACATGACAGCGGATTCGCTCACTTCCAGCACGATGCGGGTCGGGTCTAGCTCCAGCGCCTTACAACGCCCCACCAGCTGTTCCAGCAGCGCTTCGCTGCGCAGGCTCTCGCGCGCGATGTTCAGGCTCAGGGTCAGCCCCGAGCCGAAACTGGATTGGCCGGAGAACCAGCGCAGGGCCTGCTCCGCCATCGACTCGGTCAGCTGATCCATCAGCCCACCGCTTTCCAGTTGATCCAGAAAGCGCGGTGGCATGACGATGTCCTGCTCGCCCCGTCGCCATCGCGCAAGCGCTTCAAAACCGACGAGGCTGCGCGTGGCGCAATTGACCCGGGGTTGGTAGAAGGGCTCAATCTCGCCGCGACTCAGCGCGCCCCGAATGTCGGCCACCGAGATATCCGGCTGCGAGGACAGCTCGGCAATCGGAATCAGCCCATCGTCGGCCGGCAGGGAGCAGAGGACCTGGCGTAGCCGAGCCGACGACACCGGCTTTTCCAGCGCACCGTCCACATGCAGCCCGCGCTCGCGCGCGTAGATGCGAGCCGAGTCGATAACCCGCTGGCCGAGCCCACTGAGCAGCACGATCCGGATATCCGGCGCCCGCTCCGATAGCTCGCGAATGATCTGCACGCCGTCCATTCCCGGCATCGCGAGATCGAGAATGGCATGCGAGGGCTCCCATTCCCCGAGTACCGCGAAGAATTCATCGGAAGTGCTCAGGACGCGGCTTTCGCCGATGCCCTGCTCCTCGATCATCATCTGAATGGTCTGCCCGACCAGCGCATCGTCATCGAGGATCAAGATGCGTCGCGTCTGCCCGGGCGTCGCTTCAAGCGGCAATGGCACCTCCTCGCGGATTGGCGGGTGATCGCCTCCATGCAGTGGGCGATCCATCAATACCGCCATCATCCACTCTGCGCTATGCCGGCGACAAGGCAATACGGCGCCACACGAAAAAGAGCCCCGGCGAATAGCCGGGGCCAGTGTCGATCATTGCATCGACTACGGAGGTGTCGAAGACCGGGGGGAGGCCTCCGACGATTCCGACAATATCGGGCAGGATCTCGCGACGCTGTCCGCGTCCGCCACGTGTCCAGCATGCGTCGACGGACTTGGGGCGGCTCCACGAAAAACGGGCGCCGATCGGCGCCCGTCTTACCTGCTCGCAACTAGTGTCCTTTACTCGGGCCGGACATAGAGCAGCCGGTTCGGGGAACCGGAGCCGATCCCGTTGAGGACGTCGCTGGTAGCGTCGTCGATCAGCAAATCGAAGACGGCCTGCACATCGCCAGCTCCCTCGTCGACCAGCAAAGCCGCTGCGCCAGCGACATGCGGAGACGCCATCGAGGTACCGCTGATGGTGTTGGTCTGCGTGTCATTCTCGTACCAGGCGGAAGTAATGTCGCTACCCGGCGCGAAGAGGTCGACACAGCTGCCGCGGTTGCTGAAGCTGCTGCGATCGTCGTTGATCGTCGTCGAGCCCACCGTGACGGCCTCGGCGACGCGGTTCGGCGAGCCGCCGCAGGCATCGGCGTCGTCGTTACCGGCCGCGACCACCATGACAACACCAGCGTCAACGGCCGCGCGCACGGCATCATCCAGCGCCGTCGAGGCACCGCCGCCCAGGCTCATATTCGCCACGGCCGGCATCTGCGCGTTCTCGGCCACCCAGTCGATACCCGCGATCACCGCCGAGTTGGCACCGCTTCCGGCGCAGTCCAGCACGCGCACGCCGTAGACCGTTGCCTGCTTGGCGATGCCGTAAGTCGTACCGGCCGCAGTGCCGGCGACATGCGTGCCGTGCCCGTTGCAGTCCGAGAAGTCTTCCGGGTCCGGCTCGCCGCCGAGCAGGCCGTCGAGGACCGGGCCAAGCAGCGGAATGGGTAGGCCGAGGAAGCCGGTGCCGGCGAAGTTGCGGCCACCGCCGACGCGGCCGACGAATTCCTCATGACTGGCGCGCAGGCCGGTGTCGATGATGTAGATGTGTGCGCCAGCGGCCGCGTCGCCGGGATAGCTGTACGCATTGTCGAGCTGGCGTTGGCGCTCGTCGCTGCGATCCAGCCCCCAGGTGGCGGGCGTCTGCGTGCTGGTGGCCGTCGCGTGCATCAGCTGATCCTGCTCGACATAGTCGACGAGCGGGCTTGCCGCCAGGATGCGGGCCGACAGAGCGTCCACGCGCACCACCGCCGCGTTAATAATGGGCAGCTCGCCGAGGAGCTCACCGCCAACGGTGCCCAGAAGCTGCTGCACAACGGAAGTGACGGGGCCGGCGTCGTCTTCCAGCACGACGATGTACTGTCCCTCAATGGCATCCGGCGCGCCCGCATTGAGCACCTCGCCCAGCGTGTCGCCAACTTCACCGACCAGCCCGCCGAGCGTGGACTGGACTCCTCCCAAAAGCTGCGCGTTGGCTGCCGGTACGCTGAGCATCAGCGAAAGACCGAGCGCCGCAAGCGCTCCCTTGCTTTGACGCATTGAATATCTCCCTTGTTTTGAATGACGAACCGGCCCGACATCCCCGAACGATTCGAAGCCTCCCGACCGGCCGGAACCGAGTCTACTGGACCGTCATTTCCGGCGGGTGACGGCGGTGTCGCGGAGAAAGGCGACAACCGTCCACGCATTGCCGTACGCAGCCTCTGCGCCTTCGTGGCGCGCAGCGGCGATCTCGATCATCGCTTCACGCCCGCGCCCAGCGCCGAGGAAGGCATCGCCGGGCACCAGGCCGTGGCTTCGATGCGCGGAGCGGACTACCGGCGCGAGGTACCGGTCAGCGGCGACATTGCCGGGCTGCGCATCGGTGGCCGCATCGACGGCATCGACGCGGACGGCCCGGTGCTGGAGGAGGTCAAGACCTTCCGCGGCGGCATCGAGCGCGTGCCGGAGAATCACCGCGCGCTGGCCTGGGCGCAGTTGCGCTGCTACGGCGCGCTCTATGCCGCAGCCGAGAAGCTCGAAACGGTAGCGCTGCGGCTGGTCTATTACGACGTCGACGAGCGCCGCGAGCACAGCGACACCGAGACCTTCAGCAGCGACGAACTCAGTGCCTGGCTGGAGGAGCGCGCGGCCCGCTACGCGCAATGGCTGAAGGGCGAGCAGGAACACCGCACCACGCGCGACGCCGCGCTGACCGCCATGGTCTTCCCCTTCGCGCAACGCCACGCCGGCCAGAGAATGCTGATGCGCGACGCCTTCCGCGCCTTCCGCGACGGCGGCCGCCTGCTGGCGCAGGCGCCGACCGGCACCGGCAAGACCATGGGCACGCTGTTCCCGGCATTGAAAGCGCTGGGCGCCGGGCATCTCGACCGCGTCTTCTGGCTGACGGCCAAGACCTCCGGCCGGCTGGCTGCGCGCGAGGCCATCGCCGCCCTGCGGGACGACGACGAGCCGCTGCCGCTACGCGCGCTGGAGCTAAGCGCGCGCGATACCGCCTGCGAACATCCGGACAAGGCCTGCCACGGCCAGAGCTGCCCACTGGCGCGCGGCTTCTTCGACCGCCTGCCAGCCGCGCGCGAGCAGGCGCGAAGCCTGCGCCGGCTGGATCTGAACGCGCTGCGCGGCGTGGCCGGCGCGCATGGCATCTGCCCCTACTACCTGGGCCAGGAGATGGCGCGCTGGGCGGATGTGGTCATCGGCGACGTCAACCACTACTTCGACCGCCACGCCCTGCTGCACGCGCTGACGCGCGAGCAGGACTGGCGCGCCGGCCTGCTCGTCGACGAGGCGCACAATCTGGTGGCGCGCGCCCGCGCCATGTATTCGGCCAGCCTGGCGCAGGGTGAGCTGCACGCGCTGCAGACGAAGCTGCCCGCCGACGCGCGCTCCGCTCTCGGCCGGCTGGATCAGGCGCTGGGCCGGCTGGAAATCGACCTGCCCGAAGGCCACAGCGAACCGGAAGCGCCGCCGCAGCAGCTGCGCGACGCAGTCACCCGCGCCGTCAGCGCGCTGGGCGGCCATCTGGCCGAGGATCCGGCGCGGCCGGATACGGAGCTGCTCGGCCTGTACTTCAATCTGCTGGCCTTCCAGCAGCTCTGCGACATCTTCGGCCCGCACAGCCTCTGCGAGTTGCAGCGGGGGCGCGACACCGGCCTGCTCGCCAACGAGCAGATCGGGCTGGCGATTCACAACGTCGTGCCGGCGCCGCATCTGGCGCCGCGGCTGCGCGACGCCGCCGGCGTCGTCGCCTTCTCGGCAACGCTGGCACCCTTCGACTACTTCCGCCAACTGCTCGGCTTTCCGGAAGCCACGACGACACTGGAGGCGCCCTCGCCCTTCGACCCGGAACGCCTGGCGGTGCATCGCGTCACTCACATCGACACCACCTGGCGCGGCCGCACCGCCTCGGCACGGCCGATCGCAGCACTCATGGCGCGGCAGTTTCAGCAGCGTCCGGGCAACTACCTCGCCTGCTTCAGCAGCTTCACCTACATGCAGGACGTCGCCGACGCGCTGGCCACGCATCATCCGGAAGTTCCGCAGCGGCGGCAGCATGCCGGTATGGCGCAGGCCGAGCGACAGGCCTTCATCGGCGACTTCCGGCCCGACAGTCCGGCGATCGCCTTCGCGGTGCTGGGTGGCGTCTTCGCCGAAGGCATCGATCTGCCCGGCGAGCGCCTGATCGGCGCCTTCGTCGCCACGCTGGGGCTGCCGCCTGTGAGCCCGCTGCACGATCGCATGGCCGAGGCCATCGAGGGCATCTTCGGCGCCGACAGCGGCTGGCGCTACACCTATCTCTACCCAGGCCTGCAGAAGGTCGTGCAGGCAGCCGGCCGCGTCATCCGCTCGGCCGACGACGCCGGTTGCGTCTACCTCATCGACCCGCGCTACAGCCGTGCCGATGTGCGCGCGCTGCTGCCGCCGGCCTGGGAGGAGTGAGTCGAGGCGGCGCCCGTGACCGGCCGCGCGGCACGCGAAATCGCTCCACCGGTGGAGGCGACTAAAATAGGCCGATATTGCTCAGAACTATCAGGAAGGAAGCGATGACCGATTTCACGCAGGTCGGCGGGCTGCGCGTCGCCACGGAGCTCAAGGAACTGATCGACAAGGAGATCTGCCCCGGCACCGAGGTCACGCCGGCGCACTTCTGGGCCAGCCTCGAAAAAGCCATTACCCGCTTCGCGCCGCGCAACCGCGAGTTGCTGGAGAAGCGCGAGACGATCCAGAAGCAGATCGACGACTGGCACACGGCGCGCAAGGGGCAGCCGCACGATCACGCCGCCTACAAGGCCTTCCTTAGCGAGCTCGGCTACATCGAGCCGGACGTCGGCGACGTCAAGGCCTCCACCAAGAACGTCGATAGCGAGATCAGCGCCCAGGCCGGTCCGCAGCTGGTGGTGCCGGTGCGCAACGCGCGCTATGCGCTGAACGCGGCCAACGCGCGCTGGGGCAGTCTTTACGATGCCCTCTACGGCAGCGACATCATTCCCGAGGACGGCGGCGCCGAACGCGGCGGCGCCTACAACCCGGTGCGCGGCGACAAGGTCGTCGCCTGGGCGCGCGCACATCTCGACGCGGTCGCGCCGCTGGCCGATGGCAGCCACGCCGACGCCACCGCCTACACCATCGCCAACGGCAAGCTCAGCGTGAAGCTGGCCGATGGCAAGGCCAGTGCGCTCGCCAACCCCAAGCAGTTCGTCGGCTACGCCGGCGACGCTGCCAAGCCCAAGGGCGTGCTGCTGCGCATCAACGGCCTGCACGTCGAGATCCAGATCGACCCCGAGCACCCCATTGGCAAGACCGACGCCGCCAGCGTCAAGGACCTGCTGGTCGAAGGCGCGGTCAGCACCATCATGGACTGCGAGGATTCCGTGGCCGCGGTCGACGGCGAGGAGAAGGTCGAGGTCTACCGCAACTGGCTGGGCCTGATGAAGGGCGACCTCGAGGAGCAGATGGAAAAGGGCGGCAAGCCCTACACGCGCCGCCTGAACCCGGACCGTTTCTACACGACGCCCGACGGCGGCGAGCTGCGCCTGCACGGCCGCTCCCTGCTCTTCGTGCGCAATGTCGGTCATCTGATGACCAACCCGGCCATCGTCGACGCCGAGGGCAACGAGATCTTCGAAGGAATCATGGATGCCTTCGTCACCGCCCTCGCCGCCATGCACGATCTCAAGGCCGATAGCAGCAACCGCGACCGCAAGGGCAACTCGCGCAGCGGCTCGGTCTACATCGTGAAGCCGAAGATGCACGGCTCCGAGGAAGTCGCCTTCGCCGTCGAACTCTTCGAGGCCGTCGAGGATGCCCTCGGCCTGGAGCGCGACACGCTGAAGATCGGAATCATGGACGAGGAGCGCCGCACCACGGTCAACCTCAAGAACTGCATCGGCAAGGCCGCCTCGCGCGTCGTCTTCATCAACACCGGCTTCCTCGATCGCACCGGCGACGAGATCCACACCAGCATGCAGGCCGGCCCGGTGGTCGCCAAGACCAAGATGAAGCAGACCACCTGGATCAAGGCCTACGAGGACTGGAATGTCGACGTCGGCATCCGCTGCGACCTGCCCGGCCGCGCCCAGATCGGCAAGGGCATGTGGGCCATGCCCGACGAGATGGCGGCGATGATGGCGCAGAAGATCGGTCACCCCAAGGCCGGTGCCACCACCGCCTGGGTGCCCTCACCCACCGGCGCGGCGCTGCACGCCCTGCACTATCACCAGGTGGACGTCTTCGCGCGCATCAAGGAACTGAAGAATCGCGAGCACGCCAGCCTCGATGACATCCTCACCATTCCGCTGCTCGACGATCCGAAGAGCCTGTCCGCCGACGAGATCCAGCACGAGCTGGACAACAGCGCGCAGACCATCCTCGGCTACGTCGTGCGCTGGATCGACCAGGGCATCGGCTGTTCCAAGGTGCCGGACATCAACGATGTCGGCCTGATGGAGGATCGCGCCACACTGCGCATCTCCAGCCAGCACATCGCGAACTGGCTGCTACATGGCCTGTGCACCCGCGAGCAGGTCACCGACACGCTCAAGCGCATGGCCGAGGTCGTCGACCGCCAGAACGCCGGCGACCCCAGCTACGAGCCGATGGCGCCGGGTTTCGACGGCATCGCCTTCCAGGCTGCAAGCGCGCTGATCTTCGAGGGGACCACCCAGCCCAGCGGCTACACCGAGCCGCTGCTGCACGCCTATCGTCTGAAGAAGAAGGCAGGGGCCTGACGCTAGCGCTTCGGCTCTACTCAGGATGGCTTGGCTTGACGCTTCTCGGCATCGCGCATATTGCGACGCCGATAGATCCAGGTCCCGATCATCATCCACAGCGGCTCGTTGAGCGTGAAACTCTTGCGCTCACGGCGCTGCTGGATGCGCCATCCCTGTTCGGTGCGGCGGTATTGATCGTCATACCAGACGCCGATCGCCATGGTCCGCTTCAGCCCTGGTATCAGGCCCGGCAGCACCATGGGGTTGATACAGGCCACCTGCCCGGTCGCCGTGTCTCCGTCGATTCGAAAAGCGAAGTTGCCGACGAAGTGCATATAACCACCGAACAGACCCAGGGATTTCGGCAGCCACGCCTTCACCTCCGGATAGTGCCCGGCGATGCCGCCGACCGCGGTGTAATCGATCCAGGCATCCGCCAGGAAGACGTCGTCCAGGCGATCCCATTGCTGGGCGTCGATGGCGTTGGCGTATTCGATCGCCAGTTGCTGCAAAGCCCCGTGGGCGTCCGCGTCAGCGCTGCTCATGCGTCGCGTTCGCTCGCGCCACGCAAGCCGCTGCCGTCATCCTGCAGCCCATTGCCACGAGACTGCAGAATGCCGTGGTCGATGCAGAAGGTCAGCAGATCGCGCAGCGTTTCCTCGGTTGGCCGTGCCTGATAACCGAGTTCCCGGCTGGCCTTGGAGTGGTCAATCGGCCCGGACGTCTCGATGGTGGCAAGCGCCACCTCGGAGAAGGAGCCTGCCTCCTTGCCCAGGAGCCGGGCGAGTGGCCCAACGATCGCCGCGATCGTCTTGAGCACCTTCATCGGTAGCATGATGCGGGGGCCGCGCTCCCCGACCAACCGTGCGGACATGCGGCAGGCCTCGATCATCGAGACGAAGTCGCCACCGAGCAGGTAGTTCTCGCCGTTGCGGCCGTGCTCGGCCGCCAATAGCAGGCCCTGTGCGACATCGCGCACGTCGACCAGATCAAAACCACCCTCCACCATCACCGGCAGGCGGCCACGGGCGGCGTCCACCATGTTGCCGTTCAGGTGGGGCATCGGCGATCCGAAATCCTCCGGCCCGAACACGCCAGTGGGATAGCAGACGACCGCCTCTAGGCCGCGTTCCGCGACCTTGAGCAACTCGCACTCGCCGGCGTATTTCGAACGCGCGTAGACCGGAAGCGCCGCGTCAGTCGAGCGCGGTGCGGTCTCGTCGATAGTCCGCCCCCGATTCTGGTACATATCGAAGGAGGCGATCGAGCTGACGTGCACCATACGGCGTACGCCGGCTGCCAGTGCGCCTTCAGCGACCGCTTTTACGCCTTCCACATTGACGTGCCAGGTGGCCTCGTCTTCCTGCAGCAGCGAGATCTTCGCTACCAGATGGAAAACAACCTCAACACCGTCGAGCGCACGCCGCAGACCCGGCCCGTCGAAAATATCCAGCTCTTGCCAGCTGGCCCGCGTATCCAGATGCGGCGAATGCACGCGATCCAGCGCCACGACCTCGTGCCCGGCATCAAGAAGTGTCCGGACCAGATTCAGCCCGACATAACCGCAAGCTCCAGTGATCGCCGTTTTCATGTCTTTCCAGATTCCAAGGTAATGGGTTGACCATAACGGGGCGCCGGCCGGCCGACTTCACCCCGATGCAGCAGACGAAGGAGGCTCTGGAAGCCGCCATCCCATTTCAGAAGGACCACTTCACTTCCCCGAAGACGCGGTCGTTGTCCCCCGCCACATTGAAGGGCTCCTGATTACCCCCTTCGTAGACGGCGACACCGCCGGTGAGCTCGACGCTGCCGGTCAGCTCGTATTCGGCACTCGCGCGGTGAATCGCACCGCCGGTACTGGTCCAGAATTCGCCATCACGGTTGAAGAGCACCGTGATGAGCAGCATGCGCAGGCGCTGGTTGAGGAAATCCCGGGTCATGCGGAAGGCTGTCTCGCTGCGCCATTTCAGATAGCCGGAGCGCGCCAGGTCCTGGTCAAAATCCGCGATCCGGCGCGCGGCCAGGTCGAAGCTGAAGGTGGTATCAGCCATGCCGAAGTACTCGACACCGAGCAGCATGTCGTAGCGCCGGACTTCGCGCGCGTCCTCGGGCAGGATCTGCCCGCCCGTGTCGGGCACCAGCGCGCCGACGATGGGCAGGGCGTTGATCAGCGGCAGCGGCTGCTCCAAGGGCGTGCTGCGTGTCAGCTCCAGGCCGTCGATGACTGCGGCTTCCTGCTTGAAGAGCCAGCCACCCTGCGTCAGCTGACTGCCAAAGCCGGCAAGCGTGACGCGGCTGTGCCGCAGAACGACATCGTTCTCGAAATCCTCCTGCGTAGCGGCGGCGTCGCTGCGATCGAATCCGCTGGCGTCGAGATAAGGCTGGTCGGCCCAGTAACGCGCGTAGTTGAAGCTGAGATCCCAACCCGAGAAGCGTCCCAGCGCGCCAAAGGCGTAATCGACGCTGTCGAAGTCATCCGGCCGGATCTCGCGGAAACGCGCCGCATTGCCCTCGCCGTCGGTGACGCTGTAGAAGTCGCTACCGAAAGGTGGGTTGCGCGAAAAACGGTGCTCGGGGGTGGCGAAGGCGCTCAGCCGCCAGGGCCCGATGTAGTGGTCCAGACGCGCCATGCCGACCGGCCGGCGCAGATCCTCGATGTCGGCCAGCCCCGGCTCCAGATTGTCCAGCGGGCTGAGCACGTCGAGGACGCGCAGATTGTCCGAGAAGCCCCAGACGGCGATCTGCCGCCCCAGCTTGAGATCAGTGGATGGCAGTACCTCGCCGGCCACCCAGGCGTCGAGCACCTCCAGCTCTTTTTCGTAGGCGTCCAGAACGGCCTGCGTGTAGTCGGCGTCGCGCCAGGCATAAGCGAGGTCCTGCCAGCCGCTAAGGTCGATCTCGGAGCGCCAGTTGTCACCGAAGCGCCCTTCCAGCGTGATCGTGCCGCGCAGGCGCAACTTCGACAGCCCGGAGTAGTCCGTGCCGGTCGTCGAGCGATGGTCCCGGTAGTTGTAGCTGGCCGCAGCCGCGAGGCTGCCACTCAGGCCCCAGATACGTCGACGCTCCGGCGCAGCCGAAGACGGGTCGTCGACTTCGATGACGTCGGCGTAGTCCTCGTTGTCGTCAAAACCGCCGAGCATGTCGTCCATGTCGTCCTGCGCGCCGGCATTCGGCGCGAGGCCGAGCAGGAGCACCACCGCCATGGCCCCGGCACAACGCCGCGGCGCGGGAGATCGGGCGCGCATGCCTGAATCCTGCAGCAGGACTACAGCCCCTGCCTCAGGCGCCGCTGCGTGAAGAGCGCATCCTCCAGGGGCTGGTCGTACTTGATGTTCTCCCAGCGCAGCACGCTGGCGTGCTCGGTCTGCTTACCCTTCTTGGTCGTCATGACCATGTGCAGCGGCGTCCAGATGCCGTCGACCTTCTCCAGCTCCTTGACCTCCATGAACTTCATGCGGCCGCCGTCTGCGAGCCAGTGGGCCGAGCGGATGACCACGAAGTTGTCCTGCCGCACGAAGCTCACCGTCTTGCTGTAGCCGGTGCGCTCGACCTCGTCCTCGGACTTCGGCTCGGCCAGGATCTGCCAGACCTTGTGCTCGCCGACTTGGGTCTCCTTCATCAGCTCGTAGCTGTAGTCCTCGATATCCGGCGTGCTCATGTCGGCGTAGGTGAAGTCGGTGCCCATGAAGCTGCCGCTCTTGTCCGAGGCAGCGATGCGCTTGACCTTCTTCAGCGCCGGCAGGTAGAGCCACTGGTCATCGTCCTTGTCGCTGTCGTCGTAGTCGTACGTCAGGAATCCGGTGCCCTCGACGTTGGCCGGCTCCAGGAAGAACATGACGCTCTGGGCATCCTCGGGGTTCTCCGGGTCGTCGCGTCGAAAGGAGCGGATCGCGCGCCGGCGCGTATCGCCGTCGGCGTCGATAAGCGCCATCTTCATGTCCATCACCGCGTTGTTGCCGTCATCGCGGTCGTAGACCTTCTGCATGATCTCGCGCGCCGACATCTCGGCCGCGGCCGACAGCGACAGGCCGAGCAGAATGGCCAGCGTGAGGAGCCTGTTGATGTAGGTCATGCCGTCTTCTCCTTGCGTTGTTTCGCTTGACGCTGCGCCACCAGCATCATCAGCGCGGGG
Organism: Algiphilus aromaticivorans DG1253; assembly: GCF_000733765.1. Classification (NCBI taxonomy): domain Bacteria; kingdom Pseudomonadati; phylum Pseudomonadota; class Gammaproteobacteria; order Nevskiales; family Algiphilaceae; genus Algiphilus; species Algiphilus aromaticivorans. Next base: position 842,585 of record NZ_JPOG01000001.1, on the reverse strand, counting down.
GCCAGAAGGGCGTCCGCCAGGAAAGCCACGATGATGCAGAAGCCGGTGAGCAGGCCGAAATCCTGGAGGTTGTGCATCGTGCCGAGCAGGTAGACGAAAAAGGCACTGGACAGCACCAATGTCGTGACCAGCAGCGCCTTGCCGGTCGTGCGCAGCGTCTCCCGCACCGCCTTAGGCGCATCGCCGAGCTCAGCGTAGTAGCGGTGATAGTTGTGCATGAAGTGAATGGTGTCGTCGACAGCCAGCCCCAGGGCGATGGAGCCGACCAAAATGGTGAAGGCGTCGAGCGGAATACCGAGCACCGGCATCAGCGCCAGCGTGAGAGCAATGGGCGCCAGATTGGGAATCATCGCGATGAGCCCGATACGCACCGAGCCGACGATCAGCATCATCAGCGGCAGGATGATGCAGAAGGCCAGCAGATAGGCGCGGATGGTGTCGCCCATCAGCACCTTGACGCTGCCAGCCAGCAGAGCGATCACCCCCGTGAAGGTAACGTCGGCACGTTCGCCGATGATCTCCCGGAAACCGCTCTTGAACTCCTTGAGATAGTCCGCGTAATGGATACCGTCGACGAAGGGCATCTTCACGGTGATGCGCATCTTGCTGAATCGGGTATCGACGATGTCCTCCAGATCGTCGGAACCCGAATTCTCGAAGAGCAGAAGCTCCTGGGCGATGAGCTGACGGTCGTCGGGGATGCGGTAATAGTCCGGATCGTTGCCGTTGAGTGCCTGGTGCAGCTCCTTGTTGATGTCCAGCAGCGAGGTCGCCTTGCCCGCTTGCACGCCGCTGACCTCCAGCTCCTCGGTGAAGCGCATGGCCCGATCCACCGCGTGCAGTAGCTCGGGATCGTGCAGGCCGTTCTCCTCGCCGGTATCGACCACGATCTCGGTGAAAGTCGCGCCACCGAAATGCGCGTCAATGGTCTCGGTAGCGTCGCGGATCTCGCTGCCCTCGGGGAACCAGTCCAGCGGAAAATGGCTGGGACGGATCTGCGCAATCAGAATCAACGAAACGGCAATGAGCGCGAACCAGATCCCGACGACGCGCCGCGGATGCGTTGTGGAGACATCCGCGCACCACATCAGAAAGCGTTGCAACGGCCCCGAGGCCTCGTCGCGCAGCCCCTTGTTCCGGAAGGGGATGATCGCGATCAGCGCGGGCAGCAGCGCCAGCGAGAACACCAGCGTGCTGAGAATGCCGATGGGCGCGATGATGCCGATATCGGCCACGGGTGCGAGATTCGCGGTAATGAAGGAGACCAGGCCACCGGCAGTGGTCAGCCCCGTCATCAGCACGGCAAGGCCGGAATGGCCGAGGGCGTAGCGAAGCGCGCCACGCTTGTCGTCGCCACGATCCACGGCCTGGAAGTAGACGGTGAGGATATGCACTGCGCTGCCGACACCGACAGCCAGCAGCAGCGAGGGCAGGATCTGCACGGAAGGCGTGATCACCATGCCCAGAACGCCCATCAACCCGAAGGTCGAGTACACCGCCAGTGCAGAGACACCCACCGGCAGCACCACCATCACCCAGCGCCGGAACAAGGCGAAGAGCAGCGCCGCAATCACCAGGATCCCGACCCCGGAGAAGACGAACATGTCCCGCCCCAGGATGAAATTCAGCTGGTGCATCATGAAGGGCGATCCGGAGACGCCAATCCGAAAGTCGGGGCGGGCGAAGTCCGACTCAAGCTCGCGAACCGTGTCGATTATCGCGTAGATCTCGTCGTCGGTGATGAACTTGGCTTCATCTTCCGCGTCCTTCGATTCGCTCTCCGGATCCTCGGCCGATGCGGTGTCATCACCGAAACCGGCGCTGAAGTCGAAGTCGTCGACGTCGTCGCTGGCCCCGGCGCCCGAATAGCTCGCCGTGTGGGCATCCGGCGTAACAATCAGGACAGTCTTCGTCAGGTCCGGATTGACGTAATGGTTGCGATAGAGCGGATTGCTGCGGATGCGCTCGCGCAGCGCATCGAACTCCGTCTCGGTCTGCGGCCAATCCTCGAGCAGATCCTTGACGATCAACTCGTCCTCGCGACCGATGGTGAGCCGCGCATTGATCAGGCTATCCACCTTGTCGACCTGCGGGATCTCCTTCAGGCGCTCGTGCCAAGCCTCGAGCTGACGGAGGAAGCGCTCGTTGACGATATCGCCGTCGGACTCGACCAGCACCACCAGCCGCTCGTCCTTACCGAATTCCTCCTGAAAGGCGGTGTACGCCACCCGTGCCGGGTCGTCCTTGTGCAGGTAGACCTCGTTGGAGGTATCGACCTCCATCGTGTCGAACTCGGTGGCGAGATAGGCCAGCGCGCCGACGAGGATGAGGACGATCCACCACGGGTGGTCATGGCAGAACTCCCCCCAGCGCGCGAAGGCGCCCTCAAAGCCGGTGCGGATGCGATGGAAGAAGCTTTGACCGTCAGCGCTCATGCCGCGTCCCAGAGCATGGACTCAACGCGCTCGCCAACGCGCAGTGTCGACGCGCGGGAGCACCGCGGATAGGTGGTGGCGCGCGCCGCGGCGGCCGCGCGCGGCCTGCCACGGACGCCGGCACAGCGCGCGGCGGACGGCGATGTTCCCTGCATGAGTAATGGTGGTTCTTGTTGATTACGCGCGTATTCTTCAACCGGCCGGCCAGCCGGTGCGTCGTCCGAAGGGACGAAGCCCCGCCCCGCTCCCCGCCGGCAGCTGCGCGCCCGCTCGCGGTGGGGAACGCCCGCGAACCGGGCCGGGACTACGCCGCGCGCCGCCCCGGCTCGCCGTCGGCGCCAGCGGTCGCGTCGAGGCCCGCCACCTCCACTCCGCACTGGCGCAGGGTCTCCACTGCCAGCGCGCCATCGGTCACGGCCTCGGCGTACTGTGCCCCCTCCGGCACCGCGGCCCGCTCGTGCCCGCGTAACCCCATCACGCGCTCTATCTGAATAACAGCGCCCACCGCCGTCAGGTGGGTCTGCCCTGCCGGATCATCCAGTATCAGCTCCCGCGACACACCGGCGCCCTGCGCATCGCGACCGCTGAATTGGATCCGAATGCGGTGATGACCTCCCTCGCCGGGGTTGTAGAGCATGCGACGACGCAGCCCCGCGAAGCGCGGTCCGCTGATGAGGCGCCAGATACCCGAACGGATCAGGAGGGCCAGCGCGCCGGTGGCCCAGGCATCGTCAAAGGCGATGCGGGCGGTGACACTGCCGGCGCCGGTGATGGCCGGCAAGGTCATCTGGTCCGGTGTGTCGAAGCGATAGGTTGTCGCGTGGCCGGCGCCGTCGAAGGCCACCCGCGCCGACTCCGCGAAGGGCCGGCGCCGGACCCATTCGCCATCCACCATCGCCTCGAAGGGAGTGGCCAGGCGATCGAGATACGCCACCGAGTCGGGACCGGCCCGATCCGCCAGGGCATAGAGAATATCGATCTCGACGGACGTCACTCGATGCATGCCGCGCGCGACGTACGCGGCCAGCGTCGCCGGCACCGACGCCATCCATGAGGAAGCCAACACCACCGGCGCCTCGGCACCACTAACTGCAGGTAGCACGCGCAGCGCGTCCTGAATGCGCGCCGGCCAGCGCGTGATATCGATCAGCGCAACGCCGCGAGCCGCGCACGCTCGCAGCAGCTTGTCGTGCAGATCGTTGGCCGCGCACAACACCAGATCCGGCAGCTGGGACAGGCCGTGCAAGGGGTCGATGTCGTTCAGATCCACAGCCACCGCTTGGGCCCGCGGCAAGGTGTCAGCAACTGCGGCTGCTTTGATCGCGTCGCGGCCGGCAATCAGCAGCTCGAGTTGTGGATCACGGGCCGCCAGCAGGCTAGCGACCTGGCTGCCGACTACGCCATAGCCACCCACGATCACCACGGACCTCGACTCGGAACTATCTGGAATCACTTCGCATCCTCCTTCCTGTCACTTGTCTCGCACATCCCGATCAGCAAGCGGCTTCGCCGGTGATGAAGAAAGCCGGGTGCACATTGCTCGCGGGTAATCCAGCGCGCGCCACTTGCTGATATTGGTCATTCGACCTACTTTCTTGTAATTAGTCAAGCGACCTAACCCTGGGTATGCTGGAGCGCTCGCCATAAAAGGCCGTGCTTCATATGAAAGCGCCTGCCAGCACGAAGGGCCGCGAGCGGCGCGACCAGATCCTGGATGCAGCCGCGTCTACATTGATCGAGGCCGGCTACGCCGATTTCTCGCTGCGCAAGGTCGCGGAGCGCCTCGGCATCCGCCTCTCCAACCTGCAGTACTACTTCCCGACACTGGTGGAGTTGCTGTCAGCGCTGTTCACGCGTGAGCTGGATCGCGCTCGCGAGCGCTTCGAGGCGAGCGGCTCCAAGGATCTGGAAGCACTGCTAGCCATGCTGCTCAACGAGCAGGATGACGACGGAAGCTGCCGGCTGTTCTGGGAGCTGTGGGCGCTGTCGGCACGCAATCGCGATATCGCCGACATCATGGCCGGCTTCTACCAGCGCTACAGCACGGCCGTGGAATCCCTGATCGCTCAAGCCAGCCCGGAGATGCGCCCGGCGCAGCGCCGGCGACGCTCCGTGCTGATCACGGCGATGATCGAGGGGCTTTCGCTGTTCCGGGGCGACGGGCGCAACCCGCCCGGCGGCGACGCCGCCCTGCGTCGCGAGGCGCTGGCCTGTGCGCGGACGCTGGCCGTGACGCAGGGCTGAAGAAGCGATCGCGCAGAACGGCCGCCACACCCGCATCTCGGCCAGCCATGCACGGCCGAACCTTGCCACCGGGAATTCGCGATGGCTCATGCACTCGGACGGTGCCGTGGTGAGCGTGCCGCCGCACGCTCACGCGATAACCAAGGAGGAGACAACCATGCTCGACCTGCAGACCATCTCGGACCGCCTCGAGATCGAGTCGGTGCTGGTGACCTACGTCAACGCCATCGATGCCCGCGACTTCGATGCCCTCGACGCCGTGTTCACACCGGACGCGCACATCGACTACACCGCCATGGGGGGCATCGAAGGCAGCTATGACAAGGTCAAACCCTGGCTCGCCCAAGTGCTGCCCAACTTCCCGGCCTACTGCCACATGATCGGCAACATCAGCATCCAGGTCGACGGCGACACGGCCAGGGCGCGCTGTGTCTGCTTCAACCCGATGACCGTGGAGCTGGCCGGCGGCGTGCGGCAGACCATGTTCCTTGGCCTCTGGTACGTGGACGAGCTGGTGCGCACCGCGCAGGGCTGGCGCATCAGCCGGCGCAGCGAAGAGAAGTGCTTCGATCACAACGTTCCCGAAGCCCTCAACACGGGCGCGAGCTGAAGGCTAGTCATTCCGGACGAAGCCCGGATTCGCCATATACGAATAATCGAGGCTTCGATTGCAGCGACAGGCGCGCGGACAGGCAATGGCCAGCGACCCACACAGCAACAGCCAACGCGACGGCACACTGGCGATTGCACAGCCGCTGGCCATTGACCCGGCCGGTGCAAGCTGGGACCAGGAAGTCCAGGTTCTCGTGCTCGGCTTCGGTGCCGCGGGCGCAGCCACCGCCATCAGCGCGCATGACGACGGCGCCGACGCCCTCATCTGCGAGCGCTTCGACGGCGGCGGGGCCTCAAGACTGTCGGGCGGCGTGGTCTACGCTGGCGGTGGCACGCGCTACCAGCGCGAAGCCGGCTTCGAAGACAGCCCCGAAGCCATGGCTGCCTATCTGGCCACGGAGGTCGGCGACGCCGTCAGCCCCGAGACCCTGCAACGTTTCTGCGCGGATAGCGTCGGCCTGCTGGAGTGGCTGGAAACGCTGGGCATACCCTTCGCCAGCGAGTCAAAGCCTCCCAAGACCTCCTACCCGCGCGACGGGGTCTATCTTTACTTCTCGGGCAGCGAAACCGTTCCCGAGAACGCTGCCATCGCCAAGCCCGCGCCGCGCGGCCACCGCACGGCCGCACCGGGCATGTCCGGCTGGAAGCTTTTCGCCGCGCTGCAGGAAGCGGTAGCCGCGCGCGACATCCGCGTCAGTCGCCAGACCGCCGTACGCCGCCTGATCACTGACCGCGACTCCGGCGCCGTGCTGGGTGCCGAGGTCGGCCGCCTGCCGCCGGGGTCCAAGGCCGCCAAGCGTCACGCGCGGCTAAGCGCCCTCGCCCAGCGCCTGCACAACGTCGCCGGCGGCCTCGCCGACAAGCTGCGTGCGCGGGTCGCGCGTATAGAGGCCGAGGAAGCCGAAACGCTGCGCATCCGCGCGACGCGTGGCGTGGTGCTCACCACCGGCGGCTTCGTCTTCAACCGGGAAATGCTCTCCGAGCACGCGCCCAGCTACATGGACAACCTGCGCCTCGGCGCCACCGGCTGCGACGGCAGCGGCATCCGGCTCGGTCTGTCCGCTGGTGGCAGCACCGCTCGCCTGGAGAAAGTCTCGGCCTGGCGCTTCATCAACCCGCCGTCGCCCTGGCCCGAGGGTCTGATCGTCGATAGTCAGGGCAAGCGTTTCTGCAACGAGGAGGTCTATGGCGCGAAGCTGGGCGTGCGCATGTGCGAAGAACACGACGGTCGCGCCTGGCTGATCCTCGACCGCGAGCTCCGGCGCCGCGCGATCCGCGAAGCAATCTTCGGCAAGCTCTGGGCCTTCCAGGCCATCCCCTCGCTGCTGCTGATGCTCTTCGCCAAGCGCGCGAAGACACTGGCGAGCCTGGCACCGAAGCTGGGCCTGTCGGCCACCAACCTGCAGGGCGCGGCAGCCAGCATGAGCAACGCCATCCGCGACGGCCAGCCCGACCCGCTGGGCAAGTCGGACAAGATGCGGCACGCGCTCACCACCGGCCCTTTCTACGCCATCGATATTTCGGCGGGCAATCCGATGTTCCCCTGCCCGGCCATCACTCTCGGCGGCCTGCGTGTCGATGAGCACAGCGGTGCGGTGTTGCGTGACGACGGCCAAGCCGTCCCGGGGCTCTATGCCGCCGGCCGGGCAGCCGTGGGGCTGGCCTCCAACGGCTACGTCAGCGGTCTTTCGCTGGCGGACTGCCTGTGGTCCGGCCGCCGTGCCGGTGCCGTGCTCGCGAGCAAGAACCCGCAGCAGAGCGCCTCGACCGAGGCGGCCTGATCCACCGGCCGGGATAGCAGGTCGGTACACCTCCCGCGGCATACAGAATCAGCAAGGAAGAAAAGCAGCGCATGGACAGACTCAAGGACAAGGTGGCCCTCATCACGGGCGGCGGCGGCGGACTCGGCAGCGAGGACGCGCGGCTAATGGTCGCCGAGGGCGCGCGCGTGGTGATCACCGACGTCGACGAGGAGGCCGGCAACAGCATCGCCAAGGAGCTCGGCACCGACGCGCTTTTCCTCAAGCACGACATCAGCTCGGAAAGCGACTGGGAGCGCGTCATGGCCGAAGCCGAGAAGCACTTCGGCGGTGTGGACGTACTGGTCAACAACGCCGCCATCCTGCTGCCCGGCTCCATCGAGGACACCTCGCTGGATCTGTGGCACAAGATCATGCGCGTGAACGCCGACGGCTACTTCCTGGGCTGCCGCTTCGGCCTGAAGGCGATGAAGCAGCGCCCTTCGGGCTCGATCATCAATATGGGATCGATCTCCGGAATCATGGGGCAGTCGACCTTTGCCGCCTACAGCGCTTCCAAGGGTACGGTCCTCGCGCTGACCCGCAGCGTCGCCGCGCACTGCAAGCGCCACCACTTGCCGATCCGCTGCAACGCGGTGGTGCCGGACGGCATCAAGACGCCCATGGTGGCCAAGCTGCACGAGAGCATAGAACCCGGCCAGCTGCCCGACATGCCGGATATGGAAGAGGTCATGTCGCGCATGGCCGAGCCGCGCGACCTGGCCTGGATGGTGATCTACCTGGCCTCCGACGAGTCCCGCTTCGTTAACGGTGCCGAGATGCGCGTCGACAACGGCTGGGCAATGCTCGACGGCTGATTCACCGGAAATGAACGTACCTGCCTACCATCGCCTGACGGTCGACGAAGTCATCACCGAGACAGCGGATGCGCACTCCCTGCGCTTCGCCGTCCCCGAGCACCTGCTCGACGATTTCGCCTACAAACCCGGCCAGCACCTGCAGCTGCACGTGCCGCACGACGACGGCGCGTTGCCGCGCTGCTATTCGCTGTCCTCGAATCCCTATGCCGGAGAGCCGCTGCAGGTCACCATCAAACGCATCGACGATGGCCGCGCCTCGAACTGGATCTGCGACAACATCACCCCCGGTGACACGCTCGAGGTCATGCCGCCGGCCGGCGTCTTCGTGCCACGCACGCTGGACGCCGACCTGTTGATGTTCGCCGGCGGCAGCGGCATCACGCCCTGCTATTCCATTCTGCAATCGGTGCTGACAGCGGGCCGGGGCCACGTACGGCTGATCTATGCCAATCGCGACGAGGCCTCGATCATCTTCCGGGAAGCCTTGGCCGAGCTGGCGCGCGAACACCCCGACCGCCTGGAGATCATCCACTGGCTCGACAGCGTGCAGGGCTACCCCACGCAGACGCAGCTCACCATGCTCGCCCGCGGCTGGGAACGCGCCGATTGCTTTGTCTGCGGTCCCGGTGTCTTCATGGACACGGCCACCGCTGCCCTGCATGCCATGGGCCTGCCGCGCAATCGTGTGCACGTGGAGCGCTTCGTCTCGCTACCGAGCGACGCCGACGCGCTCGCCGAGCCGGCCGCGCCGGCAGCCGACGCCCCCGAGGGCCCGGTCGCGCTGACCGTGCACATCGACGGACAGACCGTCGAAGCCGAAGGCCGCGCCGACCAACCCCTGCTCGACGCCTTCCAGGAAGCGGGCATCGAGGCGCCCTTCTCCTGTCGCAGCGGTGCCTGCGGCGCCTGCATGTGTCGACTCGACGAAGGCAGCGTCACGCATCGCAACAACGTCGTGCTCGACGACGCCGAGCTCGCCGAAGGCTGGATCCTTTCCTGCCAGGCGCTGCCCACATCCTCACAGCTACGCATCACCTATCCGGAATGAGCCAGGACGCACTGCCCCAAACGACCCCGGGCGTCTTCGCCGAAGCCGTCCGCCACCATCGTGATCGCCCCGCCCTCGTTGACGAGCAGGGCGGCGTCACGACTTACAGCGAGCTGGACGCCATCCGCTATCGCGCTGCGGCGGCGCTGATCGCCCAGGGCATCGAAACCGGCGATCGCGTCGCCATCTGGGCGCCCAACACGGTGCAGTGGGTGATGGCCGCACTCGCCATCCACAGCGCCGGCGCGGTGCTGGTACCGATCAATACACGCATGCGCGGCAACGAGGCTGGCTACATTCTGGAAAAAAGCGGCGCCAAGCTGCTGTTCTGCGCCGGCCGCTTCCTCGATGCGCACTATCCCAGCCAGCTCGACGCCCACCGCCCCGACAGTCTCGAGCATGTCGTGGTTCTGCACGATGCAGCAGCCGGCGACACGACCTGGGAAGCCCTCCTCGAGTCAGCACCCAAGGATGGGCGCACCGCCGTCGACGCGCGCCTCGAAGCGCTCGACGCCGACAGCGTCATGGACATCATGTTCACCTCGGGCACCACCGGTCTGCCCAAGGGCGTGGTCACGGCCCACGGCCAGAACCTGCGCGCGATCCGCGAGTGGTCGCGATGCATGGGGCTCTCGGCCGACGACCGCTATCTGATCATCAACCCCTTCTTTCACGCCTTCGGCTACAAGGTGGGCTGGCTCGCCGGGCTGATGCACGGCATGGCCGTCTATCCGCAGGCCGTGTTCGATACGACCAAGGTCGTCGAGCGCATCGCCTCCGACCGCATCTCGGTGCTGCCGGGACCGCCCACCCTCTTCGTCAGCCTGCTCGACGACCCCGAGCTGTCCAGGCGCGATCTCTCCAGCCTGCGCGCCACGATCACCGGAGCCGCGGCCGTGGCGCCCAGCCTGATCGAGCGCGTGCGCGCCGAGCTGGGCTTCGACATCGTGCTCACCGGCTACGGACTGACCGAAACCTGCGGCATCGTCACGCTCTGCGACGCCGACGACGACGCCGAAACCATCGTCAACACCGTCGGCCGCGCGCTGCCGGGCATCGATCTGGCCTGCATGGGCGAGGACGGCAGGCTGCTGCCTGCAGAGGAAGCCGGCGAGATCGTCGTACGCGGCTACAACGTCATGCAGGGCTATTTCGAGGACCCGGAAGCTACCGCCAAGGCCATCGATGCCGAGGGCTGGCTGCATACCGGCGACGTCGGCAGCCTGGACGAGCGCGGCTATCTCCGGATCACCGACCGCCTCAAGGACATGTACATCTGCGGCGGCTTCAACTGCTACCCCGCCGAGATCGAGCGCCTGATCAGCGCCCACCCGGCCGTCGCGCAGGTCGCCGTGGTCGGCGTTCCGGACGAACGCATGGGCGAGGTCGGCAAGGCCTTCGTGGTGCCGAGAAGCGGTCAGAGCCTCGACGAAAAAGCCTTCCGCGACTGGTGCCGCGAGCAGATGGCCAACTACAAGGCGCCGCGCTACGTGGAAGTGCGCGAATCCCTGCCGATGAATGCCTCGGGCAAGGTCCTGAAATACGAACTGCGCAACGAGAAACCGGCTGCTTGATAGCAGGACCGGATAAGCGACGAAATTCAAGAAGGAGAAGCGATGAGCGACAAGCAGCTTGAAGGCGTGGTGGCCGTGGTCACCGGCGCCTCGCGTGGGGCCGGCAAGGGAATTGCCCTCGCCCTGGGCGGACACGGCGCAACGGTCTATGTCACCGGCCGCACGCTCAATGAGGGCGACGCCGACCTGCCCGGCACGGTGGGCGCCACCGCCGAGCTGGTGAACCAGGCCGGCGGCAAGGGCATCGCGGTAGCCTGCGACCATGCCGACGACGCACAGGTCGAAGCGCTCTTCGAGCGCGTGAAAATGGAGCAGGGCGGCTGCGACATCCTCGTCAACAACGCCACCTTCCTGCACGACCAGCTCATCGAGCCGGGCGGCTTCTGGGAGAAGCCGCTGGACATGACCCAGGTCTTCGACGTCGGCATCAAGTCCGGCTACGTCGCCAGCTGGCATGCCGCGCCGCAGATGGTCGGCCGTGGCGGCGGGCTCATCGTCTTCACCTCATCCTTCGGCGCGCGCTGCTACATGCACGGGCCGGCCTACGGCGCACAGAAAGTGGCCGTCGACAAGTTCGCAGCCGACATGGCGGTGGATCTCAAGCCGCACAACGTGGCCACGGCTTCGATCTGGATGGGCATGCTGCAGACCGACCGCACGCGCCGCGTCATGAGCCGCGAGCCGGACAAGTACACCGGCTTCTGGGAAATCGCCGAGACGCCGGAGTTCACCGGCAATCTCGTCGCCGCGCTGTATCGCGACGAACAGCGCATGGAGCGCTCCGGCAAGACCCTGATCGGCGCCGAGCTGGCGCAGGAATACGGCATCACCGAAGAAGACGGCCGTCAGCCGCCGTCGCATCGGGAGATGCTGGGCGAGCCCTGTCAGGCGCATCCGGCGGTGGTGCAGTAGGGCGGCTAGCCTCCCGCCCCATCCCCGGCTGGCATGCGCCAAGGATTGATGACACTGATGCCAGCCGCTTCAAAAGGACCGGTATCGCGCGTTGCCACGCTGTAGCGGTATTCCGCGGCAATGGCCGCAATGTAGCCATCCGGCCGCGGGAACCCCAGACCGGTCGCGCGCGCAGCGGCCGCCAGCGTCGCGAAACGCCGGGCGGCAGCGGCATCGAAGACGAGCACCCGTCCGCGAAAGAGCGATTCAATGCCATCCACCATTGCAGACAACTTGGCGCGCCGTCGTCCCTCAGGCAGAGCCGCAACGCCAAAGCAGAGTTCAGCGAGGCTCAGGCTGGCGAGATAGAGCGTTTCCGGAGCCTGGGCATCCAGCCACTCGCGTACAGCCGCGTCAGGCCGCGGACGCATCATCTCGGAAACGACATTGGTGTCGAGAACAATCACTCGAAACGCGGCGGCTCCGCCGCCTGGGTGCTGCGCTGCGCTTCGATGGCATCGACATCGGCATCACTGATCGCCAGTTCCCGGCCGAGAGCATGCAGGGCCTCGCCCATGCGCAGCCCGTCGGGCCGCTTCACGGCCTCGCCCAGAATCCAGCGCACCTCCGCTTCAGCGCTGCGCCCATTGGCTGCGGCCCGCGCCTTGAGCGCCCGGTGCAGCGGATCGGAAATATTTCGGATAGTCATCCTCGCCATATGATTTCACCTTCATTACCCGCCATCATTATGATGGCATTTTAGAAATCTGCAATCACTGGCTTCGTGCTCGCTGGAGACCCCATCGCTGCAGCCACGCTGCAACTCGAGAAGCGCTGCTGTCGCACACGCCTTCATGCATTCGCATGAGGCCCATCACCCCCAGCCCCCGGCACCATCACAGCAACGGAGACGACAAGCTCCGAAACAATGATCGCGCTAGGGGGAGAGAAGCATGAGCTGGTACACAGGCGACGCAGTCTTCGACACGGTGCTGGCCATCGGCCTGGCATTCGCCGTCGTCACCTTCCTGGGCAGCATCTTCACGCCCGCCCCCTACGGCCGCTTCGCGCAGGGCGGTGGCATCAATCTCCATCCCAAGCTGGGCTGGTGGCTGATGGAGATCCCAGCCACGGTGGCCTTTCTGGTCTTCTTCCTGGCCAGCGACACGGACGCCTGGACCGTCACGACGCTGGTACTCGCCGGCATCTGGATCCTCCACTACGGCAACCGCGGCTGGTTCTTCCCGCTGGCGATCCGCGCCGCGCCCGGTGCGCGCAGCAGCTTCAGTCTCATGGTCATGGCCATGGGCATGTTCGTTACCGGTATCCACGGCTACCTGCACGCGCTGTGGTTCACCGAGTACGGCACGCATCTGACACCCGGCTGGTTGACCGATCCGCGCTTTCTGATCGGGCTGGCGATCTACGCGGTCGGGCTCCTGCTGATCCTGACCTCGGAGTCGGTCATGCGGAACCTGCGCGAACCGAATCCGCCCCCCGATGCGCCGCGCTATCGCATTCCCTTTGGCTGGGGCTTCCGCTGGGTCTCCAATCCACAGTATCTCGGCGAGATCGTCGCCTGGACCGGCTTCGCGGTCCTGACCTGGGGGCTGCCGGGCGTCATGATTCTGCTCATCACGGCCTCGAACCTGGTGCCGCGCGCGCTGGCCACGCACCGCTGGTACCGCGAACAGTTCCCGGACTACCCCGCGCAGCGGCGCGCCCTGATCCCCTATGTCCTCTGACTGGCCGGCGCAGGCCATGCTGGCCTGCGTGAGCGCCTCGCCGGAGGCGGTGGCGGCGCACGACCGCGCGGCCTGGCTGGGCCTCTTCGCCGAGAACGCGGAGATCCACGACCCCGTCGGCTCGCGCCCGCACGCCGGGCCTGCAGCCATCGCGTGCTTCTACGACACCTTCATCGCGCCCAACACTATCCACTTCGAGGTTGCGCACGAGCTGGCCTGCGGCGATTCCGTCGCGCGCGACGTCATCATCCATACGCGCATGGCGACCGGGCTGGAGCTGGGCGTCCCCGCACACATCCGCTACGAGCTAACGGGCAGCGAGGACGCGCTGCGCGTGCGCCGGCTCTGCGCGCACTGGGAACTGCCGCAGATGATCGGCCAGTCGCTGCGCGCCGGGATGAAGGGCATGCGAAGCCACGCTGCGCTGTCCAGCCACATGCTGCGGCACCAAGGCTTGGGCGGAATGCTCGGCTTCATGCGCGGCTTCGGCGGTGTCGGTAGCCGCGGCAAGGCGCGCGCCGAGGGCTGCCTGCGCGCGCTGCGCGACGGTCACCGCAACGGATTGAAGCAGTGTCTGGGCGAACCCTGTCGCATCGATCTACCCGGCCAGCCCACGGCCTCGACACAGGAGCTGGGCGCCGAACTCGGCGGCCTGTTCTGGGAAAAGCTCATCGCCGCTGGCGACTACGTGACCGCCACGATTCACATCGGCGAACGGCGTGGCATCGCGCTCTTTCGCTTCAAGGGCCCGCGGCACATCGAGCAACTGCGCATCTATATCTGAGCCCGCTCGAAAGGCTCGACACGACAATACGACAAGGGAGACCGGCAATGGCAGAAGGCAATCTCGACGGCAAGGTCGCCGTAATCACGGGCGGCGCCCGCGGCATGGGCGCGGCAACGGTGCGCCGCTTCGTCGCAGAAGGCGCGCGCGTGTTGATCGGCGACGTCCTCGACGACGAGGGCACCGCGCTGGCAGCCGAGCTGGGTGAGGCCGCGCGCTTCGTGCATTTGGACGTCAGCTCCGAGGCCGAATGGACAGCGGCGCGCGATGCCGCGCTGGAGGCTTTCGGGCAGATCGACGTGCTGGTGAACAACGCCGGCGTGCTGCTCTTCCGCACCATCCAGGAAACCAGCCTGGATGACTACAAGCGCGTGCTCGGCATCAATCTGGAAGGCACCTTCCTGGGCGTACGTATCATTGGCGCGCACATGCTGGAGCGCGGTTCCGGCTCGATCGTCAACATCTCCTCGGCAGACGGCATGAAGGGCGCCAACGGGCTGGGTGCCTACTGCTCCACCAAGTGGGGCATCCGCGGGCTGACGCGCGTGGCGGCCATGGAGTACGGCCACCGCGGCGTACGCGTCAACTCGGTGCACCCCGGCGGCGTCGACACCTCCATGGGCAACCCCTTCTCAGAGGAACGCGCCGAGGTCAACAAGCGTTACCACATGGTGCCGCTGCAGCGCGTCGGCGACCCCGACGAAGTGGCCCGCGTCAGCGCCTTCCTGGCCAGCGACGCGGCCTCCTACCTCTGCGGTTCCGAGATCGCCGTAGACGGCGGCATGCTCACCGGCCAGTACTACGTCGGATTTCCGGGGGCGCCGGGGGTGGAATGATTTGACCATTGCGCTTTGCGGCGCCGGGGTCCAAACGCTTAAGCCTCTCCCTCAAATGCGTGACACTGGGAATCAGGTCAGGCGCTCTGCCACTGCGCATCGGCTAGCTCAGGTGTCGCCAACCGCTCCGTGCCACCGAACCGCCCGCCAACCCACCACGCTACCGAAACCTCTGAAATACCGCGCCGGGGTGCTGGCGACAGTGAGAACACGCCAGGACTTGGGCATTGTCGCCGCTGACGCGATACCAAACGAGAAACGGGAACCGACGCACAGGGGCGCGCCGCACCTCCCCATAAGCCTGCTCATGGATTAGGGGCGTATCACCGAGCCGATACAACAACGAAATGACTTCGCTCCGGAAATCCACGCCCAATCCCGGTCGCTGCTCGTCGTACCAGTCCTCGGCCTGCTGGATATCCGCTTCAGCTGGCCGACGGATCCGGACGCGGTAAGTCAATGGCTACGGTGTTCCAGCCGAGCAACTACATCCGACAATGAGGATTCATCATCCGGATTGGCCTCGGCATCGGCTAGCCGCTGATCCAAAAGCCGCTTCTCTGCATCGGAGACTGGCAGCTGCGCATGAGGCAGCGAATCCCATACGGCGCTGATCAATTCCAGCCGCTCGGTCGGGCTGAGCTTTTGGACTTCGGCAATTAGCGCGGGTCTGATCATGAATCGGAGGATAGCGCAAGAATGTTGAGGCACCCAACGCCTGCAGTGCATGCAATGCGTGGCGGCGTGCGCAACGTCGACGGCGGCACGCTAGCCGGCCAGTACTACTTGGTTTCCCCGGACGCCGGGGATCGACTGACCCTACTGGTGCGCGAAGGGGTTGCGCGTAGCGACCGCCGCAAAGTCGCGGGTATTGCGCGTCACGACGGTCAGGCCGTGGGCCAGCGCCGCCGCCATGATCATGCGGTCGACGACCCCACCGCGCCCGTGCGCCAGCAGCGGGCCGAGCTGAGCGGCAACCGACTCATCCACCGCGAGCAGACTGCTTCCGTAGTCACGCCGGATCGCCTGCAGCCAGGCAGCCAGATGCGCGGCTTGCTCGTGGTCGCCCCGGCCGCGCACGCGCGTAACGCCAGCATCCAGCTCGGCGAGTGTGATGACGGAAAGGAATAGCGACACCTGCTCGTTCGCGGCGTCCTCGAAAAAGGCGCGCACACCCGGATCGGCTCTGCGCCCCTTGCGCAGTTCCGAGACCACATTGGTGTCAATCAAATACATCGCGCGGCGGTTCGTCGACGCGTTCGAAATCCTCGTCGCACCCGACTTCCGGAATCGTCAGCAAATGCGCCGCCAACGAACGCTTATCGGGACGCAGGGCGCGTTCCAGAAGTTCCCGGTGCACCTGGGACATGGAACGCCCTTGCCGCGCCGCCATGGCCTTCAGGGCGGCCACCACTTCCGGGTCGACATCGCGCACGTGCAGGTCCGTCATATCCGAGCTCCATCGGCTTGCAGCCCGCCATTCTAGGCGAATGCTAGCGTGCTAGCACACGCCTCAATCGTAGAACTGCGCCGCCCAGCGCCGGTGCGCGGCGACGGGGCCGTCGCCGGGCGCCAGCGCGGGCTTGGCCACGGGCTCCAGACGCTCCCAGAGCCGCATGTCGTCGTGGATATCCTTCAGATAGCCGCGGCGCAGCACGGCCTGCATCAGCGCCTCGACCATCCCGCGTGGCAGCGGCTTCAGGGCGGTGCTGATCCGGCCAGGGTCGCTGATCCGGCGCAGCGCCATGCCGTGCCAGAGCTGGCAGCGGTCGGGTGCGACCGGCGTGGGATTGACGTAAGTCCGCATGCCCAGGCCCAGCGCCGGGATTTCGACATCGGTCACCGAGTATCCCAGCCCCCAGGCGCAGTACTCGAAGCGCACTTCCTGGCCGCCCTGTAGCCGATTGCGCAGCGCCGCCGGCAGCCAGCGCGGCGGATCGCCGGGGTTGTCGAAGCGATAGGCCGTGCGCAGGCTGGCTCCGCTCGTGTCGAACTCGGCAGTGCGCGCCACCGCCTCGTAGCCGTGAACGGTCTGCAGATGGCCCTGGTCGGCGATGCCTTCCATGATCAGCTGCGCCGGCGCCGCCACGGCATCGTTCCAGACCTTCAGCCCGAGATGGCCGCTGGCATCGAGAGCCTCCGGCTCCCAGCCGGGCGCGACGCCCTCGGGGTGATACCAGACCATGACCAGGCCGTTGCGCTCCAGACAGGGCCAGGGTTGGGTGCAGGCCTTGGGCGCGGCGCTGCCGTAGCCGGTGCGCTGGCAGGTCCCTTCGCGATCGAAGGAAAAGCGATGCACCGGGCAGACCAGCAGCTCGTGGTCGACCCAGCCACCCTGGCTGAAGCGGCCGCCCAGATGCGGGCAGCGATCGTGCACGCAATGCGCCTGCCCGTCGGCCGTGCGGTAGACGACCAGATCGATGTCGGCAATTCGCGCCGACTGCAGCGCCCCGGGCTGCAGCGCAGCGCCGGCAGCCACCGTGTACCAGCCGGCCGGCACCCGCTCCGGCGCCTCGGTGGGCACGGTGAGCGGGTGCGCGGTCATCAGCCGCGCCTCGGTGGCAGAGGCACCAGCATCGAGACTTCACGCATGAGCTTGGCGTAGGCCGGGCGCCGCTCGAGGCTGCGCTTTTCCATCATCGGGATGCTGGCGAAGATGAACATCAGCGCCATGGCGATGACACCGATGATCTGCCACCACCACCCTTCCGGATGCGCCGCCAGCCCGAACAGCGCCAGACCACCCCAGAAGCTGATCTCGCCGAAATAGTTTGGATGCCGCGACCAGCCCCACAGGCCGCTGCGAATGACTTCGCCCGGCTTGGCCGTCCTGAGGAAGCTTCTGAGCTGAAGATCCGAGATCATCTCGATGCAGATGGCGCCGAAGGTCACCACCGCCGCCACCGCATCGAGCCAGTTGAGCGGCCGCGAATACGTGGTAGCGGCATAGAGCGGCAGACAGCCCAGGAAGACCTGGATAGTCGGAAAGAAGTGAATGCCGAAGAAGTCCGTGAACAGCGCCATCTTCGGCTTGGCGTTGCGCACCATCGGATAGCGCCAGTCTTCGTGCTGCATGCCGGTCCAGTGGTGTGCCCAGTTCCAGGTCAGGCGGATACCCCAGAACAGCACCAGTGCCATGACGAGCAGCGCACGCGCATCATTGGGCGCACCGGCGGCGCACCACCAATAGGCACCCAGCAGCGGCGGAATCACGCTCCAGTAAGCGTCGTAGAAGCTGGAGTTCCTGTAGGCGCGGCTGAAACCGAAAATGACGACGGTGGCCACCACATCGGCCACGAAGGCGCGCCACAGCGCCGATCCTTCCATCAGCCACAGCGTCACCGCACCGGCGGCGATGGCCACCGCGTAGGCGAACCAGACAGTCGCCAGCGCCTTCCCTCTTTCGCTCATGCCGCTCTCCCCTTGCTGATCCCATCCCAGTCGAAATCGGTGCCGGTGGCTTCGCAGCAGTAGTCCCACAGCTGCGCACGAGCGCCCGACTCTCGCGCCACGGCCGTGGGCGTCAGAAGGCGCGGCGCTCCGCGCGTCTCGCCCAGCGCGCCGGGACCGAACAGGCTGCCACCCGGCAGTTGCGCATCGGTGGCTGCGCGCAGCACCGGCCGCGCCGCGACTTCCGCCGGCTGGCCGAGCAACCGCATGGCCGCGTGAAAGGCGAAATCGGTGAGCCGGTCGTGCAGATTCTGGCGCGGCTGCCCATCGCGGCTGTGGCCGATGGCAGTGCGCGCAACACCCGGGTGCGCAGCCAGAGACACCAGCTTCGCGCCATGGGCGCGGGCACGCGCCTCGCATTCCAGCGCCAGCATCAGGCTCGCGATCTTGGCCTGGTTGTAGGCGTGCTGGGCCTCATAGTCATGGCAGGCAAGATCGTCCAGCCGTATCGTGCCGCGCCTGTGCACAAGGCTGGACAGCCAGGCCACGCGCGGCGCATCGGCAGCTTCCAGGCGGCCCAGTAGCCGGGCGGTCAGGGCGAAATGTCCGAGCACGCTGATGGCAAAGGCCAGTTCCTGGCCGGCGAACGTTTCAATCCGCCGCAGCGGCGGCAGAATGCCGGCGTTGTTGACGAGGATATCCAGCACCGGGCCGTCGAATCCGTCACAGAAGGCGGCCACCGAATCCGGGTCGACCAGATCCAGCCGGGCGAAGGAAAAGTCCGCCTCCGGCAGCTCAGCGCGCAGCGCCGCGACGGCGGCCTCCCCGCCCTCGGCATTGACGTCGGCGATGCAGACCTCGGCACCCAGTGCGCCCAGCCCGCGCGCCACACTCAGACCGATGCCGCTGGCACCGCCCGTGACCAGCGCTCGTGCGCCCTGGCGCGGGCCGAGATTCGCGCGCGCCCAGACGGTGATGTCCGTATCGTCCGCCATATCAACCGGCCGCGGGGCGGGCGTTGGCCTCAGCGTCGCCGCTTTCGGTCAGCACGCAGTGCGTGCCGCCGGGGCCGTACATCGTCACCACGCACTCATTGCAGGCCGTACAACCCGACACGCGCAGTTCGCCACCGGCAAACTTGTTGACCAGAGCCGGATCGTGGATCAGCGCGCGGCCCATGACCACGGCGTCGAAGCCGTCATTCATGATCTGCGCCACGCCGTCCACGCTCTTCGCCCCGCCCAGATAGGCCAGCTTGAGCGTCGGCACGGCCTCGCGAATCCGCTTGGAGTACTCGCGCAGATACAGCTCGCGGAAGGTGATCTTCGGCTCCACCAGCCGCATCAGCTTGGTGGCCGTGCGCACGACGCCGTTCTGAATCTGCGTGACGGCGGCCTTCGGCATATTGCTGCCGAAGATCTGCCAGGGCGCTTCAACGTTCATGCCGCCGGAGAGCACCACCATGTGCGCACCGGCAGCCTCCAGGGCGCGCACCGTAGTGATGACATCCTCGATGGCGGGCCCGCGCTTGTGGCCCTCGACGACACTGATCTTGCAGGTCACTGCCAGTTCATCGCCGACAGCGGCCACGACGCGCCGCAACACCTCGGCCGGGTAGCGCACGCGGCCGGCCGCGTCACCGCCCCAGCCGTCCTTGCGACGGTTGTAGAGCGGCGACAGGAACTGCGACAGCAGATAGCCATGCCCCATGTGGATCTCGACCGCGTCGAAGCCGGCTGCCTGGGCGCGTTTCGCTCCCATCACGAAGGCCTCTGCCACGGCCTCCATGTCGTCCTCGTCCATGGCGGTCTTGAAGAAGCGGCCGCTGATGACGCCGGGCGGGTTGAATCCGCCGGAGGCCGACAGCGGATAACGCGTCGACATCTCGGGCAGGAAGGTGAAACAGCCGCCGTGCGTGATCTGCGCGCAGGCCGCGCCGCCTTCAGCGTGCACGGCCTCGGTGAGTGCTGGCAGATGCGGCAGCGTCGCCTCATCGAGGCAGACCTGATCCTCGAAGGTGCGCCCGTCCGGCGTCACCGCGCAGTAGGCCACCGTCGTCATCGCCGCCCCGCCCGCCGCCATGCGGCGATGGTGATTGACCAGCGCCTGCGAGGGCACACCGCCCCTGGCCATGCCCTCGTTGGTAGCGGACTTGATGAAGCGGTTGCGCAGCTGCAGCGGGCCGATGCTCAGCGGCGTGTAGGCCTCGGCGATCTCAGCGGGAGCAGTCATGGCGTACACCCTCGAGGACGATTGCAACCAGAAACGAACAGGAACGACTCAGCAGCGATGCCGCGAAGCGGCGAGCCAGAGCGATCCGTGCCCTTGAGGGGTGATGCGCGACCGACTTGCCGGTGGCAAGTCGCAGCGCGCATCACGGCTGGGCCATGGATGGCCCAGCCAGGGTCACTTGATGAGGTCTGGAAGACCGAATCTAGTGACAGCGGCGATCCTTGCGCGACGCATGGCCTGTAAGTGCAAGGCATCTGTAGCGCCGCCTTTTCGCTCAAACCGCCGCGGTCACTAAGCTCGGCTCCTGCCTCGCTAAGTGACCCTGCCCGGACATCCTTGTCCGGGCGCTCCTCCGCTGCGAATGCCCACCGGGCATTCGCAGCGGACTCGCCCATGGCTTTGGTTACTTTGGCCGAAACCAAAGTAACCCGCGCCGGCCGCGCGGCATCATCCGGTAGCGCATTCGCTATGAAGCGCGGAACCGCTGGCGAGACGGTGCCAATAGCGTCCGCTGTACTGACTCGTCTCGCGAGGAGGAGAAGTTTCGTAATCATCCTCCTCGAGCCTCTCTATGCAATTCGAGCCTGCCCGCCATCCAAGGCGATGCTCTGACCATTCACATAGGCGCAATCAGCCGAACACAGGGTTGCGACGAAACGACCGATATCAGCCTCGCAATCACCGACGCGCTGCATGGGCACGGTGCCGACGAAGGCCTCGCCCTGCTCCGGATACTCGCGCATCCACCAGGCCATGGCCGGCGACGCCGCCAGCGGCAGGATGGCGTTGGTGCGGATGCCCTCGCCGCCCCACTCGCAGGCCGCGGCGCGCGTCAGCTGGCGGATGGCTTCCTTGACGGCGCCGTAGCAGCCGAAGCCGGCCATATCCCAGCGGTGCGCCGCGGGCGAGGCCAGATTGACGATATTGCCGTCGCCCTTGAGGTGCGGGTAAGCCGCCTTCATCAACCGGAAGCTCGCCAGCGGGCCGGATTCCCAGCCCGCCGTGAAGGCCTCGTCGGTGACGTCGTTCAGCGCGCCGAGCGGAACTTCCTGGGCGTTGTTGACCAGAATGTTGAGCCCGCCCAGCTCGCGGACGGTGGTCTCGACGGACTGGCTGATGCCGGCGGCATCCTTGACGTCGCAAGCAATCGCCAGGCCCTTGC
Organism: Algiphilus aromaticivorans DG1253; assembly: GCF_000733765.1. Classification (NCBI taxonomy): domain Bacteria; kingdom Pseudomonadati; phylum Pseudomonadota; class Gammaproteobacteria; order Nevskiales; family Algiphilaceae; genus Algiphilus; species Algiphilus aromaticivorans. The sequence continues at coordinate 821,012 of NZ_JPOG01000001.1, read as the reverse complement.
CGCCGCGCTCCCGGATGCCGGCGACGGTGTCGTCGAGCTTCGATGCGGTGCGCCCGGTCACGGCCACAGCCGCACCCTCGGCCGCCAGTGCGTAGGCGATGCCCTGCCCCACGCCCTGGCCGGCGCCGGTCACCAGCGCGACCTTTCCTTGCAGTCTGCCCATGCTGTCTCCTGATCTTGTTCTTTAGTGCCGGCGGCGCGGCAAAGCCGCACGCCGGCCGGTCCGCCCGACTTCAGGCAGCCTTGCGTTGCGCGCCGCCCTCGGCTGCCATCTCGCGCGCGGCGATATAGGCGAAGGTCATGGCCGGGCCCAGCGTCGAGCCAGGGCCGGCGTAGGTGCGACCCATGACCGCCGCCGAGCAATTGCCCACGGCGTAGAGACCGGCGATGGGCTGACCGTCGTCCTCGCGCAGCACGCGCGCGCGCTCGTCGGTCGTCAAGCCACCCTTGGTGCCGATCTCGCCAGCATCCACACGCAGCGCGTAGAAAGGCCCCTTCTCCAGCGGCCCCAGGCAGGGATTCGGCTTGACGGTCGGATCGCTGTAGTAGCGATCGAAGACGTTGACGCCCTTGCCGAATTCCGCGTCCACACCCAGCCGGGAATAGCGGTTCATGCGCTCCACCGACTGCGCCAGGCCCTGAGCATCAATGCCGATCTTGGCGGCGAGCTCGGACAGCGAATCCGCCTTGTAGATGACCTTGTCCCACCACTTTTTCGGAAGCTTGCGATCCGGCTGGATGCTGCCCGGCAGCGTTGGCCCGGCCGGATACTTCTTGCGGAAGGTGGCGTCGAAGACGAACCACGCCGGCACCGTGCAACCGGATTTCTCGTGGTCGCGGTACATGGCATAGATGACTTCGGTATACGGCCCGGCCTCGTTACAGAAACGTTGACCGTTGCCGTTGACCAGCATGCAGCCCGGCAGCGCGCGCTCGACAAAGAGCCCCGGCTGCGGCGCCTCATCCGGCATGTGCGCGGTGGGCGTGCCCCAGGTGAGGTTCATGAATGCCGTGCCAGCACCCAGCGCCTGCCCGGCGCGGATGCCCTCGCCCTCATTCAGGCCGTAAGGGGCCGCCGTCCATTCGGCGCGCGTAGGCTGCGGCAGATACTGTTCGCGCATCTGTTGGTTGGACTCGAAGCCGCCCGTGGCGAGCACGACGCCGCGCTCGGCGCGCAGGCGCTTGCGGCCCTCCGGCGAATCGACCTCGACGCCGACGACGCGACCGTTCTCCTCGATCAGCCCGACGAGCGCGTTATTGAGCCGGATCGGCACGCCGCGTGCATCGAGCCCGTGGCGCAATGCGGCGACCATCGCCTGTCCCAGCGTCAGCCGGCGGTCGCGGCGCGTCTTGAGGCGCCAGCGAAGATCCGACCAGTAACGACCCATCATCTTCAGCGTCAGCAGGAACCATCCCTTGCCGCGCGTGAACAGCGTATGCGCCTCGACCTGGTCCATGGACACGCGGCCCATCAGCTGCGTGCCGGCAAAGGGCTCGCGCTGCTGCCAGAAGGCATCGCCGAGCTGGGCGGCGTCGAAGGCGGCCGGCTCCATGGTGCGAAAGCCCGGCTTGCCGCCGGGCTTGTCCGGGAAATAGTCGGGATACTTGTGCACGGCCCGGTAGTGGATGCCGCTGTCCGCGGCCAGCGCGCGCACCATCTCGGGCGCGTTCCGCAGATAGGCCTCGATGCGGGATTCCGGCACCTCACCGCCGGTGAGGTAACGCAGATAGGTGAGCGCCTCCTCGTAGCTGTCCGACTCACCAAGCTCGGCGATCTGGTCGTTGCAGGGGATCCAGATACCGCCTCCCGAGACGGCGCTTGTGCCGCCGTAGCGGTCGCTCTTCTCCAGCAGGACAGTCGACAGGCCTTCCGTCTGCGCGCGCAGCGCAGCGGTCATGCCGCCGGCGCCGGAGCCGACGACGACCACATCGAAGCGCTCATCCCAATGTTCCGTGCTCATTGCCGTGCCCCCGGGCCGCGCTTACAGGAAGAAGTCGGTGTTGTCCTTGCCGAGCATCACGCTGCCGTAGTTGCCGCCGAACATGAAGGCGTTGTTGGCGTAGTGCGCGCGGGCGGTGTGGATGTCGAGGAAGGGCTGCTGCACGGGGAAGTCCGTGAAGATGGCGCGACCACCGGCCGCCCCCATCAGCCGGGAGACCCGATCAGCACAACGCTCGACGACCTGCGCAGCCTGATAGCGGAAGTGCACGCGGCGCTCGATGGGCAGCGGCTGATTGTTGTGGATGCTGTCGAGGATTTCCTCGAAGTTGCGGTGCAGCACCAGCTTCATCTCGTCGGTGGCCGTCAGCGCATCCGCAATGGCCAACTGCGCGAGCGGCTGCTCGGCGGTCTTCGAACCCATGTTGCCGGTCCAGTCGGTCGCCCAGTCGCGGAAGGACTTGGTCGCGCCTTCCAGCGCACCGATGGCAGCCGAGGAGACAGCGCGCACGAAAATCTGCCCGAAGGGAATCTTGTAGAGCGGCGAGGTGAAGGTGTCGCCGCCGGGGTTGGTGCCGTTGAAGCCGTCGGAAGCCTTGTGCGTCCGGTACTCGGGGACGAAGGCGTCCTCGACGACCACATCGTTGCTGCCGGTGCCCTGCAGACCCATGGTGTGCCAGGTGTCCTCGACGCGGAAATCCGAGCGCGGCACCAGGAAGGTGCGGTATTCCGGCGGCTGGCCGTCGGTGAAAATCAGCCCGCCGAGCAGCACCCAGTCGCAATGGTCGATGCCGCTGGAGAAGCCCCAGCGCCCGCTGAACTTGAAGCCGCCCTCGACCGGCGTCACCTGCCCCTTCGGCATGTAGGTGGAAGCAACCAGCGTGCTGGTGTCCTCGCCCCAGACATCCGCGGCGGCCTGCGGATCAAACAGTGCGAGCTGCCAGTTGTGGACCCCCATGATCCCGTAGATCCAGCCCGTGGACATGCAGCCCTCGGCCAGCGTCATGGCGATGTCGTAGAAGACCTGCGGATCCATCTCGTAGCCGCCGTAGGCCTTGGGCTGCAGCACGCGAAAGAGACCGGCTTCCTGCAGGTCGCGGATCGTGGCGTCCGGGACGCGGCGGTTCTTGCGGGCCTCCGGTGCACGCTCCACCAGCTTCGGGATGAGATCGCGCGCGCGCTGGACCAACACTTCGGGACTCGCCGGCGTGACGTTGCTCTGGGCCTTGTTCTGCATGCCTTGCTCCTGCTGTCGTAGTCATCGGCCGGCGGACGACGCCGCCGACGGCAAAAATTGGTGCATGCATTACAACCACCCGGCCCTCCTCGGGGCATCGTCCGAAATGACTACCGGCCTTTTTGTCGAACTTCCTGACGCCTGAAGGACTCACGCAAATGGGTGATGCAGCCGGGCCCGCTGCCTCCAAGACTGTTCGATAGAAAAGCACCTCTGGAGTAGCCCATGGTCACTGCAATCCGCCCCGCTTCCGGTAAGGCACCGACACATCAGATCGAGTCTGCCGCACCGCCCGAGCGCTATGCCCGCGGCTGGCACTGCCTGGGCCTGGCGGCCGACTACAAGGACGGCAAGCCGCATTCGATGGACATCTTCGGCACGCGTCTGGTGGTCTTCCAGGGCGAGTCCGGCAAGCTGAACGTGCTGGACGCCTGGTGCCCACACATGGGCGCCGATCTCGGCCTGGGCGAGGTCAAGGGCGACGCGGTTGTCTGCCGCTTCCACGGCTGGCACTGGGGCAGCGATGGGAAATGCACCGAGATTCCCTACTGCAAGCGCATCCCTCCGAAGGCGCGCATTCGGTCATGGCCCACCTACGAGGAAAACCAGCTGCTCTTCGTCTGGAACGACCCCGAAGGCAACGAGCCGCCGGCGGATCAGAATATTCCGCACATCGACGCGACCCAATCCGACGAATGGTCGGACTGGCATATCGTCAAGTGGGACATCGCCACCAACTGCCGCGAGCTGATCGATAACCAGAGCGACATGGCGCACTTCACGCCGGTGCACGGCTCCGAGAACGTCCTCTACTTCGCCAACATCTTCGAAGGCTACAAGGCCACCCAGGTGATGGTCGGCAAGAACGAGCGCCTGGGCGGCGCGAACGGCCACCTCACCACCATCGCAACTTACTTCGGGCCCGCGTATCACATCACTCATATGTTCGGTGAGGCGCAGGGCGTACCCATCGAGTCGATCCTGCTTAACTCGCACGTGCCCATCGACCAGAACCGCTTCGAGCTGCGCTTCGGCGTCATGGTCAAGAAGATTCCGGGCATGAGCGAAGAGCAGAGCAACGACATGATCAAGCAGTACGTCGACCTCACCTGCAAGGCCTTCTCGGAGGACGTGGAGATCTGGCACAACAAGGTGCGCATCGACAATCCGCTGCTCTGCGAAGGCGACGGCCCGATCTATCAGCTGCGCGAGTGGTACGAGCAGTTCTACACCGACATCGACAAGGTACCCGCCGAGCAGCAGAAGCGGCGCGTGGTCGAAATGGACCAGGGGCTGCAGGAAAAGCCGACGCTCGCCCACGTCTTCGAGGCCTGAGGGCGCCGGACCGCTTATGCCGGCCCGGCGCGGTGCCCGCCGCCTATTCGGCGGCGGGCGTCACATCGGAAGGCCCCCAGTAGGCCTCCATGCTGCGGAAGCGGCCAGCGTCGTCGAAACGCATGACGTCGATGACGCGGATCAGGCTGCGGCCTTCCGGCATCTGCAGATTGACGTCGAAGGCCATGGCCGCGGCATCAGCATGCGAGGCGCGGATGGGCGCGGCCAGGGAGAGCTTCGCCCCCGTCTGCACCGCCATGCGGTAGAACTCCAGAATCGCCTCGCGCCCGCGCTTGGGCTCGCTGCCCACCGGATCCTCCACCGTGGCGTCCTCGGTGTAGAGCGCCGCAACGGCATCCGGGTCGGCGGCATTGAAGTGGTCGATATAGGCCTGCATGGCCTGCTTCATCTGGCTCTCTTCGGGCATGGGTCGCTGCCGTCCTCTGCGTGGGTTCGGAAAGGCTGCACGCCGCAACGGCGGACAGTGGCGGCATCCTCACCGCAGCCGCGCTGCGACGCCTCCCCCGCAAGGACGAGCCACGACCCCCGTCGCCATTCATTAGAAACAACGACTCGACAACGCTTGACCGGGCGCGCAGGATACGACGCAAAAGTAAATGAGATTGGGGCGCCGGCCTTCGCCGGGACGCCACCCGACCGGAATGATCGCAGGAGACAACAAGCATGCCTCTGACCCAGACCAGCCTCGCCGAGGCTCGCGCCGCGACGCGGCCTGATATGTCCGCCACGAACGAGCTCGCCGAGCTCACCGGCTCGCCCGCCTTTCAGGCGCTCGATGCGCTTGTCGGGGCGCTCTACGACGGACCACTGAGCACCCCGCCCTGGCGCGAAGCCCTGGAAATCCTCCAGCAGCGCCTCGGCGCCGAACACGTCACGCTGATGCTGCGCCCGCCGTCGGCGGAGAACTCCGGCGTCATGATCAACACCGGCGAGACCACGCAGCAGGCCACCGACTCCTACACCTCCCACTTCTCCTCCATCGACCCCTTCGTACGCCTCAAGGAAGGCCAGGTGGTCACGGCCGAAGAGATGGTGGGCAAGGAGTGGCTGAACAGCACTGTCTACCAGGAATACCTCAAGCCATTGAGCATCCGGCACCTGCTGGGCGCCGACATCTACACCGCCGACGGCATCGAATGCCGCCTGCGCGTCACGCGCACCGAAGAGGCCGAAGCCTTCTCGGACGAGGACAAGGCGCTGGTCGGCTTCGTGCTGCCTCACCTCAAGCGCGCCATCCAGCTGCACTCGCGCCTGGACTTCCTGGAGACCGAGCGCCAGCTCTTCGCCGGCACCATCAACCGCATGCTGCTGGGCATCGTCAGCTACGACGAGCACGGCAACATCATGGAAACCAATGAGGAAGCGCGCCGCATCCTCGATGAAAAGGACGGCATCTGGATGACGCGCGACGCGCTGCGTCTCGACCGCACCAAGGAAGAGCGCGAGCTGCATCGCATCATCCGCCGCGCCTGCTCGGGCGAATGCGAGGACGACGCCCCATCCATGGTCGACGCCCTGGCCGTAACGCGCCCCTCCGGCCGCGCCAACCTGGGCATCCTCATCAAGACCGTGCCCGCCGGCGAGTACTCCGAAGGCGCCAACCGCCCGGCCGCAGTGGTCTACCTGCGCGACCCCGAAGCCAACGCCGCCCAGCCCTCGCACGAGCTGGTACGCCGCCTCTTCGGCCTGACCCGCATGGAAGCCACCCTCGCCCTGCTGCTCGCCGAAGGCCTGACCCTCGACGAAGCCGCCGAGGAAATGAACGTGCGCCGCAACACCGCCCGCACCCACCTGCGCTCCATCTTCTGCAAGACCGGCGTCACCCGCCAGACCATGCTGGTGCGCCTTCTCCTCAACTCGGTGATTCGATTGGGCTGAGCCGCGACCGACTTGCCGGGGGCAAGTCGCAGCGCGGCTCAGCGCTCGGGCCATGGATGGCCCGAGCAGGGGCACTTAACGAGGTCCGGATGACCGAGTTTAGTGCCTGCGGCGGTTCTCGCTACACGCCCCATAGCGGCCCAAACGACAAATCGTCCTCGAAGCTCCAGCGACCGACTTGCCAGTGGCAAGTCGAATCCGGGTTAGCGCCCGGGCCACGGATGGCCCGGGCCGGGTCACTTAACGAGATCCGGAAGATCGAGTTTAGTGACCGCGGCGATCTCCGCGCCCTGCCACGATTCGTCGCCGCAGAAACGGCTCGCTCACGGTGCGCCAGCGACGCTTAGCACCGCATCAAGCCACCGACAACACCGAGTGATCACTCTGCCGCGCCGCGTATTCCAGCGCCGCCGTGATGTCCGCCGCCTCAAGATAGGGATAGTCCTCGAGAATCTCTTCCCTTGAAGCACCCGCAGCGAGTAGCTCGAGAACGTCTCTGACACGAATCCGCAGCCCGCGGATGCATGGGCGGCCGCCACACATGTCGGGATCAATCGTCACACGATGCAGCTCACTCATACGAAAGCGCTCCAGTAATCGCGGATGTCTTCCATGAGGGCGACTCCGTTTCCATGCCGAACGACGCAAGCGGAAGGCTAGCAAGGCTGAAATCTACTTCCGAAGCGGGCGCGGCCTCCGCCTCAACCAAACACCTCAGAATGCGAGCCCAGGCGAAACAAGCGCAGCGTCTCGGCATCGGTTTTCGCGTAGATCAGCAAAAGGTCGGGCCGGACGTGCAGCTCGCGATATCCGCTCCACCGGCCAGACAACGGATGGTCACGGAGCGGCGGGCCTTCAAGGGAACGGTCGCTGGCCAAGTCTTCAAGAGCAGGCGCTAAGCAGCTGTCGATCCTGCGGTACTGCGGGTTCCTTTTGGCCTTCTTGTAGTCGCGCTTGAATTGCGAAGCGTACTCAATCGTCCGCATTCAACTGATCGAGCAGATCGTTGACGTTCTCGGCCCGGTGGGCACGCCCACCTTCCAGTTCTGAAATGGCCTCCTGCGTCACAGCGTTCGGCACACGAAGCTCGAACGGCAGGCGCTGCTCTGCGGCGATCCGCACCAAGTAAATACGAACGGCGGTCGAAACATCCAACCCCATGGCTTCCAGGACGCGCACAGCTTTGGCTTTCGTTTCGTCGTCGACCCGGATGTGAATCGTTGAACTGGTCATCGCTTCCACCTCCATGAGGGTGCAACACAAACAGACACAAATATGATACACCTCCAGCAAAGCCGATTCCACGCACCCCCTGCCCGGCCCCATGCGTATGCCGCGATCACGGGGGGAACGCCTGCGTTGCCACCCCGAAGAACGCCGCTGCAGCGCGAAGATCATCGTTCAGGGTCAGCAAGCGCGCCTCGCCCACTTCTGCGCACGCCAGATGCAGTGCATCCTGCGTCCGCAACCCTGTGCGCCGTGTCAGCAGCCAGTGGCTTGCCCGCTCATAGTGGGAACGCGTCAGCGCCGCGACCTGGAAGCGCCCTTCGGAGACATCCTCGTAGAAAGCCGACTCCACCCGGTTGGCCTGTGATTCCGTGAGCTCGGCCATCCGTACCCAGCGCGCCAGCGCCGACGCAAATTCCACGCGCGTCAGGTCGCTGATCTGCACTGGCTGAGACTGCTCCAACAAAAGCGATTCGACCACCGCGCTGGCCAACTCGGACCGATAGTAGGGCAGCAGCGCACTGGTATCGACATAGAGCATCAGTAGCGTTCGGCATCACGAAGCGACCGAACCGCCACACTCGCCGACTCCTGCATCGCCGGCAGTTCGTCACGCAGCGACGCCCTCGACCGGAACACGACATGGCCGGGGGCCGGCCCCACCAGCCGCGCTGCGGGCTTGCCCCGGCGCAGGATCAAGACCTCTTCGCCCGATTGCACCCGCTCCAAAAGCCGGGAGATCTGCTCTCGCGCCTCGCGCACGCTGACCTCGGTCATTGCCACGCTCCTGATGGAATTGTGTACACATTATATGTACACGAAAATGGAAGCGTAAGCCCGCGCTTAGGGCCGAAGATCGACGAATTGGGCAACAGCACGGCATCCGCAGGTCGGGCTTACACCCTGCCCGCCCATCCAGCACCTTGGACGCAAGACCGACAGACCGCTGCAAGCGGCGCAACATCACCGCACCGAGACCATCCAGTTGCCAGCGAGCATGGCCAACGCCGACATCGCATGCGAACGAGGCGCTTTATACCGTGTCCATTGGGGAGGAATTCAAACAAGGACGCCAGATGCCACAGCGACTCCTCCGCCAGACCGCCGCCGCGCTGACGGGCGCGGTACTTCTCGCCACCCCCTTGCACACACTCGCCGCCGACGGCGACGCCGCCAAGCTCGGCGACGAGCTGACTCCGGTCGGCGCCAAGCGTGCCGGCAACGAGGAAGGCACGATCCCCGCCTGGGACGGCGGCCTGACCGAGCCCCCGGACTGCTACGACGGCCCCGGTAGCTGGTACTGCAACCCCTTCCCCGATGACACGCCGAAGTTCACCATCACGGCCGACAACGTCGACGAGCACAAGGACAAGCTCTCGGCCGGGCAGATCAAGATGTTCGAGCAGCACCCGGAGACCTTCAAGATGAAGGTCTACGAGACGCGCCGCACCTTCGCCAACCCGGAGTGGATCTACGAGGGCACCAAGCGCAACGCCAAGGAAGCCAGCCTGGGCGGCAACGGCGAGGCCCTTGTCGATGCCATCAATGGCTACCCCTTCCCCATCCCGGAAAACGGCAAAGCCGCCATGTGGAACCACAAGGTGCGCTATCTGGGCTCTGGCGTCCGCCGCTGGAACAACCAGTTCGCAGTGACCAAGGGCGGCCGCTACAACCACGTCGTCATCCAGGAGGACGTCGCCTTCCCTTACAACACCAAGGGCAAGGAGCCGGAGGATCTCGATAACGTCATCATCAGGTTTCTCCAGCAGGTCACCGAGCCAGCACGCCTGGCCGGCACCATCACCCTGGTCCACGACACCATGGATCAGACCAAGGAACCGCGCCGCGCCTGGCAGTACAACCCCGGCCAACGCCGCTTGCGCCGCGCCCCCAGCGTCGCCTACGACAACCCCGGCACCGCCGCCGACGGCCAGCGCACCAACGACCAGCTGGACATGTTCAACGGCGCCATGGACCGCTACTCCTGGAAGCTCGTCGGCAAGAAGGAAATGTACGTACCGGCGAACAGCTACGGGTTGCACAGCAACGAGCACAGCTACGAAGACATCGTGCAACAGGATCACATCGACCAGGAGCTGCCCCGCTACGAGCTGCGCCGCGTCTGGGTGGTCGAATCCGAGGTGAAGGAGGGCACCTCGCACATCTACGGCCGCCGTACCTTCTACATCGACGAGGATGGCTGGCAGATCCGGCTCGTGGACGTCTACGACCAGCGCGGCGAGCTATGGCGCTTCCAGGAAGGCCATACCGTCATGGCCTATGCCTTCAAGGCACTGGCCCCCGTCGCGGAGACCATCTACGACTTCCAGAACGGCCGCTACCTGGTACAGGCCCTGCACAACGAGCACGAGCCGATCGTCGAGCGTGACTTCGACGACCGGCACTTCGACCCATCGAACGTCTCGCGCGAAGCCAGCCGCTAGCACCGTCCATGTCGGCCCGAAACCTGGCCTACGCGGTCAACCCCCCGTAGGTCGGGCTTCTGCCCGACAAAAACCGGTTAGATCAATGCCGCACTCACGCCCAGGGACTCGGCCGCCGCCTCCAAGCGCTTGTCCAGCGTACGGATCCGCGCCCCCTGATTCGCGGCAATCGCCAAGTGCAGCGCATCACCAGCGCGCAAGCCGGTAGCGTGCTGATCCGCATAGCGCGCAGCAACACCGGAATCCATGCTGCCAATCGGCAGGATATGGAAGGACTCCGCGACCAGCTGCGCAAAGGCTGACAACACCTCCGCGCGGTCGCTCGATTGCAGCTGGCCCATGCGCAGCTTCATCGACAGCGCGGCGGAGAATTCCGTGTCGACCCACTGGCTGATTGCAAGCTCACCTGCCGACTGCTCGGCCAGCCATTGCTGCGCATCGGCGGTACGCACCTCATTAGTCAGCCCGGCAACCAGGATGCCCGTATCCGCATTGAACATCAGTAGCGCGCGTCTTCCCGCAAGAGGCTTACGGCATCGCCATCCGCCGCGGACGGCTTCGGCAGTTCCGCAGTCAGCTCTTGCAGGCGCGTGATATCCACCGCTTGCTTGGCCGGCGTGAAACGAGTCAATCGGCCGACAGGGCGGCCACGCTTGGTGATGACAACGTCCTCGCCAGCGGCTGCGCGCGCGGTCAATTCGCTGAGGCGGGCCTTGGCTTCTGCCAATGTAACGGAGGTCTTTTCCATAGCATTCATGACCATTCAATTGGTCACAATATGGCCCGAGCCGGACCGACCCTCAAGCTTCCACTCGAAGGTAGGGTCCCACGCAACAACACAACGACCCAAGCCGGCCTAGAGGCCATTGCCACACATCGGGGATCCACTATCGACAGAACGACCGATCGAAAGGATTGACCACGCTCACGCCATGCCAAACACACAACCCGCCAAACAGGCTGACTCGTCCCAATAGCCGGCCGCTAAAGCGCCCGCAGCGATCCAATGCTGTAGTGCACAATAGTCAGCCTGTACCGCGATCAATGCGCCGCATGACGACCAGCCCCCGCCTGAGCTGCTTCAAGGCCTACGACATCCGTGGCCGCGTGCCGGATGAGCTGAACCCAACCATCGCCTACCGCCTGGGCCTGGCCTATGCCGAGCGCTTCGCGCCCCAGCGTGTCGCGCTAGGCTGCGACATTCGGCATTCCAGCCGCAGCCTGCTGGAGGCGCTGGCGCTGGGGCTGAATCACGGCGGCAGCGCGGTGGTAGACATCGGCTACTGCGGCACCGAGGAGGTCTACTTCGCGGCGCAGCAAGCCGGCTATGACGGCGGCATCATGATCACCGCCAGCCACAACCCCGCCGACTACAACGGCATGAAGCTGGTCCGGGAGAACGCCATCCCCATCTCCGGCGACACAGGCCTGCGTGACCTGGAAGCGGCCGTCGCCGCATCCACTGCAGAGCCCCAGGGCACCCCGGAGATCGAACGGGTGGACATGCGCCCTGACTATGTCGCCTTCCTGCGCGGCTACGTCGCCAACCGCCGCATCGACCCGCTACGCGTCGTCGTCAATGCCGGCAACGGCACGGCCGGCCTGCTCATCGAAGCGCTGAAGCCGCACCTGCCCATCGAATTCATCGGCATCCACACCGAGCCGGACCCGGACTTCCCCAACGGCATCCCCAACCCGCTGGAGCCGCAGAACCGACAGACCACCAGCGACGCGGTGATCGCTCACGGCGCCGATTTCGGCGTCGCCTGGGACGGCGACTTCGACCGCTGCTTCCTCTTCGACGAGCAAGGCCGCTTCATCGAGGGCTACTACATCGTCGGGCTGCTCGCCGAGGCCCTGCTGCGCGAAACCCCCGGCGCCACCATCATTCACGACCCGCGCCTGACCTGGAACACCATCGCCATGGTCGAGCGCGCCGGCGGCCGTGCCGTGCAGTCCAAGACGGGCCACGCCTTCATCAAGGAGCGCATGCGCGCCGAGGACGCGCTCTACGGCGGCGAAATGAGCGCGCACCACTATTTCCGCGCCTTCGCCTACTGCGACAACGGCACCCTGCCCTGGATGCTGATCGCCGCGCTGATCTCGGAGACCGGCAAGCCGCTGTCAGCGCTGGTCGACGAGCGCATGGCGCTGTTCCCGGCCAGCGGCGAGATCAACCGCCGCGTGGCCGACATTGGCACGACCATTGCTGCCATCGAGCAGCACTACGCCCCGGCAGCCCAGAAGATCGAGCGCGTCGACGGCCTCAGCATCGAATACCCGGAATGGCGCTTCAATCTGCGCGCCTCCAACACCGAGCCACTGATCCGGCTCAACGTCGAAGCGCGTGGCGACACCGAACTCATGCAGCGCAAGACCGAGGAACTGCTCGCCATGATCGACACGACATCAGGAGTCACCGCATGATCGTCCCCGTCCTGCTCGCCGGCGGCACCGGCACCCGCCTCTGGCCGCTGTCCCGCGACGGCTTCCCGAAGCAGTTCCACAAGCTCCTCGGCGATGTCTCGCTGCTGCAGGCCACCGCCCAGCGCGCGCTTCAGCTGCCCGACGCAGCGCCGCCGCTGGTCATCTGCGGCGACCATCACCGCTTCCTCGTTGCCGAGCAGCTGCGCGAGATCGGCATCGACAACGCCACCATCATCCTGGAGCCGGAAGGCCGCAACACCGCCCCGGCCGCGACCATCGCCGCCCTGCACGTCAGCGAGCGCTACGGCCCCGAGGCCCAGGTCTTCCTGATGAGCGCGGACCACGCCGTCGAGGACATCGCCAGCTTCTGCGCCGCCGCCGCAACCGCCAGCACTGTTGCGGGTGAAGGGTGCATCGTCACCTTCGGCATCGCCCCCACGCGCCCCGAAACCGGCTACGGCTATCTCAAGCGCGGCACCGCCCTGCCCCAGGGCGGCTTCCAGCTGGACGCCTTCGTCGAAAAGCCGGACCGCGCCACCGCCGAGCGCTACTGCAGCGACGACAGCTACTCCTGGAACGGCGGCCTCTTCCTCTTCCCGGCCGCCACCTTCCTGCAGGAAGCCGAGCGACTGGAAAACGAGATGCTCCAGCACTGCCGCGAAGCACTGAACAACGCCACCAAGGACCTCGACTTCATCCGCCTGGAACCCGGCGCCTTCTGCGCCGCCCGCTCGGATTCCATCGACTACGCCATCATGGAGAAGACCCAGGCCGCGGCCCTGGTCCCGATAGACGCCGGCTGGGACGACGTCGGCTCCTGGACCTTCATGCAAAAGCTCCCCGCCGATGAGCACGGCAATGTCACCCATGGCGACGTCCTGCTGGAAGACAGCAGCAACAACCTGGTGCACGCCGAATCCCGCCTCGTCGCCGCCGTCGGCATGCAGGACCATATCGTCGTCGAGACCTCCGACGCCGTGCTGGTCGCCCCCGCCAACCGTGCCCAGGACGTCAAGAAGCTCGTGAAGCGCCTACAGCTGATGGAGCGCTATGAGACAGAATTGCACGCCCGCGTTCTGCGCCCCTGGGGCAGCTACGAGACCATCGCCGAAGGCCCTCGCTTCCAGGTCAAGCGCATCGTCGTCAAGCCGGGCGCCAAGCTCAGCCTGCAGATGCACCACCACCGCGCCGAGCACTGGATCGTCGTCTGCGGCACCGCCCGCGTCACGCGCGACGAGGACACCTTCCTGCTCACCGAGAACGAAAGCACCTACATCCCCCTCGGCACCCGCCACCGCCTGGACAACCCCGGCCATGTGCCGCTGGAGCTGATCGAAGTCCAGTCCGGCAGCTACCTCGGCGAGGACGACATCGTGCGCTTCGAGGATGTCTACGGACGGACGCAGGAGCAGGAGAATGCCTTGTAAGCCGTAAGGCCCCGCCTGTAGATCGGGAGTCAGCCACCCACGAGAGCACGCGGACCCAGGGTAGCCTTCGATGCTCAGCCCACCATCAGCTGACCTCGGTTCGTCGCAGTTGCATCGGTGTCAGTTCTGCGAACCCTCCTTCGCCATACGACGGCTACTCAAGCGCAATGAAAACCACAAGATACTTTGAGGTCACGCGCGCCCGCCCTGATCGTTCGGGGATAAAGGATGACTGGATCGCCAGTGTCGTTGAATACCCGGAACAAGAGCAGATCCAGGAAGATGGCGGCATCCGGCGGTGGCGATGCATTCCGGAAGCGGATGGCAAGCATCTCCGGGTTATTTTGCTTCCCGACGGAGAGACGGTACACAATGCGTTCTTTGATCGAGGTGTCAGATCATGAAAGTGCAGTACTTCGACGATACGGACACGTTGTACATCGAGTTCCAGGAGCGAGTAATCGCAGAAACTCGCGATCTGGACGAGAACACGCTGCTGGAGCTGGATGCCAGCGGCAACGTCTGCGCCATCACTTTCGAGCACGCCAGCAGGCGCACGGATGTGAGCCATCTGCAACTCGAAGGTATCGCCGCGTGAATCGCAATCCGCCCCACGATTGCCGCTCCATGCCCGCACGACACTGAAGGCCTCACCCAGAATCTGCCGGGGAATCGAGGCCTCGATCCGATAGCTTCCACAGGACAGTGCGGCACCCGCCACCGCCTGGACAACCCCGGTCACGTCCCGCTGGAACTGATCGAAGTCCAGTCCGGCAGCTACCTAGGTGAGGACGACATCGTGCGCTTCGAGGATGGCTACAGCCGCACCCCGGAAATGGCAAGCAAATTGCAAGCCGCCGCCCTGCGCGTCCGAGCAAGCTCGTCCCCCTCTCCCGCTCTGCGGGAGAGGGGTTAGGGGAGAGGGACAGACACGCGCGGCACCAGAACGCAAGAACCCCCAGCGCCCCAGATCCCACCCATCCACAACCCCCATCGGACCCCACCAAAGTGTCAGAGCCGCCCAACCTCCGCGTTCTCATTGTCAGCCTGAACTTCTCCCCGGAAGAAACCGCCACCGGCAAGTACACCGGCGAGCTGGCGCAATGGCTGGCGTCCCGCGGACACGACGTGGATGCCATCGCCGGCCTGCCCCACTATCCCGAATGGCGCGTCCAGGCTGGCTATGCGGGAAAGGGCCTCTGGAAGGAATCCCTCGAAGGCGTCACCGTCTTCCGCACGCCGCATCCCGTCCCAGCCAGCGGAAGCGTCTCCGCGAAGAAACGCATCCTGATGGAGCTGGGCTTCTCCTTCGCCTCGCTGTACTGGTGGTCGCGGATCCTCTTTTCCCGCAAGCGCTACGACGTCGTCATCGCCATCTGCCCGCCGTTGCAGACGGCGGTCATGCCGACGCTCTACCGTGCGCTCCGGCGCGTCCCCTGGGCCCTGCATGTCCAGGATTTCCAGGTCGACGCCGCGTTGCGACTCGGAATGCTGAAGATGGGCAAGCTCGACCGGCTGCTCTTCGCCCTGGAAAACTTCTTCCTCCGCCGCGCGACCCGGGTCTCCTCGATCACGCCCTCCATGTGCCGGCGCGCCAACGAGAAGGGCGCCGACACGGATCGCACCTGGCTATCCCCCAACTGGGCTGATATCACCCAGATCACACCCACGGATCGCGACAACCGCTTCCGAAAGGAGCTCGGTGTCAGCCCGGACGACGTCCTCGTGATGTACGCCGGCGCCATCGCCACCAAGCAAGGGCTGGATGTCCTGCTCGACGCGGCTCACGAGATGAAGGACGACGACCGCTTCCATTTTGTGATCGTGGGCAACGGCTCCGATCGCGAACGCCTGGAAGCGCGAGCCGCGGAACTGGGGCTCCCCCGCCTGCACTTTATGGACCTGCAACCGCGCGCCCGCCTGGGGGAGATGCTGGGTGCTGCCGATATCCATCTGGTGATCCAGAAGCGCGAAGCAGCAGACCTCGTCATGCCCTCCAAGCTGACCAACATCCTCGCGGCTGGTCGCCCCGCCATCGCGACGGCAGAGCAGGGAACGGCCCTGTGGGACGCCCTCGAAGACGGAGGCTGCGGCGTCTGCACGCCCCCTGGAGATAGCGCCGCACTCGCCAAAGCACTAAGCAAACTGGGTACCGATGCTGGCGAGCGCGATGCGAAGGGCCTGAAGGCACGACAGTATGCAGAGGAGAACCTGGACCAGGACGCAATCCTGCATGCCTTCGAGCAGAAGCTCTTCACGTTGGTAGGCCGGAAATCGAACACAAGTACCTGATCCACGTCCTTGGCCGGGAATCAGGCCGAGTCACCAGCAGGCAACTCTCACGTTCGCAGACCTCTCACTAATCGCACCCAGCGTCACATGCATGGGGATCAAAGCCGACCTCCTCAATCGATGCGATTGAGGACATACTCCCGGACGCGTCCATAGTCCGCCTGCATCTGCTTACTGAAGTGACAAGCGCGCTCCAGTACCAACGCCAGATCGGCCGCGTCCTTGATGTATTCATGTACGAGGCGGTTCCGGATCCGCCGCATTGCAAGCCAATCATCAGCGACGCCGACAAGCCCGAGGCGCTCCAACCGATCGAGGTTATCGGCTGCCGCAGCCGGTAGCTCCCCCACGAGCCGAAGTACCGCCGGTGCGAGCTTGTCCATGACGGTGTCCTGCATACGGCTGAATTTCGCTCCGAAGGACTCCAACCGATCAATCCCCAGATCATCGGACAACAACGACTTGGCGCGCGCCTCATCAACCTCACAGTGGTCGCCCAGCAACCGACTCCGCACACCGGAGAGCTGTGTTGCTTCCCGATCCACGAGATCGATGAGATACCGTATCCGGCGGGACGGCTCTTCAACCAACCCCTCGCTCACAACACCACGCCCTGTTCGTGTGCTTGCTCATCGATCGAACGCGGGTTGGCGCCCTTACGGTGCACCACGACGTCAATCCGCCTGTCGCCCAATCGGCGCTGCAGCCGCGCGTTCAGCTCAAGCTCCTTGTCGAACACAACCTCGGGCGTCCCGAATGCCTCGATGTGCAAATCGATATCCCCGCCCCGCAGCGTGTCGTCAACCCGTGAACCGAACAGGCGCACGGTAGCCTCGGGGCCGAAGATGCTGCGGACCTCGTCGACAATAGCGCGGTGTTGTTCAGCGGTAAGGCGCATAACGTGATCGTACTACGACAACGCCCTGCCAATCTCCACTCGCCGTGCCTGCCGAGTGAGCCCGGAAATCAGGCCCGGTAGCCACCACGCAACGCGCTGAAATAGGCGCGTGCGTTCGGATGCACCGGACAACCCTCATGCTCCGCAGCTGGCCCGTCAATCGGCGCCCACCACGTCTCCACATGCGATCCCGGCTGCAGCTCGACCTTCTCCAATAGATCGAAACGGTACGCCAGCACCACATAATGGGTCGCGCTCTCCGACCCATCGAAGGCGCAATCGTAAAAGTGCTCGTAAGCGCCGACCAATTGCGGGCTAGCAGCCGGCATATCGCCGATGATCTCGGCCCACCAGACCCGCTGCAGCGCGTCGGCAATCGCCTCCCCGCGCCGAATGCGGCCACCCGGAACGAACCAGGTATCGCGCGCCGGCTCATCCCGCCGCCGTCCCAGTAACAGATGGCCATCGCGCACCACGAGCAGATCCACCGAAACCAGCGGCACCGACGCAACCGCGTGCCTGAAATCGTCTTCGCTGAGATACCCGCCAGCTCCTTCGCTCAAAACCTGACACCTCCGTGGCTTACAACATCAGCTGAAACCGATCGAGCCTCGCCTCGTACCGGTCCGGTGCAGAGCGCATTTAGCTTGCTTGGCTTGATCGCAGCCACACTACGACTACTTCGAACTTCCCAAAATAATGACAACTTGGGTAGCTCCATAAAATCGGAGTCTTGGGGCCCCGCCCCAAGGGATTACCTATACCGCTGCTTCGTCACGCTGCGTGCTCCGCGATCTCCGCTTCTGTCGAGTCACAGCCGTCGGAATCTTCACGACATCAACGTGAATGTCTCGCCCAAGCGCCGACAGCGCTGACTCCGCCGCCGCCAGCTTGCCCGCGTGCCGGAAATCCAGAAGCCGATCGACCTGCGGCATATGCCAGCCCAGGCGCCGCGCCAGCTCGGCTTTGCGTACCCCCTCTTCCTGCATAGCCTGATAGACGGCCAACTTGATGGCGACCTGCGTGGTCGGGTGAACCAGGCGCTGCCCACCATCCGCCTTGCTGGGCACCGGGAGTGCCTCACCGGCGCCCGCGTACATCTCAAGCGCGGTCTCAAGCGCATCGACCGCGCGCAGCAAGGCTTCATCTTCGTCCTCACCCTGCGTGATTGCTTCAGGGACGTCCGGGAAGGTCACTACGAAGCCGCCATCGTCTGCGGCCTCGAGCGCTACTGGGTAATTGAGGTTCATCGTCATTTCAGCCCTAACTGCTTCTTGATCGCCTGCTCGGTGCCCTTCTTCAGCTCAGCCGAGTGCATCGGGAGAATGGAACGCCGGCCGTTCAGGTAGACCTTCAGGTGGCCGCCCTTGCCCGGCTCGAAGGTCGCTCCCTGCTTCTCGAGCCACCGCTTCATCTCCCGGCTATTCACGAAGAGGAACTTAACACTTCTGTTGCGTTCAACACAACATTTCTGTTGCACTCAGCGAAGATGTCCACCCCGACCATTAAGGGCGCGCCCTGCGTCACAGGGATGGAGGGCGGCGGATCGGGAGGCCGGCTTTCGCCTCGCCTCGGAACGGCAATCCCATATTGGCAAGACCGGGCTGCTGTCCCTTCTCCCCGCGGGAGAAGGTGGCGCGGCAGCGCCGGATGAGGGGCGGACATCGCGACTTCTCCCCAATCGGACACGCCTGACTCACCCGCACGCTATCGAACTACGCCCGGATCGCCTCGCGATTCTCCAGAAACCACCGGTAGGTCTGCTCCAGACCTTCCCGCAAGCCGATGCTCGGCCGCCAGCCCAGCCCCGTCAGGCGACTGGTATCCATCAGCTTGCGCGGCGTGCCATCCGGCTTATCGCTGTCATAGACGATCTCGCCCTCAAAGCCGACGACTTCCTTCACCATCGCGGCCAACTCGGCGATGCTCAGATCCTCCCCCCAGCCGATATTGACGATGTCCTCGCCGTCGTAGTGCTGCATCAGGAACAAGCAGGCATCGGCCAGATCATCCACGTGCAGGAACTCGCGCCGCGGCATGCCGGAACCCCATACCGTCACGGTGGCTTCGCCGGCCTCCCGCGCCTCGTGGAATTTCCGGATCAACGCCGGCAGCACATGGGAATTCTGCAGGTCGAAGTTATCGCCCGGCCCATAGAGATTCGTGGGCATCAGGCTGATGGCATTGAAGCCGTACTGCCGACGGTAAGCTTGGCATTGCTTGATGCCGGCGATCTTGGCGATCGCGTACCACTCGTTGGTCGGCTCCAGCGGCCCCGTCAGCAAATGCTCTTCCTTCATCGGCTGCGGCGCGTGCTTCGGGTAGATGCAGGAGGAGCCCAGAAATACCAGCTTCTTCACCCCAGCCCGGTACGCGGCATCAATCACATTGAGCTGGATCTGCAGGTTGTCGCGCAAAAAATCCGCAGGCGCACTGTCGTTGGCGTGGATCCCACCGACCTTGGCCGCTGCGAGGAACACGTACTCCGGCTGCGACTCCGCGAAGAAGTGCCGAACCTCGCCCGGGTCGGTCAGGTCGGTCTCACTGCGCGACCGCGTCAGCACGCCCGAGTAGCCCTCCGCCTGCAGCTTGCGGCAGATCGCCGACCCCACCAAACCGCGGTGGCCGGCAACGAAAACTCTCGAATCCTGTTGCATCATCACTCGTGGTAGTCGAAGGACTTGTAACCGGCGTTGCGGACCAGATCATCCCTACGAGCACTGTTCAGGTCTTCACGCACCATTTCCGCGACAAGCTCTTCGAAGGTGATCTTCGGCGTCCAACCCAGCTTCTCGCGCGCCTTGGTCGCATCACCCAACAGCGTTTCCACTTCCGCCGGTCGGAAGTATCGCGAGTCAACCGCCACAATTCGTGCCCCAGGGGCGACCACACATCCCTCGCCCGCCGACTCCAGATACCCCACTTCGTCGACCCCGGTGCCTACCCAGCGAAGCTTCATGCCGAGTTCGCTCGCAGCCGCATTGACGAAATCCCGCACCGAATACTGGCGGCCGGTAGCGATAACGAAGTCCTCCGGCTCATCCTGCTGCAGCATCAGCCACTGCATCTCTACGTAATCGCGAGCGTGGCCCCAATCGCGCAGCGAATCCATGTTCCCGAGGTAGAGACATTCCTGCAGCCCGAGGAAGATCCGCGCCATCGCGCGCGTGATCTTGCGGGTAACGAAGGTCTCGCCCCGCAAGGGCGACTCGTGATTGAAGAGAATCCCGTTGCAGGCATACATGCCATAGGACTCGCGGTAGTTCACCGTGATCCAGTAGCCATACAGTTTGGCCACCGCATAGGGCGAGCGCGGATAGAAGGGCGTCGTCTCCTTCTGCGGTATTTCCTGGACCTTGCCGTAGAGTTCGGACGTCGAGGCCTGGTAGACCCGCGTCTTCTTCTCCAACCCGAGGATCCGCACCGCCTCCAGGATGCGCAGCGTCCCCAGCGCATCCGAGTTCGCCGTGTACTCCGGGCTCTCAAAGGACACTGCCACATGGCTCTGCGCCCCGAGGTTGTAGATCTCGTCCGGCTGCACGGTCTGGATGATGCGGATCAGATTCGTTGCATCGGTGAGATCGCCGTAATGCAAGATGAACCGACGCTTGTCCTCGTGTGGATCCTGATAAAGGTGATCAATCCGATCCGTATTGAACAGTGAGGCCCTGCGCTTAATCCCGTGGACCTCGTAGCCTTTGTGAAGGAGAAACTCGGCCAGGTAAGCGCCATCTTGCCCCGTAACACCAGTTATTAATGCCCGTTTCAATTACACCACCTCAAGATCCGACGAAATACGGAACGGCAACCGCGCCTGAACCCAATAAATCATAATCGCTCAATATACATTGAAAACCATAACTCTAGGAATCCAACCCAACGCCCCATCCGTATAGTTAGCAGCGCTCCCCTATAATGAAACAAGAAACACTCAATGATAAACCCGATGAACGGAAACTCCTGAAACAACCACACTCGATATCAAGAAAGCACAGTGTGCAGCTGCGATAGAATATATAGCTCCATATAAACCATAGTCAGGAATCCACAATAATGCCGTCAACAAGCCTACAGCAAACATAGCGACTTGCGCCCACAGTGCAGCACGAAAATACTCCAAGCCGATAGCAATGCACTTTATTGACGAACCAAGATACCTCGGCACCCACGCAATAGCCAGCAAAAAGAATGCGCCCTTATAACCTGAGTAATCTGGGCCATAGAATACATTTAAGGCCCACCCCCCAAGAAAATACACAAACACAACACCTAAAGCACAAAAAGTGGAGACGAACGCAATAAGGCGAATAAATATACTCATGGACTGGACCCAGTCCTTTTTCTGCAGACTCGCAGAAAGCGGTCCAAGAGTAGCTGACTCAACTGCAGAAAAGACCATATTACCTGCTTGCATCGGGTAAAATAATACAGTAAAGACCCCGATAACAGCCATTCCATGAGTCCCATCAAGCAAGATTCGAGGGACCACTCCGGTGGCATAAGCTGCAGCTCCAGCAACAGCTAACGGCAGCAACTTGATCGTTAAGACTATAGCTTTGTCAAAATATTCATCTCTTAACGCGACGCCCCGCGCGAAGGAAACAAGCACACGAAACCGACTGCCTGTAATATCGCTCTGATCACGGATTCGGTCGAAACAAACAGCAATCATCAACCATACTAACGCTAGAGCAAGCAGCGCCACGACCAAACTACGAGAGAAGTACAAAACACAAGCGAACGCTAAAACACCAGAAACACCTCGAAGAATAAGAGATTGCGCCATGTAGTGCGTTTTATTCGCACGACGCTGAAATGCATAAATAAGAACCGAGTAAGCCTCAATCCCCTTCGGAACCGCTAAAGACAAAATCAAAAGCCCAGAAAATGACCCTTGGTAATACAGCAGAGCAATGCCAACACATACAAGAAACCCCGTCGACGTAAAAAGAACGCGTAAAGAGTAATACTCTGAGTCCAAGGCGGCCCGATTGTGATCTACATTAGCAGCCTGCCCCATTCCAAATTCGAAGCAACGATATACAAGCGTGACGACCCCCAATGCCAAGCCATACGCACCGACTGTTTCCGGATCGGTGAACCAAGCAACCGAACTCAGCATTCCCCATTGCGAAGCGGTGTAAATCAGGCGCGCAGGAACCAGCCAGGTTACGGCTCCCGCTATCACTCTATTATCCGCATTCAAAGACGACTACTCATAGCCAAGCTTGCTAGGGAGATCCCCATAAAGCGAATAGAATGCATCTGATACCGCGGGTGTGAAATGCTCTCGCCACTCTCCCGACTCTCCGCTCCTATACTTAGCCGACTTTATAGACTTATTAGTTCCTGGCGGACGCATATTTTTCATGCTGTAAAATGAAAGAACCTTTTCTACAACATCAGGGCCCACAGTCATACCAAGGCGGTCTAGCAGTCCAGTCCAAACCGTCACTTGCTTTTCCCCAGTGAGAGCTTCGAAGCGCACGATTGGAACACCCTCTATTTCTCCAGCCTCATACCAGCTATTGATACGGACTGCAATGGGCTCAAACCGCTCTCGAATGGTATAAATTATACCGTCTTCCTCGCTCATCGATTCGAGCACTTTTCTTACCTCTAAAATACCTTTATTGTCCGGATGAGAATAACGAGCCGAATAATATCTTGAGATAACAAGATCGCGAGGATCCCTCACGACAAAAAATGGCCGCGTTCCCGGCGGCTTCAGGAAATCGCTATAGCTCTCATAGTCGATCATCGCACTGGTCACGATACTACGGGATGGAATACGGAACCTCTGCCCGCCTTTAGCCGACTCCAACATGCTAGGAAAAAAGTAGGGCGTAAGACCAGTATTCATGTAGATTCGCGGATCCGACAGGACAAGGCGAACCCATTGACTCCCAGTTTTCCAGGTGCACGCGTGTACAACAGCTGGAGTTAATGACTTTTTGGCTGGCAATACGGAATACCCCGCTCGACGGAGTATATACTCTTGCTTAACATTTATTATCGACCGAAACTTTCTTAGATGGTATAACATCAACTTAACCGTTCATCGCAACTAAAAAGGAACTGAACGCTCGTCTACGGGACTCATTAATCTCACATCCACCAAAATCACAAAATCTGAATTGTGAAGAAAGATAGGCACACCGAGACATATTAATCACAACCGTGGGCACTCGAAAAACATTCACGCATTGATACCGCAAACTATCCATTCGAGCTCATCAAAATAAAAGCAGCCGCCATGTAGACGGCTCTAAAAAAGCCCGAGGATGAGCAGCGAGCCCTCAATATGCTCTCTAATCAAGAGCCCCTCGCTCATTCCACCATGCCCCCACAGGGGCAACACTAGGTCAATCCTTTTTTCCGACGAGCAGATAATCGTGATGGGTGAGTTGCAAAGGCTTCTCAAACATGGACCATGGAATAGGCAAAGAACCAATATCACTAGTCTCTATAAGAATATTGTGGAACTTGCAGCTCTCGAAATCCACCCCAGAGAGAACTTCACATTCAAAGCCCTCAACATCGAGCGAGAAAAAATCGCATTCGAAAACTTTTTTTTCATTGAGGATTTCGGATAACGGCCGGACTGGCACTTCTAAACCGCCCGACTGCCCTTCAACAAACGCCTTACTCTTCAGATCATCTTCTGTAATGCGGATAGTTGACTCCGCCGTCCCCGCCCGTCCGAGTGCTACCCGCTCAACTGTAGCATTTCTGAATTTCTCTGCGAGATCCGCGAGCCACGGTACAGGCTCTATAAGGAGACCGTTCCAACCGTAATACTTCTCGAGGTGATAAGTATTAGACTGGCTAAAGCCATCGTTGCCACCAGCTTCTATAAAAAACCCTTTTCGATAAGCAGGCAGCAGGAATCCATCGAATTTCTCAGAAAGCCCTCGAAGAGAAGGTGACGGCCTGAACCCTGCCATATGAAGGGCGCGATACAACTCGAACTTTGCAATCTTTCTCGTTCGAACAGGAACGCCTCGCCGAAGGGGTGCAGTAAATTCGTACATTCTCCTCAAAACCTGGTTGCGAACTAACATTGATGGCCTTTTGTTAATTAACTGGACAGACTCGAGCCCGGCGCACAGCTATTTTTCTAATCAAGAAGTAGCTGATAGCTATAGAAACACTCCACTGGAACCCCATCCATACTTGCCCGCGTAACAACATGAAGAACGCGCCCGCCAGGAAAGGATATAGGGTTAATGAAGGGAGCGCGTGCTGTAATTGCTCGCGGCTCGTCTTATAGGATGCATGAACACCTGAAAATCTACCATCCATAAAGCCCGCATAAACACCCATAATTAGACCAAAAATCAGCCCCCCGATGATACCGAAAGAGTTATAAAAAGTACCGAGAGTCGAAAGCCCGACATTATGGATTTCAAACCCATATTGCGGATACAAGTATCCAGACGAGAACTCCACGCTCGGCGTCTGCGGTTTACCATGCCAAAGAGACCTTGGAACCCAAAACAATACAACACCAAGAAGTTCCGCGCCGAACGATACCCCTTTCTCCTTCACCCAGAGCACGCAATGCGCGACAGTTTCAAAGCTATTAAAATGCCCAACAAAAAAGTAATCTGTATTGAACTGAAACAAGCCCATCAAGTCCCAGCCAGTATACCGCAAGCGGTCTAAAATACTCGATATGTAAATACCGAGCGTCAAGAACATGAGCATTACGCCAGCTCTCACAGACTGAGATCTAAAGACAAAAGCCAAAATAAGCATAGCCAAAGATAATACGTAGTAGCGCGCCGGTCCTGTCGGTAGGTTTGCTAAAATAGCGAAAACAAAAAAGACAAAAGAAAATGGACCCAAAGTAGCCCACCCCCCAAAACGCCTGTCTCTAGCAATAGACGGAAGAAACAATGTTATCAGCGCAAAGAAAAGCAGACCCGGGCGAGCGATATTATTCCCTATAACAAGGATAGCTCTTTGGTCTGACTGCTCTCCTACCGTCATATCAACCGACTCGCCTCTGGCCGACCTCGAGATCAAGGACTCTATACCACCAAAATCTGCCGCATATAAAAGGAGCAGGCACAGGAAACCACTGCCAACTATGAACGTTCTCCATGGCACCCAATAGTAAAAATGCTTATGCGGATCAAAATACCGACGCTGGAACCTCCTCTTCGCGACGTTGTAAGCGAAGAAGAAAACAGTGAAAGCCGAAAGGATGTAGAGGTTGACATAGCTCAGTAAGATACCATCGGACAGGTTGCTGGCTTCAAACCATTTCCAGTTACCACTAATCGCTTGGGCAAGCGGAACAAGAAAGAAAAAGACAAAAGCAAAGTACCAGGCCATGGTTTCGAACGAGATTGGCTGCCGGGAAAGGCTCCGGCTCAGCATCAGGCCAAAAAACGATCCGTTCAAGGTGAAAAATATCAGTGCTAAGGGGCTATTTGATTCGCTTGACGTGAAATTCAGCGTAAAGCCCAGGCCGATCAATAAAACAACACAAGCCAACAAGGGCACCCGGTAAGACGGCGCCGCGCTGCCATGACCGTGCTTTGTTACGTCCTGCATCTGATCGCCGTTAGCACTCATGATTAATAAATAATGTTCAATGCGTCGGACGCGCAGTTAGCACTGGGCTAATAGATTTTACCCCGCTGTCGATAGCGCCCCCACCCCTCCACTGCTCCCATAACCCGTCGGAATCGATACCTAAGAGGTCTATAAAACTATATTGATCCGCCAATATTTCTTGCGTCACCAGAGAACGCGTAGCCAGCGAGAGATTGACGTCGCTCGGAATTCGCCTTCTTCCAACAGCTCGTTGGACTCTCTTTCTTATATTCTCCGGGACATATCGCCTCACGGCGCGGTAAGATCGCGTTGTAATGAGCTTCGCAAACGCACCCTCGACCCTGTACTGCGCTGATCCATGATTTAAGTGACTTTTCAACTCTTCGGCGCCGCGGTTTTCAAGCACGGAAGAATCAATCCCCAAGAAATCACACAGCTGGCGAAGGCCGCGCCCCCTGTTCCGCATGTACTCTTCAAAAACGACAATAGCTACATTGCCTCTTCCAAACGCTCCAACCCAGGGTTTTATCTGCTGGTAGTAAGAGCTAAAAGCTATATACCGCTTGTCCGAACGCACCGCATCGTCGATCGATAAATCTGTCGCGCCACGCGAAAATTCATGAACATAATGACTTACTATTCTGTCTAGAGGCTCCCTCACCGCGTATATAATTTTTAGGTCGGGACCAACGATCGATGCCGCACGCTCAGCCGAACCGGTGAACTGCGGAATCTTCGTGTATTGAGTTGATGCTTCTCCGCATATTTGATCCGAAGCTGCCTTTTCAAAGTGTCGCTTGTATAATCTCTGATTCCCACTCTCAAGACATGCTTCGCTTGAAAAGAATGCGAGCTCTTTAAGGTCACTCGTATACACAGAGGGGTGAAGCCCGAGATCAGCGTGAAGCGTCGTTGTGCCAGCCTTCATGGCACCTACAATCAGAAAGTCTGGATAACGCAGCATTAATTAATCTCTTTTGAAGGCATCGAACAATAGGTCGCTATTAGTAACCCAGCTCTGAAACAATATCCGACAAATGTTCCTTTAGAACTCTCATCTTATCGAACGACAGATCACCCCAATTGTTTGAGCTCAACTGGAATTTCGATGTGCCACGAACTTGCGAATCCTCTGTTCCTACATTGTGATTGCCGCTATTAAAATCAAGCATGGAATCGCAATATTCTTCACCCAAAAAGTCGCAAGTCGCCTTCAGCTCAGCCTCAGGGTTCGCAACCAACTCTTCATACTTTATCCGGTGGACCCCTTGCGTGCTTGTCCGTTCAAAATCAAGCATCATCGACAGCCGCTCACGAACATAAAGCACATTATTTTCGAATCTATCTCTTCCGCCCTCACCCATTTCCCATCCAAGCGAATAAATGGAATGAACAATGTCGTAAGGATGTCGATACAACAATACAAACTGCGCGCGAGAGCCGAACAATCTGCCAAGTTGGGGAATAATAGCCGTGTACTGTGGTGTCTTGTCCGCCCAACGGGCCTTCCCGCAAGCAATACGGTATTGCTCATGGTGAACTGAGGCCAGCTTTGCAAGACACTTGTCAACTTCTGCCTGGTCTTCATAACCCAAGCCACGAAAGCCGGCGTAAGTTAACGGGTCCGCCATCATTTCAACAAAATGCGAGAAAAAGAAACTTTCCGGCGGGCAAGCAATGGATGGATGGCTGTTCAGTATCCTACGGGTCAAGCTTGTACCGGAACGATGAACTCCAATAAGAAATATCGGATTCTTGCATCGATCCCCATCATCTAGCGAAACTGCTTTTATCTGGATTTCGGTTCGCGGCCTACCGATATAAGCCCGCAACCGTCGTAACGTCCAGCGTAGATTCATGTACGCACCCATCTCTTTATCATTGAAGCAAACTCCTAGTCGACTGATTGAGCCGACTCCCCAGTAGAATTGGGCTTTTAATCGCGATTTCCTGCGACTAAATTCAAAACCGCGCGCCGGAACTCTACCACATCCGCCTTCTGTGCCGACTCGCTCACCCCGGAGACCAGCTTTTTGTAAAGGGCCTCATCTTCGTCGACCGAAAGCAATGCCGCAATCCATTCATTCGCATCATTAGGTGAAGCGATAATCCCATTAACCAGATTTCTTACGAGTTCTTTACTAGCTCCAACTGTCGACGAAACGATAATCGGGAGAGAGAATGCCAGGGCCTCATTGACAATTAGGCCCCATTCCTCATATTTACTCGGTACAAGTAAAGCGTGAGCTGTAGCCATCTCGGCAGCAACATCGCTTTGCCCACCCGCTCCCAAGAAATGGACCTCATTTATTGCGTAAAATGATACGAGTTCTTCGCACTTATCACGTTCAGGGCCATCACCCAGCACGCGCAAATCTCTTGGGCTTTTCGCGACGCGTCGGTACTCTGCGTAAACTTGGAGTAAAAAATCTAAACCCTTTTTTTCAATCAACCTTCCAACAAAAAGAAACGGCGCTCTATTCTGGGGCATCGAAGCAGAAGCCCCTCCCCTGATCCGATCCAAAGAAATTGTATCGTAACCAAACTCTGCAATCGGCCGGCGCCTGAACCCAAGAAAACGGAGATAATCCGACGCCTCTTTACCTGACACAAGCGCCCCACTATAAGGGAGGTAGAGGATCATTTTCCCTAGCTCCCGGACTAACGACCGCGGCCTATCGGAGTATCTCGAATCCTGCATTACGAAAACAGGACGGCCAAAAATCCTGAAGATAATAGACGACACCATCACTTCCGGTCTGTTGTAGCCCGATACAAATATACAGCTACCCGGATGTCTATATAATTCTACAACGAGCTTGAGCGAACGTTCTATCGCGCCAATATCTTCATATTTCCTGGGAAACAAATATACGCAGTTCGCGGGCAATTGCGTAGAACCTTGTATACCTCCATACGTTTCCGATCTCTCAGCGACAAAGATGCCGTGTGCCTCAGGGCCTAACGAGAGAACCCTGTCGATATGATATGGGAGACTGGTGACCCAAACAAAGACAATACCGCGACGTTCCGCTCGACTATCGCGCGCGCTAGCGTTTGCCGTGACAGTCTCTTCCAGTCTTTTTTTAAGCCGCTGGATTTTACGAGAAAGACTCATTCCTTTAGTCTGCTCGAGTCGCGGTCACGCAGATACCGTCGGCCCATGGCCGAAATAGCGGAAACACATTCAAGAGCCAGTTCGCGACCCTTGAAGCTTTTCTCGGCGCGACCCAATAATATTGAACATCTTCAATGTTCAACCCTACACTCTCTAGCAATACTGCAAGGGTGTTTGGGGAGAAATAGCAAACATGCTCGGGGTGGACGATTTCTCGTAGAGGAGCCCTGGCGACCTTCTTAATAGCCGCGTAATTCGGCGTCGTTATAACCAATCGAGAGTCATCGCCCATCACCGATTTTATAGATTCAAGAAACAAACCCGGATTAAGGACGTGCTCTATTATTTCTCCGGCGAGCACAACGTCGAAAGTCTTGCCTAGCTGCGCATAAAGGCTCTCCTCAGCGTTACCTAACACGATATCGCTGTATCCCGCCTCCAGCATAGCGTTCACGCCCGGAGTCGATATGTCGAACCCTGTGACATTGGCTGCATGGAGATTTATGACATCGTGCAGTAACGCGCCATCTTCTATTTTCTTCAACGTGTAAGGCCAATCAGCGCACCCCAAATGCAGCACTGAACGACCAGTCACAGAATCAATAATGAATTTAACGCGATCAACCGATCTTCTTTTTGCGTTCATGTTTTCCTTGCGGGGAATAAAAATCAGCTATGCCAAATGCGCATCAACCAATTCTACGAAATCGTTATACTGCAATACCGCCTCTGACTGCTCTGATCGCCATCGGCTGGAAGCTTCCTGGGTGGCAGCAAAAAACTTCGCAGGCATTCGGCACCATTCTTCAAGCAAATGAGCCGCTTTTTCGACGAAATCTGCTCGAGAAAAAACCCAATCCTTTGGCAATTGTTCTGGTATGCAACCTATATTTGTCGCGAGAACCGGCATACCAGAAGCAATACCTTCAAATATCGTTACAGGCTGTGCTTCGTTTGAATACTCTGAGGGAAACAAAAGCACGTCGACTCCCGCAAGGAACCGATCTTTATCGCCCCCGTATACAGGGCCAATGTAAGATCGAGAATCCGGAGCTTCGTTCACGAACGCTTCAATGTCATTCCAAACGCTTTTGTCGGCAATCGGGCCAGCTATCTCTGCCTCCAACGTTACCCCCAGAACCGAAAGGCGCCTGACAGTATCCATGAAGACGTGAACGCCCTTCTCGCGGGAAATGTTGCCGAGAAATCCCAACTTGTTCAATGCCGCAGATTCGCGGTGTGTTGTTTCTATGTTAAGGAACCGGGCATTGCCTATAGCAATCGCATTTCTTGCACCTGGGTACAGGGTCTGCAGTTTTTCCTGCATGCAAGTGCACAAGACAACATGCATCGCTCGCTCACCGAGGAGATGAGATATCCATCCAACTCTCGCATCACGGCTATTCAAATAGCTGAAAACATGATGATGCAAGATCAATGGTCTTTTACTGAACATGAACAACGGCAAGTGAAGCAACAGATTGGCCCAAATGCCCTTGTTAGAGTCCAGAACGAAATATATCGGGCCCTTCGTCTTGCACAGAGCCTCGATCAACTTCGAAAATATAGCCAGCTGGCGGTAGATTGGCCAGAGTTCTCTTCTGACAAATCCGGGTTTGCTCACCAGAAACTCGTTGGTAGAAAATTGCGACGATAGCTCTGTCACGAACTTTCTAGATACCGCAGTCATACCATTGTGCGGTGGGGGTACAATGGCGACCACATTGATATACTTCTGATGGACGCTGCCGTTCATCGATAGCCGAGACTGTCACGAAGATCCGCAACGAGTTCGTGAGACTTCAATTTTTCCCGGCTACTCGATGAACGGCGGCGGCTAGCTGTATGCGATTTCTCAGGGTTAATAGCGTTAACACATGACGCAACCAGACTCTGCAGCTTCTCGCCATCAAGATCATCGCCTGAATACCATCTCTTGACGATTGCTTCTACAATTTTGTGTCTGCGTTCCAAGTCATTTATATCTTCATAGCGCACGACCATCACGGATGGATCTCGCAACCAACCTAGATACGGATTAATGCGATTGGGGAATTCCGGAAATAACGATGGAACTTGCTTCGATCCATGCAGCGCCATTTGAATCCGCTGTTCTTCGCCCAGGCCTTTGAACTCTCTAGCCATCCGATGAAAGCGGTTCATGCTACCGAGATAGTGGGCCTCGGACAATAGAATATCGACGGGGTCGCGCACGATCATCAGATGAACAGCATTTAGTGCGGTTAACGTTTCTCGGACAGGTTCTGAATGATGAAGATGGGCGCCAACCACCTCTCCAGGAACTACGCTACTTAATTTCCTACATATTTCCTTGTCCGTGCGCATCCGCAAGGAAATTGATGGCGTCTGGGCGATGAACGCACCATAATATGGTGTGTTGGGAAGCGCTCTAGCAACCTGCATCAAGAGGTGCGTGCCGCTTTTAGGTATGGAATTGACTATTATCGGCCGATTCGTAGTACTGCCCGCCCGGGTCTTCCCTATCAACCTTCGGCCGGCCCTCGGCACCTGCATTCCGTAGGCTGCGCTTTTTCTGAACAGATTCGAACGGCGCGCTAAGCCCGTGTCTAAGATATGCATTAGGAGATGTCTTGAGAGTTTTTAAAACGCCTTGTGGCGTCAGGGCAGTGAGATAACGCCATACAACCGCGCACGATCCGGTGTGCGCTCGCTTATTTTTAATACGCCCCTTTTACTTTGAGCACAACCAGAACGGTACGGGCGATGATGTTCACATCCATCTGGAATCCTGCACGTTCTGAGTAGGTTCGATCCATCGCAACCCGTCGACCGTAATCGATGTCACTGCGGCCAGAAACCTGCCACAACCCCGTAAGTCCCGGTCGAGCGTTCAGATAGAATCGCGCCCCCCTGCCGTAACGAGCGAGCTCTTCCCGCACGATAGGCCGCGGGCCCACCAAGCTCATCTCACCCTTCAGCACATTCCAAAGCTGTGGAAGCTCGTCGAGACTTGTCTTTCGTAAGAAATTACCTATTCTGGTTACGCGAGGGTCCCGTTTCAGCTTGAAATCCCTTTCCCATTCGGCACGCGCTTCCGAGTCATTCTCTAGCAAATCGCTAAGAACCTGATCTGCATCAGGGACCATACTCCTAAACTTGTAACACCTGAACTTCTTTCCGCGATGCCCCACACGTTCATGACCGAATATGATCGGACCATTTTGAAAGGCCATGATCGAGACAAGGGCAACGATGACTGGGGAAAAAACCACACCAATACCTAGGGCACCAGCTATGTCGACGAGTCTCTTTCTACGGCTTTGCAGATAGGGGTTTCTTACGATCCCCCGCCCTGCCGGACGATCCAAGGAGATGCCATCCACGCTACGAGTGATGCTTCCCTCCATTGAGGTTAGCCCTGTTTCCGCTGTTGTTGACGTGCGTCGAACCGCACCGTCTCGGCGGCCGCATCGCCCGCCTCACTTGCTTCGGCTATCCAGTTACGGAAGCTATCGGTCCCATGCCAGCGAACTGCCGTTTCTATGATGTCCGCAATCTTTGTATAGCGTGGTTCCCAGCCGAGCACCGCACGAGCCCGCTTGCTCCCGGCTACCAGATGTGCCGGGTCGCCGGGACGACGCCCGGTAACCGGTATGTCTAGCGCCACGCCGGTCACTTCTTGCACTGCGTCTACAACTTGTTTCACGCTATGGCCGGTGCCATTCCCCAGGTTGAAGGTATGCATACCGACCGCGTTGTCCAAGTGATCCAGCGCGAGCAAATGCGCCTCCGCAAGGTCGTTCACGTGGACGTAGTCGCGGATACAGGTGCCGTCTTCGGTCGGGTAGTCGGTTCCATTGATCGTCACCTGCATACCCTCCCCAGCGGCTTTGCGCACCAGCTTGGGGATCAGGTGGGTCTCCGGATCATGGGCTTCACCTATCACCGCGGAAGGGTCGGCGCCGGCAGCATTGAAGTAGCGCAGGGCAACTGCTCGCAGCCCGTATGCACGGGCACTGTCCCGCAGTATCTGCTCCACCATCAGCTTGGACAGACCATAAGGGTTTACTGGGACGGTAGGATGATCTTCCGCAATGACGCGGGACAGCGGCTCACCGAAGACGGCGGCGGTAGAGGAAAACACGAGCTTGCTCACCTCGAACTCGCGCATGACGCGCAGAAGGTTCAAGGTGGCGGCCACGTTGTGGCCGTAGTAGCGCTGGGGGTCGCGCATGGATTCCGCCACGACTGACAGGGCGGCGAAGTGCAGCACGCCATCAAAGTCGTGAGTGGCGAAAAGCTCGCGCAGGAAGGCGGCGTCCTCAAGTGAGCCGCACGCATGCAAACCCCACTGCAAAGCGCCTAGGTGGCCAGTGGAGAGATCGTCGCAGACGACCACTTCATGACCCGCCTCGTGGAGACGCTTGCACATGTGGGAGCCGATATAGCCGGCGCCGCCACAAACTAAATATTTCGCCACTATGCGCTTCTCCCTAGTACTCCCTGCGCTCTTTGCCGATGATGCGCTGCAACATCAGCACGCGCAACCCCATGACTTGGGGAGGTTGAGTGAATTCCTAATCCAGATTTCAGCTTACGTGCGTCGCCAAAGCTCTGGGCGCCGCGGGGAGAAGCATGACGCCTCCCCCCCCTTTTTCTCGACATACAGCTGAAACAAGAATTGTGCCGAAGTGACTTTTCGCGCTGATGACGGCCCCTGCTACTGGTGCTGCGTGGCGGCTAACGTGCCAATGGGGTGCTTACTCTTCGATGAATCGGGACGCTGCGCCCTTCCCCAGGCGGCCATTGGGTGCCTCCCTGGCAACCCCGTACGCCACGGTCTCCCGGTGCCATGACGACTTACCCGTACACCAACTAGCGACCGGCCGCAGGAGCGATGTGACATTTTGGAACCGGACGTGTCGCGCACTTTATTGGTGCGTGGCGTGACTCCTCGCCCCCCGCCCCTCTTCCGCCGCTTCGCGGCACCTTCTCCCCCACGGGGAGAAGGGATGTTTATTGATGTCACGCTGGCGCTCGATTGAGCGTCGGCTTTAATCGTTGACCAGGCGGTCGAGCTGGAAAAGCGTTGATACGGTCGGCAGTATCTGGCTCACGACGCGGTTGTAGCGCGCGAAATCGGTTGCTGATACGTAGACGACGTCTCTCGGCTGCAACTCGAAGCGTTCGGCGAGAAGGATGCCGTCCGCCCGGCTCAGATCCAGGCCGAAGACCAGGGCTTCCTCCGGCTCGCAATCGCAGAGCTGGCTGACACCGGGCTGGACGCCGCTGCGGAAGACGAATACCGAAGCGTCGTTGGCCGCCAGCGCGTCCATGCCGCGAGCGCTGGCGATGGCCTCGGTCAGAGACATGTAGTTGCGGTCGATGGGTACCGAGCCCTGCTCCTCGACCTCTCCCAGCACGAAGACCTTGTCCGCCGAATTGTCCGGGATATGGAGAACGTCGCCGGGCTCGAGCGCGATGTTGTAGCGCGTATCGCCACGCGCATGAAGGGCATGCAGGTTGATCAGGTGCGACTCATCTTCGCGTGACAGTACGGCGAGGCGGCGGCTGGCTGTTTCGCGCAGGCCCCCATGCTCGTTGATGAGGTCGAGAATGCCGCGGGGGGTGTCGTCGATGACCGAGACGCCGGGTTGTTCGACCTCGCCGGTGACGAAGACCCGCTGGCTGCGGTACTCCAGCACGCGCACGTCCACCTGCGGCGTGCGGATAACCCGCTGCAGATTCTCCGCGATGTAATCACGGATCTCGGCAAGGGTCATGCCCGCTGCCTGGAAATTGCCGACATAGGGATAGAACATCTTGCCGTCGGGCCCCACCAGGCGCCCGGCGCTCTGCGTATCGCGCAGCTCGTTGCCCGGGTTAGTGAGTTCGGGATGCTCCCAGACGACAACATTGAGCACGTCGCCGGCACCCACGCGGTAGCTGTAGCCGCGATTCCGGACTTCCTCGACAGGGCGCAGAGAGCCTTCGAGCGGCAACTGGGCGCGCGAACTCTGGCGGTCCTCAAGCTCCCGGATGACCGAGGGCGTGATCGGCAGCAGCGTGTAGGGCAACGCGGCCTGTCGGCGATCGGCGTCCGATTCGGGATTCACGTTCAGACCCGGCAGAACCGAGCAGCCGGCGAGGCCCGTTAGTAGGCCGGCGACGAGAAGACCGGCGAGGATCCGGACCGGGGCGAGGCGTCTGTTGGATGTGTTCATCATGCCTTCGAGCTGTACTGGTAGGTGTATCCGTAGCGGTAGCCGTAACGTCCCTGCCGGCCGTAACGCCCGGCAGTGACCCCCATCTGGTTGAAGACGACGCCGCGCACTGTGACGCCGCTTCGCTTCAGGCGGTTGACGGCGTCGGCAATCATCGCCATCGGGTGCTCGCCTTCCTTGAGCACGAGCAGGGTGGCGCCGGCCAGGCGGCCGACGATAGCCGCGTCGGTCACCGCAAGGACCGGCGGTGTATCGACGATGACGTAATCGTATTGCTCTGCGAGGGTGTTCAGCAGCTCCTCGAAGCGGGTGTTCAGCAGCAGCTCGGCCGGGTTCGGAGCGACCGTGCCGGCGCTGATGAAATCAAGCCCAGGGTGCTTCTCGACGCTGCGGATAACGTCCTGCAGGCTGGCATCGCTGGCGATGTAATCCGCCAGACCCGGCTTGCGCTGCATGCCCATCCGCTCGTGCATGTGGCCGCGCCGCAGGTCGGCGTCCACGACGGCGACCTTGCTGCCGGCTTCGGCCAACACCGCACCAAAGTTGAGCGACAGAAAGGACTTGCCCAGACCCGGTGACGGGCCGGTGACTGCGATGACGCGGCTGGGCGCGTCCAGCAACGCGAAATGCAGCGAGGTGCGCAGGCTGCGCAGCGACTCGGCGGTAATGGATTGCGGCGCATTGCCGACCAACAGCCCCACCGATTCGCCGCGCTTGCGCGCGCGGCGCCTTTGCTGGCGCTCCAGCTTGCGCTCTTCCTCGCTGAAGGGGATGGCGGCATAAGTCGCCAAGCCCAGCTTCTGCTCGACTTCCGTTGGGTCGCTGACACCTTCGCGCAGTGCCCGGCGCAGGAAGACCGCCATGACGCCCAGCATGCCGCCGAGCACCAAGGCCAACGCCAGCACCAGACCGCCACGCGGTCTCGCGGCTTCCTCGGGTTCCACGCCCAGGTCGATGATGCGCACGTTGCCAACGGTTCCGGCGCGCTTGATCTGCAGTTCCTGCGCCGAGTTGAGCATGGAGGTGTACAGCTCGGTGTTCACCTCCACGTTGCGCTGCAGGCGCAGCAGCTCCTGCTGCGTTTCAGGCAGCCGGTTAACCTCGCCGCGCAGCGATTCCATCCGGCGCTCGGTATCCGCCAGCTGGGCGTCGACCGTCTGGATGACGGGGTGATCCGCCGTGTAGCGGCGCAGGGCTTCCTGGCGCTTCTGCTCCAGCTCGGTGCGCTGCTGCTCCAATGTGACGCTGCGCTCCAGCACCAGCTCGGTTTCCTTGGTGAGATCGGCCGAGCCCTCGCGCAGTCGGTATTCGTTGAGCTTGGCTTCGGCAGCTTCCAGATCCTGCTTGACCTGGGGCAACTGCTCGTTGAGGAAGTCGAGCGTCTGCTGTGCTTCCTGCGACTTTCGCTCCACATTCTGGCGTTGATAGGCCTGAATGAGCTTGTTGGCGCGCGCGGCGGCCTCCTTCGGCGAGCTGCCCGACGCGGTGATGTAGAGGATGCCACTGTCGCGCCCGCGCTCAGTCACGGAGAGCTCCTGCTGAAGCGTACTCATGACACGGTTGCGGCTACGGCGCGTCACGACGAACTCCGTGCCCGGC
Source organism: Algiphilus aromaticivorans DG1253 (assembly GCF_000733765.1). Classification (NCBI taxonomy): domain Bacteria; kingdom Pseudomonadati; phylum Pseudomonadota; class Gammaproteobacteria; order Nevskiales; family Algiphilaceae; genus Algiphilus; species Algiphilus aromaticivorans. Next base: position 784,396 of record NZ_JPOG01000001.1, on the reverse strand, counting down.
TGGCCCACGATCTCTTGCACGAAGATGACCACTACCCCCAGAGGGGTGGCGCGTTGCTCCAACTCGCCCTCCCGTCCCCGCTCGATCAGAACATGGTCGTCCGGCCCCGTCAGCCGGTACTCGCCGTCACCTGCTGCGGTCAGCCGCAACTCCTTCCCGATCAGCTCAGGACCAACCTCCAGATTCGTGACCGTGATGCGCTCGCCGCCCCAGGCGAACTGCCGCAGGCCCAGGAAGGCATCTGCAGGCTCGTCGCCGCCGAAAGTACGCGCCCAGGCACGACCGATGATCGGGAAATACCGTGGCTCGGCGACAATGAACTCGCGCAGCTGATCGACCACATTGGAAACCACCATGCGGCTTTTGAGAATCTCGATCTCGGCCGATACCGGCGTTTCCTGCCCACCGAGCACGCCTTGCAGCTCGCCGAGCGCTGCGTCCAGCGAGCTCTTGTTCTCCATCTCCACCTGCACCAGCGCGCTGGATTCGTACTCGCGCTCAGCAGCCCAGACGTAGAGAACCGCGAGCAGCAGCGCCCCCAGAATGCAGCCGATGATGATCAGGCGGCCTTCGGAGAGTGTCTTCAACAGCTGGCGCAGGTCGATCTCGTCCTCGTCAGCCTGGAAGGGCATGGCTCCCTGTTGCGTTTGCGGGTCTTGGTACTGATTCACTCGTCAGGGTCCTGATTACTGTTTTGGCCGGCGTCCGGGCTTCTGGAAAGCCAGACGATATCGGCCCGATGAGGGGTTCCCGGAATCCGCTGCTGAAGCCGCACGACGCGGCCCGAGCTTCGGTCCAGCCAGATGACATTGGTGTAGCGGCCCCCCGAAGCCTCGCGCTGAACGCGTTCGTCGACGCGCTGCAACGGGCGCACCTGACCACCAATGCGGACTGGCGTGGGCTGCCCGATAGGGTATAGCCGAGAGACAAGCGTCTCACCCAGCACGTCGTCCGAGCCTGCTACATAGGCCGCGTGGTCCAGCGATTGCGCTTCCCCGGAAAGCAGCGACTGCAGGTTCGGCGTCGCGAAGATCGGTTGGTTGATGACGGCGTCCTCCGGCAGGCCACGGGTAGCGAGGATGCGCCAGCCTTCCAGCCAGATGGCCGAACCGTCGGCCGCCATCCACTGCTGAACGCCATTCTCCTCCCTGACCAGCATCATGCGACCCGGCGTTCCGCCGTCGATTCGCACACTGATTTGCGCGTAAGGATAATCCAGCCGCGGCACGGTAGCCACGGGCGGATAGTCGACCGCCTTCGAGAAAGGCGCCGACAGCGCATCGACTACAGACCTGGTGGTGCTGCAACCAGCAAGCAGCACCATGGCCATCAGCAGGAAACTGTTGCGCACCGAAAGCTTCATCGCAGCCAGGCCTCCGGCTCGTTCTGCAGCGTCCGCGTATGGGAATACTGCAACGTGTCGTAGAGCGAGCGCCCGGCGGTGACCTTCTGCCCACCGTCACGCACCAGCGGCCGGAATATGTAGGTGGCGGCACCCTTGGCGCTGCGCGGGCCGAAGAAGTCCAGCGGGATGCTGAAATAGATGCCCTTGTCGAATGAACCTTCCCCGAACTCCTCGGAGGAGACGTCCGTAAAGCTGGCGAAGACACCGAAACGCGCGCCGCTACGGAAGCCGCGGGAGAAGTCGAAAGTCATGCCCAGATCACCGGCCAGATAACGCCCAGCGCTGACGACCGCTCGTACGTTCTGCCAGGGAAGCTCGTGGTAGTAGGTGAGATGACCGGTAGTGACTTCGTACTCCCGGAAGGTGAGGCGCTGATCGAAGTCGCGCTGGCGCACGCGGTTGACTTCCGCGCCCACCGCCCAGCGCGCGCCGGTCGGCCGGTAAAGCAGCTCGCTGGCGAGACCGCCGTACATTTCCTCGAAGATGCCTGCCGATACGCGGCCATACCAGTCGCTGGCCACGGGGAAGATGTAGTTGGTCTCCAGTTGGGCCAGGTAGTAGTCCTTGCCGGTGCGCTGGTACAGGCCGATGTCGCTGCGCACGCGGGGCAGACCGCTCGGGAACTGCGTGCCCAGGCGATTGCCGATGTTATCGAATAGGTTAAGTGCGACAGCTCCGGTGAAACTCCAACCCTTGGTGAGCTGCAGCGTACCCGCGCCCCGAAGCAGCAACTGCCCCACCGCGAACTGGTCAGGCCCGCCGATATTGGTGCGGGCCTGGGGCGAGAAGCTGTGGCTGAACGCCGGATAGCTCAGCAGATCCCGGTAGCGCGCCTCGCTGTAGCCCGCCGTGCGTGGCGCCTGCACTTCCAGGTAGCTGATGAGCTCTTCCGGTGAAGCGGGGCCGGCCACGGCCTGGTGGAAGACCGCGCGCGGGAAGCGGAAGCGCGCACTTTCCGCGCCGCCGGTGACGTCGACCAGCGTGTAGTCCTGATAGGCGCGCCCGGTGTAGCGCAGCACTGATCGGGCGATCCGGCCTGCGGCAGGCGCAAGACTATTGGCACGCCCTTGCCCGAACCAGACAGTCAGGGTGTCGCTGCCCTGATCATCGTCCATGGCATGGAGGTAGATACCCTGGGGCGCCAGCTCGCGCGTGATGCGGGTGACGGTGGGCGGATCGATCTTGCGGGACGTCGGGCGGCCCAGCGCCGTGCTGTAGGAACGCACAGCGAGGGGGGCGCCCGTGTGCATCTGCGAACGCTTCGGCGACGCATCGAAGCGGCCATGCGTGTGGGCGGAAAAGGTCAGTGTCTCGCCGCGCTGGTAGCTCAGGCCGAGATCCAGCACATCCCAGGCCCGATAGTTCAGCCCGAAATTCAGGCGGGAGGATGCCGGCAGATTCGGGCCACGCTCGGACTGGTAGTCATTGCCCTCCAGCTCCGCATAGAGAGAGAGTGGCCCCTGATTGGGAGTCCAGGAAATACCACCGAATATCGCTGTATCACCACGGAACCAGGTTTCCGGCTGCAACTCGCCGGTGTTCTCAAGGCCGCCTTCGAAGCCGCGGGGGCGGTTGTCGAAACGATCAGCCACCAGGCCCAAGGGATTATCGAAATCGGCGCTGCTGCCCAGTCGCCCCCAGCCGATACCGACGTGGAAATCGAGGTCGTAGTAGCGGCGGCTGGCAACGACATACTCCGAGGAGAAAAGGCCAGTGCCGCCGAAATCCATCAATCCGACGGCAACCTGCGGCAACAGGTCGCTCTCCTTCCACAGCCGCAACTGAAGGTCGAAGCCCTTGTCCGTGAAGGTTTCTCCCGTCGTGCTAGTCGCGAAGCGGCGATTTCGGACGTCGGTGAAGCGAAAGGTGCCTTGCAACCAATCGAAGGGCTGCGCATGCAGCGTGTAGCTTCGGTACGGGTCGAACTGCGCGTAGCCGAAATCCAGTGCGCCCGTACCCATGCCACGCGCTGTCGGCGTCTGGGCGAGGCCGACCTGACCGTACTGGTTTACCCAGGCCTGGCTTTGTGCTTCCGGGGCCGAAGTAGCTGCAAGCAAAGCCAGGGCGAAGGAGGCGACGGAAGCAAGCCGGGCTCGGCGCGGCAGTTCCTTACTTCGGTGCCGCGTCACGGTGCCGGGCAGGCGGTGGTTGCTTCGGCGAGCGGGGGCAACAGCACCGCCGCGCCTTCACGCCCACCGCGATCCCCGTCGGCCGCCATAAGCTCATTGAGCGCCAGTTGTGCTCGCGCGTCGCGGGCGTAGCGCTGCAGTGACTCGTTGCGGTAAGGCACAACGATGATGGAACCCGGCGGCACGTTTTGAGGCTGGTACTTCCAGGGGCTGACTGCCAGCTCGCGCAGCCCGCCGGACGGGAGATAGACGCCGACCGATTCCATGCTTGCGCCTTCCAGCAGGCCACCGGCACGGTCGAGGTAGTCGTCGGCCAAAGCGCCGGTGCTGAAGGCGATGGCGCCAGGTGACTTGACGGCACCAATCACTGCGACGTTGCTGGGGCGCTGCGGAATGAACAGCACATCACCCGCGCGTAGCAGCACGTCACGCTCGGGGAAGCGACGCCTTGTCGGCATATCGACGGCCACCGGGAGACGGGCAAAGCCACGGTCGCGGCGCAGCACATCGACGAGCGCATCGCGCGCCGCACCCGAAGCAGGGCCGGAAATGACGATCTGCAAGGCCTCCAACGCGCCCGCAGACAGGTCCGCATACGACTGCGAGCCACGCGGAGCTGTCGCCATCTCGGGCAGGCGGCGGAACAGCAGGGCGCCTAGCGGATAAGCGTCCCGGCGGAGACCCCCGGCCTGTTTGAGTGCTTCGGAGATGGGCATGCCTTCCGCGCGTGCAAGGACATGCGTGGGCGAGCTGCCCGCGATCGCGCCCGCGATAGTGATTTCCTGACGCGGCAAGGCTGCGTCGGTTTCCACGCCCGCAACGCAATACGCGCCAACCGACTGGACCGGTGACAAGGCACAGATAGCCAACGCCAACAACGCAGCAGACCGGTAACTGCCCTTCGTCCTTTCCACGATTTTCATGCGAGACGCCAAAAAAACGGAGGGGGCGGGAACCCGCCCCCTCCTTGGGCATGCCTGATCACCAGGGTCGCTAACTAGCTCCCGGTGCCACCCGTGCCGCCGGTGCCGCCACCCGTGCCGCCGGTGCCGCCACCCGTGCCGCCGGTGCCGCCGGTGCCGCCCGTGCCGCCCGTGCCGCCACCGCCCGGTGCCGGATCGGGATCCGGGTCTGGATCGGGGTCTGGATCAGGATCGGGATCGGGGTCGGGATCGGGATCCGGGTCCGGATCGGGATCGGGATCGGGATCCGGGTCTGGATCAGGATCTGGGTCCGGATCGGGATCGGGATCCGGGTCTGGATCGGGGTCCGGATCGGGATCTGGGTCCGGATCGGGGTCTGGATCAGGATCGGGATCCGGGTCTGGATCGGGATCCGGGCCCGCCCCAGGCGCCTCGATCCTGTCGTCATCAGCAACTGCGACAATGCCGAGCCCGACGAAAGCCACGCCGAAGCCGACGGCCAGCGGAATCAGCGATTTGGAAACCAGCAGCCCGGCTCCCTCGGCGGCCTGAAGGCCTCGCGAGGTGAGCGCGTAGCCACCATCAACCTGAACGATGTAACCGGCTTCGACAGCCTCGTCTACATTCGCCTGGCCGAGGCTATTCGCAACCTGGTTGGCCTCCGCCTGAGACATCGCACGCGACTGCTGCGCCAGCACGAGCGGGGCGTGCGTGAATGCTGAGGTGCCAGCGAACGCGCTTGCCGCCAGAACAATTGCTGTTTTTTTCATTCGGGAAACCCCTTGAACCGTTGCATGAGCTAATCAGCTACCTATTACGTTGTCAAGTTACGACAAGCACGAAACGTGCCTTAAGCCAGATGAACCAAAAGTGAAGCCTTATTCGGGCAGATCCGGATTGATGCGCGCGAGATCCTGGCTAGCGCCACCGCCCCCAGAAACCGCCCGGAAGAAGACTCCGAACGCCCGTTCGGGTAGCGAAGACCCGGAAGCAAAACGCGGGGGTTGCTGGCGGTCCCACTCAAGCAGCTGGAGCTGCTCGACCAGTTCTGCACGCGAGGAATCCCCTGAAGTCTCCAGGGGGCGGCCCATTTCCAGCGGCTCGACGTCCGGAGACACAACGGCGACACGCGCCACACCGGGCTCGCCACTCACGTCCTGCGCGGAGACAACCTCCCCCCACAACAATCCCGCTGCCAGCATCAAAGTTGTCGCGTATCCACGCTGACTTGCGTTCATGGCTACCAATTATACGTCTTCGTTGTTCGATCTTACGTTCGGGGGCGTGACTTGGATGACGCCGTGATCAGGTTTTTTCTTAGCGCATTGATATTGGTGAACTTTTTAAAGTCAAGCCACCGAAAAGCATGCCTCAACCGGCCTAAAGGCGGACCTGGGGGTCGCTAGGCGTCGGGGGGCAGCGTCTTGCCGTGCTTGGCGAGGTAGTGCGCGGTAATGTTCGGCGTCTTGGTGACTTCCTCGACGATCTCCCAGACGCGTTCGTAGCCGCTGTGCTGGATCTGCCAACGGCCGTCGCAGAAGACGTAGCGGTCGCGGTAGAAGGAGGCGCCATCGGTAGTGATCTTGCGGCGCAGGTCGAGGAACCAGTCACGCAGGTACCAGCGGCCGCTGGCCTCGGTGTCGGAATGCACTTCGATTTCCGGGTGATTGCCGTGGTGGAAGGCGATCGCCTCGGCGTGGAAGGCGTATTCCAGGGCTTGCAGGATGTTGTCGCGGCCTTCGGCTTCAAAGCGGTAGGTGCCGCCGACGTAGCAGACGGTGGCGTCTTCGGTGAAGACCTCCTTCAGCGTTTCCATGTCGGCGGTGTCAATGGCGCGGAAATAGCGGTACTTGAGCTGACGGATCAGCTCGATGGCTTCCAGGTTCAGGGCCATGGTGTCTCCTCACAGGGCTGGGTTGGCGGTCGGTGCCGCTTGATGCCCAGCTTTGCGGGAGGAGGCTTCGCGCGCCTCGCGCAGATGGATGAGTTGGGGGTCTTTGTTGTTGCTTGGGGAGCCTTGCTTCTTCTGCTGGGCCCTCTCCCCTAACCCCTTTCCCGCAGGCGGGAGAGGGGGACGTGGGGCTTGGAGGGGGCGGTGCTTCTGTGGGCCCTGGGCCCTCTCCCCTAACCCCTCTCCCGCAAGCGGGAGAGGGGAAGATGGAGCTATTCGACTCGGTGGAAGCGGGTGGGGTCGAAGACGCCTTCTGGTGCACTTACCCGGGCGCGGATGCGCTCTACGCGCAGGTCGGTGCGGGCGCCGCTGTCGAGATCCTGCATCGTCAGCTGCATGGGATACCAGTAGCTCCCGAACTGGCGCAGGTGCTCGGCGTCCACCGTGAGCTGCTTGCGCATCTTGTCGCCGGCGTAGAGATCGGCCTGCACCACCAGACAATGCTCGGCGTCTACAGCGACATCGACGCGATCGTGCGCGCTGCGCCGGGGCCTGGGGTCGGTCAGGCGCAAGCGATGCACGGGGCGGCCCTGGCGCTCGCCGCGCTCGACATACTCGACGTTGACGTTGCCGAAGAGGCCCTGCCAGCGCCGGAAATCGTTGTAACTGAACTCCGTGCCCATCAGGGCCGTGTCCGCGAAGCCGCCACTGACCTGGCGCACGCGCCCTACCGACGGCAGAAAGACGTACATGCCGTCCGAGTCTTCATGGTCGGCCTCGCGCAGGAGATAGGAGGCGCCAGCGAGATAGTCCGGGGCCTGTACCTTCATCACCGCCTGCAGGCGCCGCTCGGCGTCCGGGCTATTACGGGTCACGCGCATGTGGAGGCGCGCGGCCAGCAGCTCGGGGTCGGCATCGCTTTCACTGGAGAAGGTTTCGAAGCGCAACTCCTGGAGGATGACAACCTCCTCCGGAACTGCCTGGGACATGCAATCCAGCACATCCGCCACGCTCGCCTGCTGCGCTGTCGCCGGGGTGCTCAGTGCCAGTACCAGCCAGCCGCCCCATGCCATTACCCTGCGCATCATCATTGCAATCTCCTTCGAAAACCGTCGAATTCACCATACCGGAGGCAGCAACAGCGCCCCGCGGTCAATACACCAGAATGCGCCCATCGTTCCCATCGCGTACGCCGCCGTCGTGTGCGCGTGCCGTATCGAGGGCGCGCGAGCGAGGGCACGCAACACCCACGCCAAGCCGGTCAGGGCGACGACGACCGCCACCTGCCCCAGCTCGATGCCGATATTGAAAGCCGCCAGCGCCAGCCAGAGCTGCGACTCCGGCAGGCCGATATCGGCCAGCGCGCCGGCGAAGCCCAGGCCGTGCAGCAGGCCGAAGCCGGACGCGGCCACCGTCAGCCACAGCGTGCCCGACTGCTGCGCCGGGCCGGCGCGCAGCACCCGCCAGCCCAGCCAGACGATGCTGGCTGCAATGCCCCACTCCGCCACGGCCTGCGGCAGCTGCAGATAGCCCAGCACCGAGGCCGCCAGCGTCAGGCTGTGGCCGAGCGTGAAGCCCAGCGTCAGCGCCAGTAGCTGACGCAGGCGCGCAACCAGCAGGAAAAGGCCCACGACGAAGAGCAGATGATCCGGGCCAAGCAGCAGATGCTCAACGCCCATGCCCATGTAATCGCGCGCGGTTTCGGACCAGGGAACGGAGCCGACCGGCCACAACGGCGCAGTGACGCGCCCACCATCGAGCAGCTGCGTGCTGATGACGCCGGCTTGGCCTTCGCGACGCAGCAGCACGCTGCGCGGGCCGTCGGCCAGGCCCGCTATGCGCAGCTGCGCCTCGGGCTTGGCAGCGCTGCAATCCAGGCGCCAGCGCTGCGCCGCGAAACCGGCCTCGGCCGGTGTGGAGGCTGGGCCTTGCAGGTGCTCGCAGGCCGGCGGAAAGACGGGGCGAAGCTCGGCGGCGCCGGGGTCGCGCAGGCTGTAGCGCCAGCCTGCAATCAGCCGGCCGTCGCCTTCCGCGCTCAGCGTCAGCACGCTGGGCGCCAGGGCGTGCGCCCCTGCCAAGCCCGGCAGGCCGAGGGTGACGAGCAGCGCTAGCGTGCTGAACAGCCTCGTCATGGGCGAAGCGCCTCCTGCGCACCGGGCAGGCGAATCGTGTAGCCAGCGCGCAGCCCGGCAAGCTCCTCGGCCACCGCACCGCGGCGGCGTTGCTCATGCGCCAGATAGCGTGCAGCGCGTTGCTCCCAGCCGGCGTCGCTGCGCACGGCAGTTTCGCTGGGCGTTGCGTGCAGTAAGTGCCAACCCTGTGCGGAGCCGACCGGGCCGTGCCACTGCCCGGCCTGCATGCGCGCGGCCGCGTCGGCCACGGCACCGCCGAGCTGGCGACGGATATCGGCCGGTGCCACGTCGCGAAGGCGCCGACCGCCGAGATGCGGCTCACCCGCTGCTTCCGGGGCGATCTCGCCGCGCACCAGAGCGTCGCGCAGTGCTTCGGCACGCTGCTGCGCCGCCGTGTCGCGACCGGCGACGAAGACGTGGGTCAGATGCATGCGCGAAGCCCGGCGCTGCTCGGCCATGGGCGCGCCGGCTGCTGCGACGGCGATTGCGCTGCCGTCGACGATATCGCCCTGCACGCGCTCGATCAGCCGACGCCGCACCAGCACGTCGCGGCGCGGCATGTCGAGGGCGCGGGCGCGGCGCAGCAACTCGGCCTCGCCGGCCTTCGGATAGCTCAGCCGCATGTTCTGCAGCAGTCGGCGACGCGCCACCGGGTCACGGCGATCGAGGCCGCGCGCCAGTGCCCGGTCGATAAGCACTTCCTCGTCGACGCGCGCGCGCAGCAGGGGCTCGAAGGGAATGCCCTTGGCCCGGGCCTGCTGGCGCAGCTGCGCGACGGTGGCGGCGTCCAGCTGCAACAGCGGCTTGGGGCTGTGCAGGAGCCCGCTCGTCTGCAGCGCGCTCTGGCCGAGGAAGACGAGGAGGCCGAGCGCCACGAAATGCAGCAGCGGATGGCGCAGCAGCGCCGTCACGACGGTTCCGGCCGGTACCAGACCGGCGAGGTCCAGGCGCGCTCCTGGATGGTTTTCGGGTAGTTGGCGTTGCAGCAATCCTCGAAGCCTTCCGGCACGCCGTCCGGGTCGTCGCAGTCCACGCCCGCGGCGTTGCACTGGTAGGTGGACCAGCGGCAGCTGGGGTTCTCCAGCACGCGCGCGTAGTAGAAGGCGCGCTCGTCGGGATCGAAATCAGGGTCCTCCCAGACCGTGCACAGGCTGGCCGCACCGCTTCCGGAAGTCTCGCAGGTGGCGGTATCGACGCTGGCGCCATTGTCGGGGTCGCCGGCCACGGTGCGCACTTCCTCGTGCAGCGTGCCGTCGGCGTCGCGCCAGCCCTTGATGATCTGCACCTGCTGCAGCGGCTGGGCGGTGGTGACGGTCGCATCGCCCGGATCGCGCATGGCCCAGACGGCGATGCGCGGCGGCGCGCCCTCGACGGCCGCCAGCTCACCGCCCATGGGCACGCCGGCGTCGTAGCCGGTGGCGGTGAAATCGCCGGCGGCGCACATGTCGGCGGGCAGCTCGCTGCCGGCGAAGAGCCGCACGATGGGCCGCGTGCCACTGGTGGCGTAGACCTCGCGGCGGCGCATGGCGTCGAAGAGCGCCGGGCGGGTGTTCTGCTCGGCCCAGATCACGGTCAGGCCGCCGGGGCTGAACTCGATGAGATCGGTCAGACCGGGCACCTCGTCGCGATTGCCCTGCCCCGCCCCGCCGTGGCCGGGAAAAGCGTTCTCGGCGGTCTCGCCGGCCGCGGCAATATGCGTGTCCGATCCACCGGCCATCCCGTAGGCGAAGGGATTGGCGCCCAGCTCGGCCTCGAAGGCCAGGCCGCGCTTGAGGGCGTTGCGCACGAAATCCTGCTCGTCGAGGTTGCCGGTGCCGGACGGGCCCAGCTGCTGCGCGCCGAAATTGTTGTAGGGCAGCTTCTCGAAGCCGCACTGCTCATCCGTCATGCCGGCGCCTACCGCATTCGAGCATTCCGAGTCGCCCTTGTGCTGATAGACCTCCACCAGCGGCTCGGCCTGGCCGCGACGCGCCGCGAAGGCGCCGTCCTCGGGCGCTTCGAACATGGTGCCGCCGGAGAGATTCGAGTTGTGCGGGATGGTCAGCCAGCGGCAGCCTTCTTCGGCATTGCAGCCCTCGTCGAGGGCGTCCCACAGCTGGCCGATGCTGGGCTGATCGATATAGGACGGGGGATAGGCCGGCACGCGCTCGTTGGCGAAGACGACGTTGCGGTGCAGGTTGTTGGAGCCCGGCGAGCCGGTCCACTCGTAGGCCACGAAGGAGGAGAAGCTGCAGGCCGTGCTGCGGTCGTAGAAGGTTTCGGCGGCGCGCTGCATCTCGGCCCAGGGCGTCAGCGCCTGCTCGCGGCAGCGGCTGCCGTCGAGACCGCAGTAGGGCAACCGCGGCACCTCGGAATCACCGCTTCCGGTCGGGATGCCCGGCAGCGCCAGCAGCGCGTTGATGGCGATGAAGGCCTGGTCCGGGGCAGTGCGCAGCAGAATGCACTCCAGCGAGTTGTGCCCTTGTGCCTCGGGGTTGCTGCAGATCTCGATCTCGCCGAAGAACTCGGCGTGATCGGTGACCATCGCGAAGTCCAGCGGCCGTGCCAGCTGTGTGAAGCGCGTGGCCTCGCCGTCATCGTCGTAGGGCTGGATGCCGATGCGCTCGCCCAGGGCGTAGCGGTAGGCGTCGAAGGGCCCGAGCCGCGTGCCCTGCGTGCTGGCATCCAGCGAATAGCGCGTGTGGATATGCGTGTCGCCGAAGAAGGGCTGGCGCAGCGGATCGGCGTTGACGCAGCGGCGCTGCGCGTCCTCGACGGGATCGGGCATGGGCATCGACTCCGAGCCGCCGCAGGCCGCCAGCAGCAGCGCCGTCAGCAGCCCCAGCCCTGCGCGCCGCTCAGCCACGCGCAGCCGCATCGAGAAAGGCCGGCCGCTCGCCGCCGCCGTGAACCACGAGATTGCTTCCCGAAACATAGGCACTCCTGGCGTCACTCATCCACAGGCAGGCGTCGCCGATCTCGCGCGGCTGGGCGAGACGCCGCAGCGGCACGGTGTCGGCCACGCGCTGGATACCGGCCTGATCGCCGTAATGCAGCGTCGACTGCTCGGTCTCGACCATGCCGGGACTGACGCAGACCACGCGCACCTGCGGCCCCCACTCCACGGCCAGCGACTGCGTGAGGCTGACGATGCCGGCCTTGGCCGCGCCGTAGGCGGCCGTGCCCGGCGACGGCCGGGTCGCGCTGACGCTGCCGACGAAGACGATGACCCCGCCACCGTCCTGCGGTTGCATGAGGCGATTGGCGTGCTGCGCCAGATGCAGCGGCGCCAGCAGATTCAGCTCGACGATGGCGCGGTGGAAGCGCGGCGAGGCCTTGTCGGCCATGGCCTCCGGCGAGCCGCCGGCGTTGTTGACGAGCACGTCCAGCCGGCCATAGTCCTGCTCGAACTGGCGCATCATGGCGTCGACGGCTTCCATGTCGCGCACGTCGGCGCTGATGAAGCCGGCGCGGTTGCCGTCGCGCTCCAGCGGCTGCTCGGGGGCGCTGCGCCCGCAGACGATGACGCGGTCGCCGGCCGCCAGAAAGGCCTCGGTGATGCCGCGGCCGACGCCCTTGGCGCCGCCGGTGATGAGCACTACGCGCTGCTGCGCCAAAACGATCCCCCGCTGAACGGCTTGTGTCGAAAGCCATGCTAGGCCCCGCCCTTCGGGGCGCCGTCATCCAAAAGGACGACGCAGCGTGCGGCGGTGATGGCCAGCATTGCGGCAACTTCAGCGAGGATTCCGTCGCCGCCATGACCGCCACCCCGATTCCCGAGGGCCGCTATGTGACGACCGCCTCCGGCCTGCGGCTGCACTATCACGAGTCCGGTGCGCGCGAAGCCGGCCGCGGCGGCGAGACCGTGGTCTTCCTGCACGGCAGCGGCCCCGGCGCCAGCGGCTACAGCAACTTCAAGCACAACTACCCGGCGCTGGCCGAGGCCGGGCACCGCGTGATCGTGCCGGACCTGCCGGGCTACGGCCTCTCCGACAAGCCCGAGGATCAGGAGTACGTCAACGACTTCTTCGTCGCGACGCTGCACGAGTTGCTGGGCGCGCTGGGCATCGAGCGCTGCGTGCTGCTGGGCAACTCACTGGGTGGCGCCATCGCGCTGGGCTACACGCTGGCGCATCCGGATGTCGTGCGCGGCCTGGTGCTGATGGCACCGGGCGGCGTCGAGGAACGCGAGGCCTACTTCGAGATGGCGGGCATCAAGCGCATGATGGCGCTCTTCGCCGAGGGGCCGCTGGACTTCGACGCGATGAAGAAGCTGCTGAGCTTCCAGCTCTTCGATGCTTCGCAGGTCGCCGACGAGGTGGTCGCCGAGCGCGTCGCGGTCTGCGCCGATCAGCCGCGCACCGTGCTATCGACCATGCGCGTGCCGAACATGGAATCGCGCCTGAGCGAGATCTGCTGCCCGGTGCTCTGCTTCTGGGGCGTCAACGACCAGTTCAACCCGCCGGGCGGCGCGCAGAAGATCGCCGCCGGCTGCCCGCGCGCCCGCGTTACCCTGCTCAATCAGTGCGGGCACTGGGTGATGGTCGAGCATCTCGACTATTTCAATCGCGCCTGCCTGGACTTCCTCAACAACGAGATGGACCCGGCATGAGTCTGAGCGACATGAGCTGCAACGGCATCGGCGACGACCTCTTCAATGCGCTGCGCAAGCGCGAGACGATCGAGCCGCCGAGCACGCAGCACAACGGCATGACCATCGACGATGCCTATCAGGTCTCGCGGCACTTCCTGGCGCGCCGTCAGACCGAGGGCGAGAAGGTGGTCGGCAAGAAGATCGGCGTGACGAGCGCGGCGGTGCAGGACATGCTCGGCGTGCATCAGCCGGACTTCGGCTTCCTCACCGACGTCATGCAGGTGCCGGACGGCGGCACGGTCAGCCTGGCCGCGCACAGCCTGATCCAGCCGCGCGCCGAGGGCGAGATCGCCTTCGTGCTGGCGCGTGATATCCAGGGCCCGGATGTCACGGAAGATGACGTCATCGCTGCAACGGAATACGTCTGCCCCTGCTTCGAGATCGTCGATTCGCGCATCACCGACTGGCGCATCGCGATCCAGGACACCATTGCCGATAACGCCTCCTGCGGCGTCTTTCTGCTGGGCAGCCAGCGCGTCGATCCGAAGACGCTGGACCTGGCGGAAGTCGCCATGCGCATCGACAAGAACGGCGAGCACGCCGCCGAGGGCAAGGGCAGCGCCGTGCAGGGCCATCCGGCCACGGCCGTCGCCTGGCTGGCCAACACGCTGGGCGCCTACGGCATCCCGTTGCTGGCCGGCGAAATCATCCTTTCCGGCTCGCTGGCACCGCTGTTGCCGGCGCGTGCCGGCGACCATTTTCATCTGACACTCGAGGGCATCGGCGAGGCTTCGGTCCGCTTCGAGGCCTGAGCCACCCGGGAGGGAATCATGAGCAAGATCCGCTGCGCCATCATTGGCTCCGGCAACATCGGCACCGACCTGCTGTACAAGCTGCAGCGCAGCGAGCTGCTGGAGCCGGCATGGATGGTCGGCATCGACCCCGACAGCGAAGGCCTGCAGCGCGCCGCCAAGGCCGGCCTGAAGACGACCTCCGAAGGCGTCGACGGCCTCGTGCCGCACGTCGAGGCCGACGGCATCCGCATTGCCTTCGATGCCACCTCGGCCTACGTCCACGCCGAGAACAGCCGCAAGCTCAACGAGCTCGGCGTGCTGATGATCGATCTGACGCCGGCAGCCATCGGCCCCTACTGCGTACCGCCCGTCAATCTCGCCGAGCACGCCGACTCGCAGGTCATGAATCTGAACATGGTCACCTGCGGCGGCCAGGCCACCATCCCGATGGTCGCCGCCGTGTCGCGTGTACAGGCCGTGCGCTATGGCGAGATCGTCGCCACCGTGTCCTCGAAGTCGGTGGGCCCCGGCACACGCAAGAACATCGACGAGTTCACGCGCACCACAGCGGCCGGGGTCGAGAAGGTCGGCGGCGCCCAGCGCGGCAAGGCCATCATCGTCATCAACCCGGCCGACCCGCCCATCATCATGCGCGACACCATCCACTGCCTGACCGTGGAACCGCCCAGGCACGCCGAGATCGAGGCGTCGGTGCAGGCCATGATCAAGGAAGTGCAGAAGTACGTGCCCGGCTATCGCCTGGTCAACGGCCCCGTCATCGACGACGAGGAGCACCGCGTGACCTGCTACATGGAGGTCGAGGGCCTGGGCGACTATCTGCCCAAGTACGCCGGCAACCTGGACATCATGACGGCGGCCGGTGCGCGCACTGCGGAGATGTTCGCCGAGCGTATGCAAGCCGGGGTTTTCGTGCCGGCTGCGGCTACGGCCTAGGGGCCCTCTCCCCAACCCCTCTCCCAGGGGGAGAGGGGCCAGTTTCTCTTCTCCCCGCCGGGGAGAAGGTGCCGCGAAGCGGCGGAAGAGGGTCCGCGTCACGGTTTCGAGTTTTGGAGAACAGCAATGAGTCTTGAAGGCCGCAAAGTCACCGTTCACGACATGTCGCTCCGCGACGGCATGCATCCCAAGCGCCACCAGATCACCGTGCAGCAGATGCGCGACGTCGCGCGCGGCCTCGACGAGGCCGGCGTGCCGCTGATCGAGGTCACCCACGGCGACGGCCTGGGCGGCGCCTCGGTCAACTACGGCTTCCCGGCCGCATCGGACGAGGAGTATCTGCGCGCGGTCGTTCCGGAACTGAAGAACAGCAAGGTCTCGGCCCTGCTGCTGCCGGGCATCGGCACGGTGGATCATCTGAAGATGGCCGCCGACTGCGGCGTCACCACCATCCGCGTGGCGACACACTGCACCGAGGCCGATGTTTCCGAGCAGCACATCCAGCTCGGCCGCGAGATGGGGCTCGACACCGTCGGCTTCCTGATGATGGCGCACATGATTCCGCCCGAGCAGCTCGTCGAGCAGGCGCTGCTGATGGAGTCCTACGGCGCCAACTGCCTTTATGTCACCGACTCGGCGGGCTACATGCTGCCCGAGGACGTCAAGGCGCGGATCAGCCTGCTGCGCGAGAAGGCCAAGCCGGAGACCGAGATCGGCTTCCACGGCCATCACAATCTCTCCATGGGCGTGGCCAACTCCATCGCCGCGGTCGAAGCCGGAGCCAACCGCATCGACGCCGCCTGCGGCGGCCTGGGCGCCGGTGCCGGCAACACGCCCACGGAGGTCTTCGTGGCGGTGGCCAACCGCATGGGCATCGAAACCGGCGTCGACCTCTTCAAGGTCTCCGACGTCGCCGAGGATCTGATCCAGCCGCTGCTGGACTTCCCCGTGCGCATCGACCGCAACGCACTGACCCTGGGCTACGCCGGTGTCTATTCCTCCTTCCTGCTCTTCGCCCAGCGCGCCGAGGCCAAGTACGGCATCTCCGCCCGCGAGATCCTGCTGGAGCTGGGCCGCCAGAAGATGGTCGGCGGTCAGGAGGACATGATCGAGGACACGGCACTGACCATGGCGCGGAAGCGCGAGGCCGAGGGAACCGCCCAGGCCTGACCCCACGCGGAGCCGCCCGGGCGGGCGAAGGTCGCCCTCGCCTGCCCTAGCGGCGCCGCGCCCTCCCTGGCGCCCGCACATCCGGTGCGTGGCGCACTAGCGGCTGAAGCGGCTGAGGCGCAACGTCGTCTCGCCGCTGTTGACGCGCCAGACCTGCCCGGGTCGCTCGGCCTTGATGGGTGTCAATACCGACAGCGCATACATCCAGGCGGCGTCGCACCACTGCGGGGTCGCCGTCACCACCACATAGCCATGATTTGTTTCCAGCGCCCCCTCGGCGTAGCGGATATGGCGGTTGAACGGCTGCAGGGCGTTCACCACGGCGGGAGGGAGGCCCTGCGAGGTGATCGACGGGCACACGAATTCCACCCCCACTGATCCGCTCACACCGGGCTGATAGCTGCTGCTGGTGGGGTCCGGAGTCAGTTCGTTGCAGAAGGCGGTGTGGATATCGCCCGTGATGACCACCACGTCATCAATCCCGGCAAAAGCGTCGAGAAGGCGGCCGCGCTGCGCGGTATAGCCGTCCCAGGAATCCAGCGTGAAGGGCCGGTTCGGTGCCACGTTGAGCTGCGACAGCATGGTCTGCTGGGCGACGATCTTCCAGCGTGCCGTCGTGCTGCGCATCCCGTCGAGCAGCCACTCTTCCTGTGCCCGGCTGATCATGTGCCGCGCAGGATCGGCGGCCGCCTCGTTGTCTTCCGGCTGCACGCTGCGGCCCTCAAGACGGGAATCCAGCACAAAGAATTCAGCGAGGTCGCCGTACTGCAGACGGCGGTACAGAACGGCGCCCGGCCCGTTGTTGGGATTGAATTCATCCCGCACCGGCAGCCACTCGAAATAGGCCTGAGCGGAAACGCGTTTGCGTTGCGTCCACACGCCTTCTTCGCCCTCGGTGTGATTGTCCGCGCCTTCGGTATAGCTGTTGTTGGTGGACTCGTGGTCATCCCAGGTGCAGATCCAGGGGTGGGCTGCATGCGCGGCCTGCAGGTCGGGATCGGTCTTGTACAGAGCGTGACGTTGCCGATAGTCCGCGAGCGTGACGATCTCATGCCCGGGCGCCATGTAGCGCCCCAGGGCGAAGGGCGTCGAAAGCAGTTCGTCGCCGCCGTACTCATAGATGTAGTCGCCCAGCATGAGGACCACATCCAGATCCGCCTTCTCGGCAATGCCCCGATAGGCGTTGAAGTAGCCCATCGAATACCAGGCGCAGGACGCAAAGGCGAACTTCAGCTGCTCCGGCGCCGCATCCGCCGAGGGCGCGGTCTTGGTCCGCCCCACGATGGAGACCGCATCACCGCAGCGAAAGCGGTACCAGTAGCGGGTCGCGGGCCGCAGCCGATCGGCCATCACCTTGACCGTGTAATCGCGCGCAGCGTTGGTGACGAACACACCGGAGGCCACGATGTCCTGCATGCCTTCGTCGCCGGCCAGCTCCCAGGCGACCGGGACATCGGCATCGTCGGCCGGCGTGACCCGCGTCCACAGCACGACCGAGTCCGCGTAGGGGTCACCCGACGCCACGCCATGGTCGAAGCGCACCGGCCCATCGGCGGGAACATCCGGCGCCGGGCCTGCCTGCTGCGGTGCCGAATCCCCGCAGGCGCTGAGCGCGGGTGCGAGACCCAGCGTCGCCAACCCCTTCAGTACCGTGCGCCGGTCGACCTCCGGCACCGCGACGCGCAGCCACTCCGAATGCACTCGTCCCATCACCTGCCTCCCCATGCAATCGCCCAGGAAACCACATGCATACTACGGCCCTGTTTCACGCAGCCGCGACTGCTCGGAGCCCGGTGGCTCTCCCATGACAGGCGCGCGTGCGCCGCTCCGAAGCATCCGATGGCCCCGTCCTTCCCCATCCGGGCTGTCGGCCTGAAGGCCGACCTACAGCGCGGGGAACGCCGGAAACGTAGGTCGGGCTTCAGCCCGACGGACCCATCCAGCCTGTCGGCCTGAAGGCCGACCTACAGCGCGGGGAACGCCGGAAACGTAGGTCGGGCTTCAGCCCGACGGACCCATCCAGGCTGTCGGCCTGAAGGCCGACCTACAGCGCGGGGAACGCCGGAAACGTAGGTCGGGCTTCAGCCCGACGGACCCATCCAGGCTGTCGGCCTGAAGGCCGACCTACAGGGGGAACGCCGGAGGCGTAGGTCGGGCTTCAGCCCGACGGGCTCATCCAGGCTGTCGGCCTGAAGGCCGACCTACAGCGCGGGGAACGCCGGAGACGTAGGTCGGACTTCAGCCCGACGGACCCATCCAGGCTGTCGGCCTGAAGGCCGACCTACAGCGCCGGAGGCGCCGGAGGCGTAGGTCGGACTTCAGTCCGACAACGCCACCATGCAATCTCGGCTGTCGGGTTGGAGGGCCACCGGCAACCGACCGCTAGTTGCAGCTCCCGCCCGCACGCGCCGTTCGCGTCTGCAGTCGGATGTCGCGCGACGATGCGCCGATCTCGATGCGGTAGCACCCGGGCGCTACGGCCCAGTCTTGCGCCGCGCTATCCCAGTACGCAAAGCTGCGATCGTCGAAGGCAAGACGCACTTGCCGGGCTTGACCGGCTTCCAGGCGCAGCTTGTCGAAGCCCTTGAGCTGGCGTGGTGGCTGCACGGTGTCGGCGTCGGGCTGCGGCATGCCGATGTAGAGTTGCGGCACGGTGCTGCCGGCGCGATCGCCGATGTTGCGCACGGTGAAGCGTACGCCCTCGGCATCCACGGCCAGGCCTTCGTAGGCGAAGTCGGTGTAGGACAGGCCGTGGCCGAAGGCAAAAGCCGGCTCGATGCCCATGGCGTCGTACCAGCGATAACCGACGAGCACGCCTTCCTGGTATTCCACGCGCAGCAGGCCCGGGTAGGCGCGCAGGCTGCCGGCGGTGGGCAGGTCCGCCTCGCGCTCGGGGAAGGTCGCGGCCAGGCGACCACCGGGGTCGACGTCACCGAAGAGCACGCGCGCGATGGCCGCGCCCCCCTCCTGACCGGGGTACCAGGCGTGGATCAGCGCTGCCAGCT
The DNA here is from genome assembly GCF_000733765.1 of Algiphilus aromaticivorans DG1253. Lineage (NCBI taxonomy): Bacteria > Pseudomonadati > Pseudomonadota > Gammaproteobacteria > Nevskiales > Algiphilaceae > Algiphilus > Algiphilus aromaticivorans. The sequence continues at coordinate 765,420 of NZ_JPOG01000001.1, read as the reverse complement.
CGTGACGCCAGGGCGTGAGCACCGGGGTGCCGGACTGCAGCACGGCGATGCTGCGCGGGTTGGCCGCGGCCACCGCCTCGATCAGCGCGTCCTGATCCGGGCGATCACCGGCACAGGACAGCGACAGGCAGGAACGATCCACGCCTTCGCTGATCTCGACGGCCGCAAAAACGATGGCGATGTCCGACTCTGCCGCCAGCGCGGCGGCCTCTTCCTGGTCGCTGCCGTCGGCGAAGCGGACTTCGACACCATCGCCGGCGCGCTCGCGGATGCCATCCAGTGGCGTGGTCTGCCGGAAGGAACTCACGGCCGAGGAGCCTCCGCCGCTGACAATGCGGTCGGCCGCGCCGATCACGGCGATGGATTGCAGCGCATCCGCGCGCAGCGGCAGCAGGCCGTCATTGGCCAGCAGCACCATGCCCTGCTCGGCGACTTCCTGCGTCAGTGCGGCGTGGCCTTGCTGGTCGATGGCGTCGTTGTTCTCCTCGAAGGGCAGGCGATCGAAGACACCGAAGCGGAACATGGTGCTCAGCGTCTTGCCCAGGCGCTCGTCGATCAGCGTCTCGTCGATGCGCCCCAGCGCCCGGTTCGTGTTGATGGTCAGCCGGTTGTAGAGCAGCGGCACCGGCATCTCCAGATCGGTACCCGCGCGCAGCGCACCGACCGTGTTCTTCTGGGCGAAGAAGTAGTCGGTGATGACGAAGCCCTTGAAGCCCCACTCGTCCCGCAGCACCTGCTGCAGCAACCATTCGTTGGAGCAGGCCGCGTCGCCGTTGACACGGTTGTAGGCGCACATGACGCTACCGGCACCGCCGCGCTTGACCGCGTCCTCGAAGGGCGGCAGGTAGATCTCGCGCAGCACGCGCTCATCGACCACGGCGTTGACGAAGAAGCGACCGCCCAGAATGCCGGTCAGCGGCGGCACGCCGAGTTGGCCTTCCTGATTGTTGGCTGCGAAGTGCTTGATGTTGGCGATCACGCCCTCGCTCTGCGCACCCTGCGTCCAGGCCGTGCCCATGCGCGCCGACAGCAAGGGGTCCTCGCCGTAGGATTCGAAGCTGCGGCCGGCCTTGGGCGTCCGCATGATGTCCATCGCCGGACCATGCACCACGTCCGCGCCCTTGTGGCGCACCTCGTTGCCGATAGCCTTGCCGGTGCGGCGTGCGAGCGCGGCATCGAAGCTAGAGGCCAGCAGAGCCGGCGACGGATGCGCCGTGGCCTGTCCCTTGCGGGGACCGACGGGCCCGTCCGAGAAGAGCAGCCGTGGCACGCCCAGCTCGGGAATGCCGTCGCTGGTGCCGTTGGCGGGTTCACCGGTGAGCGACCCAAAGGGGTCATCCCCGGCCAGCAGGCCGATCTTCTGGTCGACGCTCATGGCCTCCAGCAGCAGCGCCGCACGCTGCTCGGGCGACAGGCTCGTATCGCACCAGGGGTGGTCGCCGCAGCTTGTGTCGGCATCGCGACCGGCACTGCTCGCGGGGGCCTGGCTATTGCTACCGCTACCGCTTCCGCTACCGCCGCAGGCAGCAAGCAGGCCTACCAGGATCAGCGCCGCCGTCGCTCGCAGCCGCGCGCTCATGCCGCGCCACCCACGGCTTCGGGCGCCCCCGCCATGACGCGCTTGAGCGCATCCTCCCCGAGCTGGATGACCAGCGTGGAATGCACGATGCAGCGCGTGGCGGCGATCTTCCAGCCGTCGGCCGTACGCCGGTAATCGTCCTCGTAGCGCGCCCCGAGCTGGGTCAGCGTCATTTCCTGGGTGTTGATCAGCTGGTACTGCAGCGCCCATTCGCCCTCGGCGCTGTCCGGTCCGGTGATCCGGATGCGCGGGTTCAGGCCGTGATGCATCTCGACCATGTGCGGATGGCAGCCGATATCGCGGAAGACCTGTACGAGGTCGTCGGCGTTGTCGAAGGCGCCGATGGCGCCGTAGTCGATGGCGACCGGCCCGTCGAGGAAACAGGCGCGCATGGTCGCCGGATCCTTGCCGTCACAGGCCGCGAAATAGGTCGACTTCAATTCCCGGATCGCTTCGCGATCCTCGACCGCCCGCAGGCGGGCGGCGAGTTCTTCTGTTTGCATTGTTTTGTCTCCACCCAAGCAAAACGGCCCGGCAAAGCCGGGCCGCGAAACGCACAGCTCAGCGCTGCATCAGGACAGCTTCGAGCCGTCGAAGAAGCCCTGAAGGCGCTGGCCCAGCATCATGTCGCCCTCGACCTGCAGCTTGCCGGTCATGAAGGCCGTCATGCCATTGAGCTCACCCTTGAAGAGCTGGATGAGATCGTCGTCTTCCATGATGAGGGTTACGTCGGCGTTGTCGGCCGTACCCTCGGTCACCGTGCACTCGCCGTTCTTGATCGTGGCGTAGGCCGGGATCGAAGTGTTGAACTGCAGCACGCACTCGGTATCGCCGGCGGCTTCGGGGTTGAAGGCCTGCGGGAGCTGCTTGAGGAATTCCGCTGCGGACATGGCGTCTCCTTTTTGAGATCGTGAAATGTCGATGATGGAATGGGTGGATGCCAACTTGTCTGGCATCACGATGGTGCCAGACTACCGGGGGCCGCGCGCGGCGGTAATCGTCCTTTCGGATGAAGGGCCTACTGCATAAAGATGACGTCGCCACCCCCTCGCCCGCCTAGGGTTCAGGCAGGCAAGAACCACGGGTGGGGCATGGACAGTGACGCGAGCCGCGATGTCATCAGCGGCGCAGTGTGGGAGCGCTTCTGCGACGATCTTCGGCGCGCCGGCCAGCAGGTGCTGCGCCCGGAAACGCCGGTTACCGAGCTCGAGCGTGCCGAGGGCTTCCGCTACCTGACGCGACTGCTGCGTATCGGGCTGGAGATGCATCTGGAATACGCCGACCCGGCCTTTCCAGGGTTCTTCTCGCCCTCGCACGAAACGGCAAAGATCGGCGCCGACAACCCCGACAACCTGTACCTGATGGCACGGCTGGACGGCCGCTACGACTACATCGTGGAGGGCGATCGCGGCAGCGTGGCCTATCTGTCCTTCGGCACGCAGAAGGGCGGCTACGAATCCGACGGCAAGATGATCCAGACCGGCTTCCTTGATGCCGCCGACATGCAGCTCAATGCCGACGGCAGCTTCCGCGTCACCCTCAGCCGCGAGAAGCAGGACGGCAACTGGGTGCAGCTGGAGGAGGCCACCAACGCGCTGATCGTGCGCCAAACCTTCGAGGACAGAAGCGCAGAGACGCCGGCGCGCATGACCATCCGCCGCGCCGATCCTTCCGCCACGCCGGAACCGCTGACGGCGGCGCGGCTGCAGACCGCGCTGGCCAACACGGCCAGCTTCGTCGAGGGCACGGCCAGGCTCTTCGCCGACTGGGCGCAGAGCTATCAACCGCATTCCAACGAACTGCCCTCGGCCGATCAGGCGCTGTGCCAGAGCGTGGGCGGCGATCCAAACATCCACTACTACCACTCGCACTGGCAGCTTGCCGAGGACGAGGCCCTGGTCATTCACCTGCCGCGCATCCCCGACTGCCGCTTCTGGAACATCCAGATCAACAACTACTGGATGGAATCGCTGGACTACCGCTATCACCGCATTCATCTCAATCAGCATTCGGCGGCGAAGGCCGCCGACGGCAGCGTCACCATCGTCCTCGCCCACCGGGATCCCGGCCAGCCCAACTGGCTGCAGACTGCAGGGCACGAGCAGGGCACGATGTGCCTGCGCTGGGTCGGTGCGACCGAGTTCGTCGCCCCCGAGACGCGTCACTGCAAGCTGGCCGATGTCGCGAAGGTGGCCTCGTGAGCGGCGACAAGCTGCAGCCGCAGGCGCTGCTCGATGCCGCTCGCCAGATGACCGGCGGGCTGACGGACTTCGGTGACGACAGCTTCCGACCCGGTCTGGAGAAGCTCTGCGCCGCCCTCGAGTCCGAGGCCGGGCTCTCGGATACTGGCCGCGAGACCTTCCGGCAGAAGCTGACTGCCCAGCTCGCCAACCGACTCTGGCTGGAAGATCACATCCAACGCAAGCCAGAGATCCTCGACGAGGAAGTCGCGCCGCCACTGATCATCGTCGGCCTGCCGCGCACGGGAACCACCAAACTGCACCGCCTGCTGTCTCGCGACCCGCGCTTCTACTGGATGCCTTTCTGGGAATCCCAGATGCCCGTACCGCTGCCCGGCGAGTCGCTGGACGACCCCTCACCGCGCATCGAGCAGGGCGCCGCCATCGTCAACATGATGACCGAGGCCATGCCACAGCTGATGGCCATCCACCCCATGGCCAACGAGGAGGCCGACGAGGAGTTCATGCTCATGGAGCATTCCTTCCTCTCAGACTTCAACGCCTACGCGCGGGTGGACAGCTACATGGAGTGGCTGGCGCAGCAGGACGAGCGCCCGGCCTACGACTTCCTCAAGCGCATGCTCGCCTTCCTACAGTGGCAGAAGCGCAAGCGCGGCATCACTGCCCAGCGCTGGGTACTGAAGGCGCCACACCACATCCACCGCATGCGGCTGCTGATGGACGCCTTCCCCGGCGCGCAGGTGGTGCAGACCCACCGCGATCCGGTGGAGAGCATTCCCTCCATTGCCAGCTTCATCCATACCCTGCACGGCATCTACAGCGACGCACCCGATGCCGAGGCCGTCGGGCACAGCTGGAGCGCGCGCATGAAGACAGGCCTGGAGCACACCATGGCCGTGCGCGACAGCCCCGAGTATCGCGATCGCTTCCTGGACGTTGCCTTCAACGACACGGTGCGCGATCCCATGGCGGTCGTGCGGCGCATCTACGACACCATCGGCTGGGACATCGCCCCGGACACCGAGCAGGCCATGCAGGCATGGCTGGAAGCTGACAACGCCCAGCATGCGCAGGCTGCTCATCACTACACCCCGGAAGCCTTCGGCCTGAGTGCCGATGGCCTGCGGCGGGATTTTGCGCCGTATATCGCGCGGCATATCGATGGTGGCTGATAGCCCAGAGGACGGGGACAGGAGCTTCGCTCTGCAACCCGTTGGCCCCGTCTTGCTTGAGGGTTCCGCGCCTCATGGCGAAGGCGCTGTCGAATGTCGCCGCGCGACCGGCGCGGGTTCCTTTGGTTACGGCCAAAGGAACCAAAGCCATGGTGCCCGCCGGGTGGCCTGCCGCGGCTGCGCCGCGACAGGTTCCCGTCTCGGATGCCGTGCTCGGGGGCGAGCAGTGACCGAGGTGCCAGTGGCACTTCGCAGCACTGGGAGCGCCCGGACAGGGATGTCCGGGCCGGGGCCTGGTTCTAGCGAAAAGGTAGCGCCACGGATGGCGGGCAACCGCAGCCCGTATGTCGCGCGAAGATCGCCGCGGTCACTAGGCTCGGTCGTCCAGACCTCGCCAAGTGACCCTGGCTGGGCCTTCCCTGGCCCAGCCGTAATTCGCGCTGCGACTTGCCGCTGGCAAGTCGGTCACGAATTACCCTCAAAGGGCACGGAGCCCACTGGCTCACCGCTTCGCGGCATCGCCAACGCATGGCAGGCCTTGAGCGGCTTAATCAACGGAAATTTGCAGTTTCCAGAACGAACCATTGGAGGGAGACTCATATGCTGAAGGACAAGATCATCGTGATTTCGGGCATCGGCACGGGGCTCGGCGTGAAGCTGGCTGTTGAGGCCGCGCGCGCCGGAGCGGCGGGACTGGTGGTATCGGCCCGCACCGCAGCCAAGCTGGAGGACGCCGAGCAGCGCGTGCGCGAGGTCAACCCGGACTGCCGAGTGCTCAAGCAGGTCACCGACATCACCAAGCCGGAGGACTGCCAGGCGCTCGTCGATGCTGCTGTGGCCGAATTCGGTCGCATCGACGGGCTGGTCAACAGCGCCTTTGTGCACGGTGCCATGGACCACGCTTCCACGGCTGACATCGACAGCTGGATGGAGCCCATGGCGACCAATCTCTTCGGCACGCTGCGGCTCACGCAGGCGGTTGCCCGCCAGATGCAGCAGCAGAAGCAGGGCGCCATCGTCATGGTCAACACCATGGCCGCGCGCAAGGTGCCGCCGGTGGGTGAAGCCGGTTACGCCGCCTCCAAGGGTGCGCTGGCTACCACGGTGAAATATCTCGCCAGCGAGCTCGGACCCGACAACATCCGCGTCAACACCGTCCACATGGGCTGGATGTGGGGTGCACCGGTGAAGGGCTATGTCGAATGGCAGTCCGAGCAGTCCGGCGTGCCTGTCGAGGAGATCAAGGGGCAGATCGCGGCCAACATCCCCTTGCGCATCGTGCCGCCCGATGAGGAATGCGCGCGTTCGGCACTGTTCTTCGTGTCTGACTACTCGCGCGTCGTCACCGGCGCGTCGCTCGACGTCAACGGCGGCGAATACATGCCCTGATCCCCTGCCGGGCCGGCTCGTGCCGGCCCGGCAAGCGCCTAGAACCTGTACTTGGCGTTGAAGGAGAGATAGTCGCGGTCGACGAAGGGGTTCTGGCGCTGGAAGCTCTCGCCGATCGTCGCCTCGGGATCGCCGAAGAAGAAGTTGTAGGTGAGGCCGAGGGACAGATTCTGCAGATACTGCATCGTCCCGCCCACGCTCAGGCGACGGTCCCCCTCACCGAAGAGCGCACCGAAGGAGCCGGACTGGGCCGGATTGCCATAGGTCAGGTCCGCGTAGGAAAGCAGGCCCGTGAAGTCCCAGCCGCTGATCACGTTGCGCCGTCCCGGCAGCACGAGAAACTGGAAGCCAGCTGCGTCGTTATCGACGAAGAAGAGCTCGTCGCCGTCACCGGCAGGCTCGATGCCCGGCTGCGGGTTGCGAATCGGGTCGACATCCAGAACGCGGATGTACTGCACCTCGCCGACGATGCTGACCCCGTCGAACAGCGTGCCCGGCGGGTTGAAGGTGTTGATCGCCGAGACGAGCCCCTGCACCGTCTCTCCGCGCTGGGGTTCCGGGAAAGGCACGCCGGAGGCGATAGTAAGCACGTCGAGATTCACGCCATCGCGATAATTGACCTCGCCGGCCACGCTGAGGCCGAAGAGCGTGCTCGAGAAGGAGACGTTGTACAGGTCGATATTGTCGAAATAGGTGACGTTGTAGGTTACCGGCACCCGCTGGTTGATCAAGCCCGTCGTGAGCTCGATGCCGGCCAGCTCACCGAGCTTGGCGAAGCCGGTCGTGAACTTCAGCGCCGGGTTCGGGTTGTGATAGCTGATGTAGTGCGCGCTGACCGACGTGCCGGGTGTCAACCGGTAGTCCAGGCCAACGCCGAACTGCCCGCGACTGCTCGGTTCGATGTCCTCCTCGCGGAAGGTGAGGATGTTCGGCCGCGCGTTCAGCAGGGCGCCGCCGAGACCACCGAGATTGCACAGCTGGCTCAGATCGCTGAGCCCGCCCAGCAGATTGCCGAGGACGTCGTTGAACTGCCCGACATCGAGCAGGCCGGGACAGCCCTCCAGGTACGCCGGGTTGATCGAGCCGTAAGCGAATTCCGCGCCCGGGCCGAGCACATCGGCCGGGGAAAAGTAATGGCCGACCGGAAAGACCTCGTTCGACTTGAAGGTGAACTTGTAATAGCCCTTTAGCGTCCAGTCCCAGCCCAGCCCCATGCGGAAGGAGACCTGTGGCTGCGGCAGGAGGATATCCTTGACCTCAGCACCGGGAACGAAGCCGGCGGCGGCATCGGCCACACCCATGTCACGCGCCATGCCGCCGAAGAACAGCGCCTCGCCCCAGGAAACCACCTGCTGGCCGATGCGCAGGTTGAGATAGGAAGCGTCACCGAAGGGGAAATCGGCAACCAGATAGGCGTCCAGCAGCCGGGCCCGCCGCCCTACGCGCGAACGCGCCGCATCCGAGAACTTGTTGGTGACCTCGCGATCCCCCGCACGGCCCTGGCCGGCGTCGTTATAGGTTTCGGTATCGTCGAAGCGGTTGAGGAAGTCCGCGTTCTCGTTATCGTTTTCCTGGAAGAAGACGTCGTCGTAGAAGGCGTTGCCACTAAGCACGAAGGCGAAGTTCTCGTACTCGAAATCGGCTTCGAACAGAGCAGATACGCGGTTGTTGATCAGACTGTACTTGTCGAAGTTGCGATTGCCATCATCGCTGTTCGAGGTATCAGGCAGACCGGTGCGCTCGAATCCGACTATCTGGCCTTCCGGCAGCACCACAGCTCGCAGCGGGTCGACGGTGCCATCGGTCAGCGCCGGATCCTGATCCTGCATACGCATCGCGACAGCGTAGTTGAGGGTCAGGTTGTAGCTACCCTCGACTCCGAAAGGCAGCGACAACTCGTTGGCCGTCGCCGACGCGATCCCGAACAGAAAGCAAACAGCTGTGCTGCCGCCAAGCCGCGGCAAGACGTTTCTCCGATCCATGGAGTCTATCCCTTGCGTAGGTTTCGGCGGGGCGTGTTGCTCCCTCGCCTCGTCTAGCAGCAGAAACTAAGGCGACCGATGGCCGCCATCTTCCCTCGAAAAGACTAGGTCTCGACGCCAAGGAGGCGGCTTCACCCGAAGCTAGGGAAGCCTCGCCCTGGTTGTAGGCCGATAGGTCGGGATTTCAGTCGGAGCCGCGCGCTCGGCTGTCGGCCTGAAGGCCGTCCTACAACCTTGCCAAATACCAAGCGATCAGCCGGGGCGTTCGTTCTCGTCCGGATGCCAGATGCTGCCGACCTCGGGATCGAGCACACCGAGCAGCTGATTGAGCAAGGACTTCAGCACGGCATCTTCATCCGGCCCGAGGCCGGCGAGCACCTGCGATTCCACGGCCTTGGCCACGGAGATCAGCTTCAGCGCCAGCTCGCGACCTTCCGGGGTGAGCTCGTAGCCGGATTCGTCCGCAACCTTCTCTTCGCTCTTGAGCAGGCCGCGGCCGATCAGGCTATCCAGCGTCTGCGTGCAGCAATCGTCCAGAACGCCGGAAGTGAGCTTGTCGAGATCGACGCTCGACATTCGCGGCTTCAGCGTCATCGCCGACAACACGTAGAACTCCTCGTCGCTCAGCCCGGCCTCCGCCAAATGCGGACGGATGCGCGAGAAGAAGCGGAAGTGGCTTCGGCCCAGCAGATAGCCGAGGAAATCCTCACCGAAGCTGCCTGCCAGATAGGGCTCACCGGGTTTGCTGTGCGCGCGCTGGGTAGCGTGTGCATAGCGCCCTCCGTGGAAGACCAGCGGTGGGTTTTCGAAATGATCGTAGTCGAGCACTTCACCGATGAAGATGAGGTGATCCCCGCCCTGGTAGCTGGACGCGGTACGACACTGGAAGCGCGCGGTACAGCCCTTGAGCAGCGGGATGCCGCCGCGGCCCTCCTCGATATCGAGATCCGCGAACTTGTCCTCCCCGCGCTTGGCGAAGCGGGTGGACAGGTCCTCCTGATCGGTGGCGAGGATGTGCACGGCCCAGTAGTCGGCATCGCGAAAGGCGGGCAGGCTCATCGCCTCGTTGGCAAGGCTCCACAACACCAGCGGCGGATTCATCGACACCGAGTTGAAGCTGTTGACCGTCAAACCAACCGGCTCGCCCTCGGCGTCGCGAGTAGTAATGATGGTTACGCCTGTGGCAAAGCTGCCCAGGGCGCGCCGGAAGTCGCGGGGGTCGAATTCTGCTGCCTGTTCCGTCATGAAAGCCCGGTGATTGCAAGTGGTCGGCTTCGAAGCCGGCGGCGCGAGGCCTCTAGAACTGGTACTTCGCGTTGAAGGCGAGGTAATCGCGGTCGACGAAGGGATTCTGTCGCTGGAAGCTGTCGCCGATGGTGGCTTCGGGATCGCCGAAGAAGAAGTTGTAGGTGAGATTGAAGGAGAGGTTCTGCAGGTACTGCATGGTGCCGCCCAGGCTCAGGCGACGATCACCTTCGCCGAAAAGCGCACCGAAGGAGCCCGCCTGTGCCGGATTGCCATAGCTCAGCTCGGCGTAGGAAACCAGTCCCGTGAAGTCCCAACCGGACAGCACATTGCGCTTCCTGGGCAGCAGCAGAAGCTGGAAGCCTGCGGCGTCGTTATCGACGAAGAAGAGCTCATCACCATCACCGACCGGATTGACGCCGGTCTGCGGATTGGTGATCGGATCAACGTCGAGCACGCGGATGTACTGGACTTCGGCGACAGCATTGACCTCGTCAATGAAGCTTACGGCCGGATTGAAAGCGGCGATGGTCGAAACCAGACCCTGCACGGTCTTGCCGCGCTGCGGCTCCGGGAAGGGCACACCGGAAGCAATCGTCAGCACGTCGATGTTGATGCCATCGCGATAGTTCACCTCGCCCGCCACGCTGAGCCCGAAGGCCGTCGTGGAGAAGGACAGGTTGTAGAGCTCGATATCGTCGAAGTAGGTCACCCGGTAGCTCACCGGCACCGTCTGATTGATGAGCCCGGTGGTGATCTCGATACCGCCCACCTCACCGATCCGGGCGAAACCGGTGGTGAACTTCAGCCCCGGGTTGGGGTTGTGATAGCGCAGATAATGCGCGCTAAGCGAGGTGCTCGACGTGAGCCGGTAGTCGAGTCCCACACCCCACTGCCCGCTGTCGCTGGGACGATTGTCGGCCTCGCGGAAGGTCAGGATATTGGGCCGAGCGTTGAGCAGCGCCCCACCGAGACCACCGAGATTGCAGAGCTGGCTGAGGTCGCTGAGCTCGCCCAGAAGATTGCCGACGAAGTCGTTGAACTGACCGACATCTAGAAGGCCGGGGCACCCCTCGAGATACGCCGGGTTGATCGAGCCGTATGCGAACTCCGCGCCCGGCCCAAGCACATCCGTAGGCGAAAAGTAGTGGCCAACCGGGAAGATCTCGTTCTCGTCGAAGCTGAGCTTGTAGTAGCCCTTCAGCGTCCAGTCCCAGCCAAGACCAATCTGCGCGGACACCTGCGGCGTCGGCAACAGGATGTCCTTGACCTCGGCGCCGGGTATGAATCCGGCGCTGGCGTCGGCGATACCCATGTCGCGCGCCATACCACCGAAGAAAAGCGCCTCGCCCCAGGACACCACCTGTTGGCCGATACGGAGGTTCAGATAGGAGGAATCGCCGATGGGGAAATCGGCGATCAGATACGCGTCGAGAAGCCGCGCACGGCGGCCATTCTGCGAGCGCATGGCCTGCGAGAACTTGTCGGTTACCTCGCGATCACCGGCACGGCCTTCACCGGCGTCGTTGTAGGTTTCGGTATCGTCGAAGCGGTTAAGGAAATCCGCGTTCTTGTTGTCGTTGTCGTGGAAGAAGACGTCGTCGTAGAAGGCGTTACCGCTCAGCACAAAGGCGAAATTGTCGCGCTCGAAAGCCATCTCCGCGAGCGCGCTGATGCGATTATTGATCAGGCTGTACTTGTCGAAGTTGCGGTTGCCGTCATCACTATTGGAAGTGTCGGGCAGGCCGGTGCGCTCGAAGCCAATGATCTGCCCTTCTGGCAGCACCACGGGCTGCAGCGGATCGATAGTGCCGTCGGTGAGCGCCGGATCCTGATTCTGCATGCGCATCGCGACCGCGTAGTTGAGCGTCAGGTTGTAATTGGCCTCGATGTCGAATGGCAACGACAGACTTCTGGCGCCCGCGAGGCCCGGAACAGTCAGCGCGATAACGGGTATGGCGATGGAACAGCACCGTGCAACGGCGCCCCTGAAGCTCTGCATGGTCTCCCCTCCGTGATGCCGGTCTTTCGGTCTAATGTGGTATTCGGGTAATAGCGGCAGTAACACTAGTTCGCCGCCACCCTTCTTCCATCATCCAAACTGACTAGCGCGAGCGGTCGGCGCTCTGCGCGCTATCGGGCCGCAAAACAGCTAGGCTGACGAGAAGGACGAAAACAAAGGGGAGACCGCAATGACCCGACTGAGCGTGCTCGACACCGCTTTCCTGCGCATGGAGTCTGCGCGCACGCCCATGCACGTCGGCGGCCTGATGACCTTCAAGCGCCCGCCCAACGCACCGCCGGACTATCTTCACCGCCTGACGGAAGCGCTGCGCGCGCATCCCTTCATGCCCGCGCCCTTCGATCAGTGTCTGCACTGGCCGGCGGCCCACGCGCTGCCACCGCAATGGGTGCCCACCGAAACCGATCCCGAATACCACGTCCGCCATTCAGCGCTGCCCTATCCGGGTGGCGAGCGCGAGCTGGGCGTGCTCGTGTCACGCCTGCACTCGCACGCGCTGGATTTCGACCGGCCGCTCTGGGAATGCCACATCATCGAAGGGCTGGAGAACGACCGCTTCGCCCTCTATCTGAAGGCACACCACTGTGCCATCGACGGCATGGGCGCGATGAAGCTGGTCAAGAGTTGGCTGACCGCCGACCCCACGGACCCACGCAGCCCAGGCGAGCTGCGCGCGGCATTGCGCACCGCGCGCGAGGCTTCAGCGCACCGACAGGACGTCGCGCAGGCACGCAATCTCCAGGAAATGCTGCGCGGCGTATTGAGCCGCGGCAAGCTGCAGGCCGGCAATGCGCGCGATCTCGCGGCAACCTTCTACCGCCTCAGTCGCGGAGGTGACAACAGCGCCATTCGCGCCGCCCTGCGCACACCGGACACGCCCTTCAACGTGCCCATCACCGGCCAGCGCCGGCTCGGCACGCAAGTGTTATCACTGCCCCGCCTGCAGGCCATCGCCAGCGCCACCGACACCACCATCAACGATATTGCGCTGAGCCTGTGCGGCGCTGCCACGCGCCGCTATCTGCAGGAACAGGGCGAGCTGCCGGAGCGTTCGCTGACGGCCTCGGTGCCCATCGGCCTGCCGCGGACCGATGGTCGCTCGGGCAATGCCGTCAGCGGCTTCGTCTGCCCCATCGGCAGCGACATTCCCGACCCCCTGCATCGCCTGCAGCGCATCCACGCCACCACTCAGCGCACAAAGGACGAAATGCTGGGCATGGCCTCCGCTGCATTGGAGCGCTTCGGAATGTTCGGCATCGCCCCGCTGATGCTGGGCCAGCTCACCGGCACGCTGCCCAAGTGGCCGCCGCTGTTCAACGTCGTCGTCTCCAACGTCGTAGCCGCCAAGGAGCGGCTTTACATGATGGGCGCCGAGCTGGAGTCGATCTATCCAATGTCGGTGCTCTTCGACGGCTACGCGCTGAACATGACGCTCGTCGGCTACGCCGACAAGGTCACGGTGGGCTACATCGGGTGCCGCAACGCCATCCCCTCCCTGCAGCGGCTGGCGGTCTACACCGGCGAAGCCCTGGACGAGCTGGAAGCTGCCCTGGAACCAACCCACCAGAGGCGCGCGCCAAACAAAACGGCGACGAAGGCGACGAAGACCGCGAAGAAGACCGGAAGCAAGGCTGCGAAATCCACCAGGAAGGCGGTCAAGAAGACCGCCAAGAAAGCCGCGAGCAAAACCGCACGCAAGAAGAGCGCACGCAAGAGCGCCGCAAAGAAGACTCAGAGCTGACCAGCGGGAATCCGCACCACCATCCCATCGAGATCGTCGGCGACCTCGATCTGACAGCACAAGCGGCTCTGCTCGCCCGGCTCGATAGCGCCTTCGAGCATCATCTCCTCCATCTCGTCCGGCGTGCCCAGCTGCCCGAACCAGGGTTGATCGATGTAGACGTGGCAGGTCGCACAGGAACAGGAGCCGCCGCACTCACCGACGATGCCGGGCACGAGATTGCCCGTAGCCGCCTCCATGACCGACTGGCCGCTCTCGGCCTCGACGACATGTTCGGTGCCCGAGGGCTCGATGAAACGAATGGTGGGCATGGTGGCTCCTTCAGGCCGGGACCAGTTCCTTGAGCGGCACTTCGGCATCCGCCAGCTTTGCCGCGTCCGGCAACGCATCGGCGGCGATCAGCTTCTTCGCGAACATGAAGTCCTGCGGCCGCGATACGCAGTCCGCCGCAATAAGCCGCCCCTCGCGCAGATAGAAGGCCGAGAATTGCCGACCGCTCTCCGGATCGCCACGCAGCACGATATCGTCATAGCCGCCGGACAACCCGGCCATCTGCAGCTTCAGCTCGTACTGATCGGACCAGAACCAGGGGATATTCTCATAGGCTTGGCCCTCGCCCAGCATGCTGGCCGCAGCCACCCGCGCCTGCTCCATCGCGTTCTGCACCGATTCCAGCCGCGTGCGACCGCCGGCGAAGCGATTGGGATGATTGGCGCAGTCGCCGGCGGCGACGATGTCCGGATCGGTAGTGCGCGCGTATTCATTGACGACGATGCCGTTGTCGCATTCGAGGCCGGCGGCCTCTGCGAGGTCGCTGTGCGGGATCAGGCCGATGCCGACGATGACGAGGTCGGTGTCCAGCGTCGAGCCGTCGCCGAGGCGCACGCGCTGCACGGCGCCGTCGTCGCCCTCGAAAGCCTCCACCGCCACGCCGGTGCGTACATCGACGCCGGCCTCGCGGTGGATGCGCTCGAAGAAGCGCGACACCACTGGTGCGGTGACCCGCGCCAGCACGCGCTCCATTGTCTCGACGACGGTGACCTGGAGCCCCAGCTTGCGCGCCACCGCGGCGACTTCCAGCCCAATGAAGCCGCCGCCGACGATGCAGAGCCGGCGCCCGTCGACGATGTGCGGCCGAATCGCCTCGACGTCGGCAATATTGCGCAACAGGAAGACGTTGGCCAGATCGGCGCCGGGAATCGGCAGCGGGCGCGCGCGGCCGCCGAGGGTGAGCGCAAGCTTGTCGTAGCGCAGTTCGCGCCCATCGTCCAGCGTCACGGTGCTGGCGTCACGGTCGATGGCCGTGGCGCGCGCGCCACCGATGAAGTCGATGCGCTGCTTCTCCATCTGCTCGGGCTTGAGCACGAAGAGGCTGGCTTCTTCCGCCTCGCCAGCCAGGAAGGCCTTGGAAAGCGGCGGTCGCCGGTAGGGCGGCTGCGGCTCCTCGCCGACCAGGGTGATGCGGCCTTCGAAGCCCTTCTTGCGAAGAGAAGCTGCGACTTCGGCGCCGGCCTGGCCGGCGCCGAGGATGACGTAATGCTCGCTGGCGGATTCGGTCATGAATGCGTATCAAACGGAACGTAGCGCGATGGTAAGCCAGCCGGCGCTACCGCCCCCTCGGCCGTTCGCATGAGCCGGGTGTGCGTCAGGCGTACCAATCGGGCCGGCCGGCGGTCCAGAGTTCGCCCCACAGGCGCCCGCCGCCGTCGACGGTGAGCACTTCGCCGGTGATGAAGCTGGACGAGGGCGCGGCCAGATAGACGCAGGCCTCGGCGATCTCCATGGGCGTGCCCGGCCGCTTCATGGCGTTGGCACGCGGAAACTCCTTCTGCGCTTCCGGCGGGTAGACCGCCAGCCCCTCGGTGGCGGTCAGCCCGGGCGCCACGCAATTGACGCGGATACCCAGCGGCGCCCATTCGACGGCCACGGTGGTCGAGGCCCCGATGACGCCGCTGCGCGCGGCCACGGTATGCGCCACACCGGGCATGCCGCGCTCGGTCACCACGACGACGTTGACGATGACGCCACCGCGGCCGGCATCGCGCCAGCCACGGGCGGCGCGCTGCATCATGAACCAGCTGCCGTTGAGATTGTTCTGCACCACGGCATTCCAGCCGTTGGGCGAGAAGTCGATGGCCTGCCCCGGGAACTGCCCGCCGGCGTTGTTGATGACTGCGTCCGGCACACCGACCTCGTCGGCGATGCGCTGATGCAGCGCCTCCACGGACTCCGCGTCGCGCACATTGGCCGTGTAGGCGTGCATGGTCTTACCGCGGCCGCGCGCGAAGTCGACCACCGCGTCGAGCTTCTCCTGCGTACGGCCGCAGATCACGACCGTGCCGCCCAGCCGCGCGCAGAGCAGTGCCACGGCGCGGCCGATACCACTGCCGCCGCCGCTGACCAGGATGACCTGATCCTTGAAGAGATCGTCGCGGTAAACGGTGGGCGCCTCCCACACCGCCTCCGGCGTGTTGGTGGCCAGCTGCTCGGCCAGCCAGGCTTCGTGACTCATCGTCCCCTCAGCCACGCAGCAGCTCGCCGCTGATGATGAGCTTGCGCACCTCCGAGGTACCGGCGCCGATCTCCAGCAGCTTGATGGAGCGGTACAGCCGATTGATCTCGGACTCCCAGATGTAGCCGTTGCCGCCGTGGATCTGCACGGCTTCGTTGAGCACCTCGTTCATCGTCTCGGCGACGAAGAGCACGCCCGCAGCGGTGAGCTTGTGAATCTCGCCACGGCCCCCATCGTCCTCACCCATGACATTGGCCGCGCGCAGCGTCTGGTAGGTGTAGAGCCGCATCGCCTCGACCTTGGTGTAGATCGTGGCGATCTTGTCCTGGATCATCTGGAACTCGCTGATCGGCTTGCCGAACTGCTTGCGCTGCTTGGCGAACTCCAGCGACAGCTCCAGCGCGCGCTCGGCAATGCCCAAGCAGATCGGCGAGATCATCGCCCGCTCCAGATCCAGCCCCGACATGACCACGCGCACGCCTTCGTTCTCGACGCCGACCAGATTCTCGGCCGGCACCCGGCAATCCTCGAAGACCAGCTCGGCCGTCTGGCTGCCGCGGAAGCCCATCTTGATGAGCTTCTGCGCCACCTTGAAGCCGGGGGTGTCCTTCTCGACCAAGAAAGCCGAAATGCCCTTGGCGCCGCGATCCTTGTCGGTCTTGGCGTAGACCAGCAGCACGTCGGCGACGGGGCCGTTGGTGATGTAGATCTTGCTGCCGTTGAGCACGTAGTGATCGCCGTCGCGATAGGCCGTCGTGCGCATCGAGCCGAGCGCATCCGAGCCGGCACCCGGCTCGGTCAGCCCGAGCGCGCCGATCAACTGGCCGCTGCACATGCCCGGCACGTACTTCTGCTTCTGCGCCTCGCTGGCATTGCGCAGGATGTTGTGCATGCAGAGGTTCTCGTGCGCGACCCAGGACAGCGCCAGCGCATGGTTCCAGCGCCCGAAGGCCTGCAGCACCAGCCCGCTGGTGAAGACATCCATGCCCGAGCCACCCAGCGCCTCCGGCGCGGTAATGCCGAAGAAACCGGTCTCGCCAATCTTCGGAAAGACCTCGGGCGGCCACCACTCCTCGTTGTCCATACGCTCGGCCAGCGGATACAGCTCCGCCTGCGCGAAGCGGTCGGCCTGGTGCAGGATTTCCATCTCGTCGGGGGAAAGGCCGGTGAAGGCCTGATACACCGAAGGCCGCTCCGCGGCCGGACTGCTGTCGGGCATGACTTATCGCTCTTGTGAGTCGGACTTACCTCACAGCGTAGCGATAGCGCTCCCGTGGGGGCTTCGTCCGTTGAGATGAGCCGGGCGCCTAGTTCCGATACCCCTTCACCTTCACCTTGAAGGTCGTCGCCGGCCCGGGCGTCGGCGCGGTCTTGGTCTTCAGCTCGTAGTCGGGCGGGTCGAGCTCGAGGTCGAGCTTGTAGAAGAGCCGTGCCATGGACAGGGCGATCTGCACCTCGGCCAGGCTCTTGCCCAGGCAGGTGTGCGGGCCGCGGCCATAGGGCGAGTAGGCGCCGGACTGCATGTGCTCGGCGCGCGGCTTGGCGTAGCGGTCTATATCGAAGCGCTGCGGCTCGGGGTAGAACTCTTCCATGAAATGCGGCACGGAAGTAGCGACGTAGATCATCTCGCCCTCGCGCACGCGGTAGCCGTCGAAGACGAAGTCCTTGGTGGCCGTGCGCATCTGCGCTACCGCGATCGGGTACAGCCGCATGGCTTCCATGATCGCGCCCTGCAGCGACGGAATCTTGGCGAAGAGCTGGCTCTCGTCGATCTCGCCATCCGCGAAGAGCGCATCGACTTCCTCGTAGACGCGGCGACGCACATCGGGGTACTTCAGCACGCAGTAGGTGATGGCCGCGGTGGTGTTCGCCACGGTGTCGAGACCGGCGACGTAGGGACCGGTCAGTGTCACGGTCAGATCCTGCTCCGGAATGACTTCCGGGTGATTGACGTGCGCGCGCATGATGTCGTCGATGAGGTTCGGCGTCTCGTCCTCCGACGGCTCGGCCTGGCCCTGGGGATGCCGCGCGTACCAGTCGGCAACCATCTTCTCCTTGAGTTCCTCAACGCGCGCCTTGGCCTTCTGATACTTCGGCCGCTTGAGCAGGATCTTCGGGCGCTGGCGCGTCACCAGGACATTGAGGATGTAGAGGATGTTGGTACGGATCGCGTCGACGTATTCCAGCGGCGCACTACCGGTGAGGATGGTGCCGAGCTGGTCGGTGACCATGTACTGCATGGCCGGCAGCACGTTGATGGACTGCCCCACCGGCCAGTCGCGCTCGAAGCAGCGATCGGTGATCCTTACGAGCTCGTTGTAGCGGCCCTTGATGGAGTCCTTCGAGTAGCCGCGCCGCATGATGTTGCGCAGTTCCTTGTGCGACTCGCCATCCTCGCCGGTAAGGGTGCGCGTCGCGCCGTACTCCTCGACCAGCCCTTGCCAGAACTCCTTGGAGCGCAGGCTGTCCTTGCCCTCACGCGAGCCGACGAAGTTCGCGGCCTCCGGGCCGGCGATGACGGTGTACTCGTTCCCCATCACCGTGACGCGGCTGACCGGGCCGTAATCGCGATACAGGCGCAGGAAGAACTGCGCGGGGTCGCGGGCCATTTCGAGGGTATTGCCGAGCAGCGGCAGACCCTTTGCCTTCGGCGGATCCTGGGCTTGCTCGAAATCGAGAACAGCGCTCATTGCTATCTACCCGTCTACATGAATGCGGGCGAGCATAGCCGCCGTTCCGGGGGCTCGACTCATGCAATCGGGCGAGATTCGCTGCTCCGAACGGATGAGGCCGCTGCCACGGCCGCGCAGACAAGCTGAACGCCTCGTCGCCAGCCGGATTGGCGGCTTCCGGGAGCCGCGCCATGTCCCCTGCACGCCCGTACCCGATTTTCCCACTTGCCCTTGTCGCCCTGCTGCTGGCGGCCTGCTCCGGCTCCGAGCCACCTGCCGAGAGCGCCGAAATCCGCGCGGATGCCGTAACGGTGGAAGGCCCGATCACCGGCGGGCTGCGCGGCCACGCGCTCTGGGACAGCTGGTTCGATCTCGGCGATCTCGGCTACGAGGAAGCCGAGTACTTCGTCAGCGGCCAGGCGCAGTCCGCCGACGGCGCCACCACGGCGCCCTACACCACCCGATTCCTCCTGCGCCGCCCGCAACGCGCCGAGGATTTCAACGGCACGGTGGTGCTGGATTGGGTCAATGTCACCGCCCAGTTCGAGAACCCGGTGGTCCTGCTCAACGCCCAGCAACATCTGCTGCGCGAGGGCTACGCCTTTGCCCACGTCAGCGTGCAGGAGGCCGGTCTCTGCTGCCTGCCGCTGCTGACGCCCAAGACCTGGGATCCGGTGCGCTACGCGCCGCTCGACCACCCCGGCGACGAATACGCCTTCACCATGCTCAATCAGATCGCCGGCGCTATCCGCGGCGACGGCGGCGAGAACGACCCCATGGCGGGCCAGCCGGTCGAGAAGCTGCTCGTCGCGGGACAGAGCCAGTCGGCCAACCAGCTCTTCGACTTCGCCAGTGGCGATCACGTCGACGGCGAAGTCATCGACGGCCTGCTCATCCAGTCCCCCATCGGCCGCGTCTTCGAGGCGCCGCCACCTGTGCCGGTGCTGCAGCTGCTCAGCGACTACGAGGCGCAGCCGGAAGCCGCCGACTTCCGCGACAACCTCGTGCTCTGGGAAGTCGCCGGCAGCGCGCACCAGGATTTTCACGTCGGCTATCAGCAGGTCTTCGGGCAGGCGCTGCGTGCTGAGGCCAGCCTGCCCAAGCGCCCGGCACAGGCCTATTTCCGCCTACTGGAAACGGCCGGCAACTACGGCGAGCGCCCGCACCCGCTGCACGCCGCCTGCATCCTTGCCGGTGCCGCCTTCCCCATGCGTTACGCGGTCAACGCCGCCCTGCACCATCTCGACGGCTGGGTGCGCGGCGGCGCAAGGCCGCCGGAGGCGCCGCGCTACACCTTCGACGCCGACGGCGCGCTGGCGCGCGACCGCTTCGGCAACGCCCAGGGCGGCATCCGCCTGCCACCCGTGGAAGTGCCGGTGGCGCGCTATCGCTCCACGGACTGCGGCCTGGGCGGCACGACCGTGCCCTTCAGCCGCCAGCGCCTGAACCAGGAATACGCCAGCCACGCCGAGTACTTCTGCGCACTGCAAGCCGCCGCCGCACTCTCCGTGGCCGACGGCTTCCTGCTGCCCGCCGACACCGAGGATCTGATGGGACGCGCCCGCGCCATGCGCAGCCGCTTCGCGGTCGAGGGGACGATCGACTGCGACTAGCGCAAGCCAAGGGCGAGGCGGGCTTCCGTATGTCGGACTGAAATCCGCCCTCTGGAGAACCAGCTGTGGGTCGGGCTTTAGCCCGACAACCCAGCCTGATCGAGCGCCGCGCGTCGGACTGAAGTCCGACCCACAGGCAACACTGATGGGCCTACTCGAGCGAATCGACCAGACCCCAATCCAGGGCAGTGGCAGCCTTGATAGGCGCCCGCGACAGCATCATCCAGGCCGCGCGCTGCCGACCGATACGGCGCGGGATGCTGACGCAGCCGCCGGCGCCCGGAATCAGGCCGAAGCCCAGCTCGGGCAGCTGGAACCAGCTATCCGGCGCAGCGACGATGCGGCCGGCGAAGGCCGGGAACTCGATACCGGAGCCGACACAGGCGCCGTGCACTCGCACCGCCACGCGCTCGGCACACGCCGCCAGGCAGCGCCCCGGCAGCGCCAGGCCGCGTACCAGGTGCCCGCTGACCGGGTCGGGAGCGGTGCCGAACTCGTCGAGATCGCCTCCGGTGGAGAAGCAGGCACCCAGCGCGTCCAGCGTCACGGTCGCGATACCGGAATCGGCGGCAACCAGCGACAGCGCCTCGATGAGCGCGTCGCGCATCTCCACGGACATCGCGTTGCGGCGCGACGCACGATTCAGGCGCAGCTGCAGATGCGCGTCCTCGCGTTCCATGAGTACGGCCGGGCCTTTGTCGCAGACGACGATCGGCCCCGGCTGATGCGCCGCCAGCCAGGCGCGGTACTCCGGGCCGGACTGCAGCGTGGCGTAGGCCAGCGACTCGGCGTGCAGCGCCGCCTCCAGCGGCAGACCCTCGGTGACGCGCAGCAGCTGCATGGCCGTGGCGGCAGCCAGTGGCGCGGCGCGAATGCCTTCCAGCAACGGCGCAGCAACACCGGTGTCGGCGACGCAGGCGTCGCAGGCCGCCGACAGCGCGCCGCTGCTCTGCCCGACGCCGATCACCGGGCAGCCGGCCGCGCGCAGCCAAGCCTCGGCCAGCGCGGCTTCCTCGGCGTCGAGCGCACTCGTCGCCGCCAGATCGACGAGCAACGCAGCGGTGCCGGTCAGCGGCGACGGCGCCTCACCGCCGGCGGCCATGCCGAGGAGGTCGTCGGCGTCAAGCAGCGGCGTATCAAGGGGGTCCGACATGACGCCAGCCTAGCGCCGCCCGCGCTGCAAAAGCGAAAAGAAGCCGTAAGACGGATCCTCCGGCCCCGGCCGGCCAATATGCGCGCCTTCCAGGAAGGGATGCGACAGATCGATGGCTGTCGGGTCCGAGGGCCAGCACCAGTCCGCGACGATGGCGCGGTAGCTGAACTTCCAGACGCCGTCGCGCCGCTCGTAGCGGTCGAAATAACGCCCGCCGATGAGCACGTCGAAGTGCCGGTCCGGCGCGCGCACCTGATGCATGGCGAGAATGTAGACCTCGCCCTCGGCACTGTCGCCGTCCAGCTTGAGGTTCACTGTCGTGATGTTGTGATGGAGGATGGCCATGTCACGCTGGATCTCCGGCAGCTTGTCGATGAAATCCATGGCCGGTCCCTTGGCGAAGTGGCCGTGGTCATCGATAGCGTCCGGATGATAGAGCGCGCGCATCTTGTCGTGATCGTGGCGGTCGGCGGCATTGGCATAGGCGTGGACCAGTTCGGTGATCGCCTGCTTGTCCAGCAACTCGTCGATGCGTTGCTCGCGCTGCGCGTCGCGCATGGTCATGCCTCTTCCGCTCTTCCCCGGTCAGCCTGCCACGCTAGCGCCTTCGACGGCCGGCATACTCCCCCCTTCGGGTGAACAGCGCAGCTCGGGGGAGACACCGCATGACGAAGGAAGAACGCAGCAGCCGGGCCATCGTCATACCGCGTCGCGGCGGGCCGGAGCGGCTGACGATGCAAGAAGTCAGCGTTGCGCCGCCCGGTCCGGGCGAGGTACGCGTGCGGATGCTGGCCGCGGGGGTCGCCTTCGCCGATCTGATGATCCGCGAGGGTGTCTACCCGATCGCGCTGCCCTGGCCGCGCACGCCCGGCTACGACATCGTCGGCGAGATCGAGGCGGTGGGCCCCGACGTCCCCGAAGCCTTCGCGGTCGGCACACGGGTCGCCGCGCTGACCGTGCACGGCAGTTACGCGCTGCATCGCCTTCTGCCGGCCGACCAGTGCGTGGTCGTACCGGCCGCCGTGGACCCGGCGCAGGCCGTGGCGCTGGTGCTGAACTATCTGACCGCCTGGCAGATGCTGCATCGCGTGGCGCGCCTGGAGGCCGGCGACACGGTTCTGATTCACGCCGCGGCCGGCGGCGTCGGCACCGCCGTGCTGGAGCTGGCGCGGCTCGCCGGCATCCGCGTCATCGGGTTGTGCTCGGCCGCCAAGCACGAGCGCGTGCGCGCCCTCGGCGGCGAGCCCGTCGACTACCGCAGCGAGGACGTCGCGGCGCGTGTCCAGGCGCTCACCGACGGACGCGGTGTCGCGGCGGTGCTCGACGCGGTCGGCGGGCGCGAATCGCGCCGCTCCTGGGAATTGCTGCAGCCGACCGGCACGCTCGTCTGCTACGGCGCGCTGAGCGTGGCCTCCGGCGGCCGCGTCGGCCTGCGCTCGGCGCTGCCCTCGTTGCTGCGCGCGCCGCGCTTCACACCCATGCGGCTGCTCACCGACGTCAAGGGCGCCATCGGCTACAACGTCGACAGCTGGCGTGTCGCCCGGCCGGCGGCCTATCGCGAGGATCTGAGCCACCTCGTCACGCTGCTCGCCGACGGCGCGCTCGAGCCGGTCGTCGGCGCGCGTATCCCGCTCGCCGAAGCCGCGCGGGCCCAGCGCATGCTCGGCAGCGGCGACACCGAAGGCAAGCTCTTGCTGGTTCCGGGCTGAGCGCATTGCGCGGCGTCGTGTCGAAGCCTGGCATCGGCATTCGACCATGCCGGTAAGGTGATAGCAGTGGCAGTGACGCCGTCGTCACTGCCGCGCCCATTGGCGCACAATGCGCCGCCGATACCGCCCAGCCGGGAGCAGCCGTGTCCAGCATCATCAGCGTCGAACGTCTGAACAAGACCTACGCTTCTGGGTTTCGCGCACTGCGCGACATCGATCTCGCCATCGAGGAAGGCGAGATCTTCGCCCTGCTCGGCCCGAACGGTGCCGGCAAGACCACGCTGATCAGCATCATCTGCGGGCTGGTCAACCCCAGTGGTGGCCGCGTGCTGGCCGACGGCCATGACGTGGTGCGTGAATTCCGAGCCGCGCGCAGCCGCATCGGGCTGGTGCCCCAGGAGCTGACCACTGACGCCTTCGAAACGGTATGGGCCGCGGTGCGCTTTTCGCGCGGGCTCTTCGGCAAGCCCAGGGACGACGCCCACCTCGAGAAGGTCCTGCGTGCGCTGTCGCTCTGGGACAAGCGCGACAGCCAGTTGATGACACTCTCCGGCGGCATGAAGCGCCGGCTGATGATCGCCAAGGCGCTGTCGCACGAGCCGAAGATATTGTTTCTGGACGAGCCCACCGCCGGTGTCGACGTCGAGCTGCGACGGGATATGTGGGAGATGGTGCGCGGCCTGCGCGAAACCGGGGTCACCGTGATCCTCACCACGCACTACATCGAGGAAGCCGAGGAGATGGCCGACCGCATCGGCATCATCAACCGCGGCCGCATCCTGCTGGTCGACGAGACGCGGGCACTGATGGACAAGCTGGGCGCGCGCGAGCTGCGCCTGCATCTGCAGGAACCCCTGCCGACCATTCCGGAGGCCGTGGCGCAGGAGAACCTGACGCTCTCAGAGGACGGCTCGGAGCTGATCTTTCGCTTCGATGCATCCGCCGAGCAGACCGGCGTGGCCGCGCTGCTGCGCAAGCTCGACGCCGCCGGCATCGCCTTCCGGGATCTGAACACCCGGGAGAGCTCGCTGGAGGAAATCTTCGTCAGCCTGGTCCGCGGAGACGCCGAATGAACCTTCAACTGAACCTGCGCGCGGTGGTCGCCATCTACCGCTTCGAAATGGCGCGCACCGGCCGCACCCTGATGCAGAGCATCGCCTCGCCGGTGCTGTCGACGATGCTCTACTTCGTCGTCTTCGGCGCAGCCATCGGCTCGCGCATCGGCGACATCGACGGCGTCGACTACGCGGCCTTCATCGTGCCGGGCCTGGTCATGCTGTCGATGCTCACACAGAGCGTGACCAACGCCTCCTTCGGCATCTACATGCCGCGCTTTTCCGGGACCATCTACGAGGTGCTGTCTGCGCCGGTCTCGGCCATCGAAATCGTCCTCGGCTACGTCGGTGCGGCGGCGACGAAATCGCTGATGATCGGGGTGCTGATCCTGATCACGGCGCGCTTCTTCGTCGACTATCCGATGGCGCATCCGCTGGTCATGCTGCTCTTTCTGATGCTGACCGCGATGACCTTCAGCCTGCTCGGCTTCGTCATCGGCGTCTGGGCCGACGGCTTCGAGAAACTGCAGATCGTGCCGCTGATGGTGGTCATGCCGCTGACCTTCCTCGGCGGTACCTTCTACTCCATCAGCATGCTGCCGCCCTTCTGGCAGACCGTCACGCTGTTCAACCCGGTGGTGTACCTGGTCAGCGGCTTTCGCTGGAGCTTCACGGGGGCCGCCGATGTCCACGTCGGCGTCAGCCTCGGCATGACGGTCTTCTTCATGGCGCTGTGCATGACGGCCATCGTCTGGATCTTCCGCACCGGTTACCGGCTCAAGGCCTGAAGGCAGGCGCAAGAGTTTTTAGCCGCAGATTTCACAGATTCGCAGAGATGCGTCCTGACTGAGTCTTGGAGATGCTTTGGCGATGCCGCGAAGCGGCCAGCCCGAACGATCCGTGCCCTTTGAGGGTGGCCGAGCCTGGCGTCGCGCGCAGGGGTCGCTCGGCAGGGATGCCGAGCGAGCGCGACCAGGCCAAGGATGGTCTGTTCGCGCGTGCCCCGAGCACGTCGTCCGACTCGGGAACCTGCCGCGGCGCAGCCGCGGCAGGCCACCCGGCGGGCACCATGGCTTTGGTTACTTTGGCCGAAACCAAAGTAACCCGCGCCAGTCGCGCGGCTTCATCCGGTAGCGCCTTTTGCCAGGAGGCGCGGAACCTGCAGCGCGACGGTGCCTATAGCATCCCACGCGCTGAGCCTCGTCTACGGCTCTTGCAACCGGAACACGAAGAGCGCGTTACCGGGACCAGCCTGATAAGCATTGGGATTCCCGAAGGTGTCGTAGCCCGAGTTCACCATCAGACTGTCGCCGGCGACCACTGGCCCGGCGCCGTCGATTTCGCCGCCATTGCCTGAGGCTCCCTCGGGGCTCTCGACGGCTACGGCCGTATTGAATCGCCACAGCGGCTCGCCATCGCTGCTGCGCAGTGCGTGCAGCGTGCCGTCGAGAGAAGCGGCGAAGAGCACATCGTTGGTGACCGTCAGCGCCGCAGAGAACAGCGAGTCGTACATCGCGCCCTCGCGCTCGTGCCGCGGATGCCGCTCCCATACGAGCGCACCGGTATCCAGATCCAGCGCATAGATACCCGGCCGTGCGTTGGTGACGGGCTGGATACCGGCGGGCTGTCCGACTTCCAGGGCGCCCAGCGATATCCCGCGGGCCTTGCTGACGGTTGCATCGGCGATGGCGGCATAGACGCGCTCATCGTCAGCGGCCATACCCCAATGAATGCCGCCGAGGGTGCCACCAACACCGACTCGCCGCTGCCATTCCAGCGCGCCACTATCCGGATCCAGGGCGTAAACCACGCCGTTCTTCGCTCCGGCGACGACGAGATCACTGCCATCGGGGCGACGCGCGAGTATCGGAGGCGCACCGAAATCGTGATCGGGGCCGACCGGCAGCGCGCAGTCGGGACTCAGCCCGGGCAAGCGAAAGCAGCCGAGATTCCAGGCATCGCCCGGCGTCGCCTGGAACACCCATCGGCGCTCGCCGCTTTCCAGATCGAGGGCGATGATGGCGTCGGAAGTTTCGGTCGTGGGGCGGCTCAGATTTTGCCCCGTGCTGATGTAGACCTGCGAGCGCACCTCGTCCACCGCCGGCACGCTCCAGATCGTTGCACCGCTGGGCGCTAATTGCCCGCTTTCGGCGTGATAACTCGCCTCGTCGGTGGTGTGATAGGTCCAGAGCGTCTCGCCGCTTCGCGGATCGAGTGCCTGAAGAAGTCCGTGACTGCTGCAACAGAGCCGGAGCAGCTCGGTGGCACTGGTCAGCACTTCCTTGCTCGATACAGGCACAAGCAGCCGATCGCCTGCGAGCTGCGACGCCCCGGTAATCCAGTGATGGCGCGGCTCGGTGCCGAGAAAGCGCGACCAGACGAGACTGCCGTCGCGCGCGTTCAGCGCGTAGAAAAAGCCGAAGCTGTCGCCAGCCAGAACCAGCGGCGGCGCCTCCGCTTCCCCCGGCAGGTAGTAAATCGCACTCGAGCGCACCGCGTTGCGACCGCGCAACGGGCGCTGCTGGGGAATGCGGTACGACCAGTAGCGGCAGCCGCTGTGACGGTCGATGGCAAGGATGTCTCGACCAGCGGCGGCAAAAATCGCCTGCGTGGTCACCGCGGGCGCTCCGCGCCGCTCAGTCACGCCTGCTGCGACATCGACGAAGGCGAGCTGTAGCTGCTCGACATTGCCGGCGTCGATCATCGAGGACGCATTGCGCGTGTTCGCAGCGTCGACCGCAAAACCACTGGCCGGCACATCGGCGCCGACATCAATCTCGCCGCCGCAGTCCGCGCGCGCAGAAGCCGCCTCGAATGCGACATCGAATGAGGCCTCTTCACCGGCACGGTCGCCACCGCTCCCACATCCGGCTAACAACACGATGCCTAGCACGAGGGCGAATTCACGCCAGCGCGCGATCCCGCAGCTCATCTGCACATCCATTTGCAGAGCCTCCCCTTCCGCACGCTGCTCACGCTACTTCAGCAGCCCCGCGCCGTCGAGTGGTGTCGCTCAGCCCAGGGGCAGCTGCCCGGTCATGCGCTCGCTCCACGCCCAGAGAGCCTTGGCGGCGACCGTGTCCTCGGCCCACGGCTTTGGCCTGCGTATCCGGCAGTCGACGAAATAGCCGCCGCTGACATCCGCTACATCCGCGCTCGTCGCGAGATGCACGGACGTCCTCGCGCCACGCTCGGCAGTGCGGAAAAAGGGGCGCAACACCGCCATCGCGAGGCGCCCGATACGCCCGTTATTCGTGCCCAGCGAGGTCGCGACAGCCCCGGGGTGCAGGCAGTTGGCCGTCACGCCCGTGCCTTCCAGCTGCTTCGCCAGATGCCGTGTCCAGAGAATATTGCAGAGCTTGGAGTGGCCGTAGACCTTCAACGGCCGGTAGCGGGCCCGGCTGAACTCGGGGTCGTCGGCGCGGAAGCCGCGCACGAAGGCGTGCGCGCCCGAAGCCACCGTGACGATGCGCGCCGGCGGGCTCTCCAGCAGGCGCGGACGCAGCAGCTCGGTGAGCAGGAAGGGGGCGAGATGATTCACCGCCATGTTCTCCTCAATGCCATCCATAGTCTCGCGCCGCTCCAGATTGACGACGCCGGCATTGCTGATCAGCAGATGCAGCGGCTGCCCACTGTCGAGAAAGCGCTGCGCGGCAGAGCGGATGCTCTGCTGACTGGCGAGGTCCATCTCCAGCACCTCGGCGCTGCCGCCGGCCGCGCGCAGTACCTCGGCCAGCGCCTCGCCGCGCTCGGCATTGCGGCAGGCCAGCACCAGATGAAAACCCTGCCGCGCCAAGGCCTCGGCCGTGGCGCGGCCGATGCCGCTGGTCGGGCCGGTGATAAGGCAGGTTTTATCGCTCATGAGAATCGTTTTCTATATTTCAGAGACCCCCATCATGCACACAGCGCGCGGTCGCTTCATGCAACCGAAACGGACGAGGCGCGCGACAGCCGCCGCCGGCGACGATCACGCACATCCTCCCAATCCGGAATAACGCGCCATGTCCGCACCCGAGTTCGCAGAACGATTCGGCCCCTGGGCCCTTGTCGCCGGGGCTTCTGAAGGGCTCGGCCGCGCCTACGCCGAGGCGCTGGCGAGCCGCGGCCTGAAGCTGCTGCTGGTCGCGCGCAGGAGCCACGCACTGGAGGACGTCGCCGAGAGCCTGCGCGCGGCACACGGTGTCGAGGTCGCCACCGCTGTGCTCGATCTGGGCGCGCCGGATCTGCCGGATGCCCTACCAAAGGCCGTCGGCGACCGCGAGATCGGCCTGCTGGTCTACGACGCGGCGCGCACGCATCTGGATGACTTCCACGAGGCCGATCTCTCCAATCATCTGGGCATCCTCGACGTCAACTGTCGCGGACCGCTGACGCTCTGCCATGCGCTGATCCCGCCCATGCGCCAGCGCGGGCACGGCGGCATCCTGCTGATGTCCAGCATGTCCAGCCTGCAGGGCTCCGCACTGATCGCCAGCTACGCGGCCAGCAAGGCCTTCAACAATGTGCTGGCCGAGAGCCTGTGGGAAGAAAACCGCGGCAGCGGTGTGGCGGTGATGGCCTGCATGGCCGGCGCCATCGGCACGCCCTCCTATCTCGCCAACACGCCCGAGCACAAGCAGGCGAAGGCCATGCCGATGGCGCCGGAGGCCGTCGCCGAGGAGGCGTTGCAGGCGCTGGCGCGCGGACGCGGACCGCTCTTCGTGCCCGGCCGGATGAACCGCGCCGTACGCGCGGTCATGGGCCTGTTCGGCAGCCGGACGCGCACGCGCTTCTTCAGTCGCATGACGCGCGATCTCTACGGCGACTGATCCGGACCGTCGGAATGCGGGTAGGGCCTGAGCCCGACTCCCGCGCTTCGGCTTGACCACCATGTCGGCCTGAAGGCCGACCCACAGACCGCCCGTGGGTCGGGCTTTAGCCCGACAGCGAGGTTTCAGCCCAGCCGCCTTGTCGGGCTGAAGGACGACGACCCCGCGCTACCGCTGACGCCCGTCTCGCGCAAATGGGTGAGGCCGACTCACCAGCCGCTGCATAGGCTCTCCCAGTCAAGGATTCTGTCCAGAACAGGGAGCCGTCATGAGCGATTCGGTCATCGTCGAGCGCCGCGGCGCGGCGCAGTGGATCACCATCAACCGTGAAGAGCGACGCAACGCCATCAATCAGGAGGTCATCGGCCGTATCGGCGACGGCATCCGGCAGGCCGTGGCCGAGGATGCCCGGGCCATCGTGCTGACGGGCACCGGAGAAAAGGCCTTCTGCGCCGGCGCCGACCTCGCCAAGAACGTCAAGGGTGGCGCCTTCGCAGTCGACTTCTCGCAGCCCAAGCACTACATCGTCAAGCTCTTCAAGGAGCTGGAGGAGTGCCCGCTGCCGCTGATCGCGCGCGTCAACGGCCACGTCATGGCCGGCGGCTTCGGCCTGCTCTGCGCCTGCGACATGGCGGTAGCGGCCGACGACATCCGCATCGGCACCACCGAGTCGAAAATCGGCCTGACGCCGATGATGATCCTGCCCTACATGCTGCGCATGCTGCCCGCGCGCAAGCTACAGGAGATGTGCATCACCGGCGAGCAGTTCTCGGCCGCCGAGGCCCTGGAGTGGGGCGTGTTCAACTATGTCGTGCCGCGCGCCGAGCTGGATTCGAAGCTCGACTGGCTGCTGGAGCGCACCGTCGGCAAGTCACCCACCGCCGTGCGCCTGGGCAAGCAGGCCTTCCACGCAATGCGCGACATGACGCTGCCGCAGGCACTGGAGTACGCCCAGGCCATGGTGCCGGTGATGTCCTCCACGCAGGATGCCGCCGAAGGCATGGGCGCCTTCCAGGACAAGCGCGCACCGCAATGGACCGGCAAATGAGCGGCAAGAACCTGCGCATCGGCTGCGCCTCGGGCTTCTGGGGCGACAGCGCGGAGGCTGCCGGCCAGCTGGTCGACAGCGGGCAGATCGACGTGTTGGTCTTCGACTATCTGGCCGAGATCACGATGTCGCTGCTGGCCAAGGCGCACGCGAAGAATCCGGAGGCCGGCTACGCCACGGATTTTCCGGCGGTCGTTGCCGCCCAGGCCGGCAAGCTCGCCGAGCAGGGCATCAAGGTCGTCAGCAACGCCGGCGGAGTGAACCCGGCGGCTTGCAAGGCAGCCATCGACGCCAAGCTCAAGGAGTTGGGCGTCGATCTGAAGGTGGCCATCGTCACCGGCGACAATCTGCTCGACCGCTCCGGCGAGCTGCAGGGGCGCGGCATCCGCGAGATGTTCAGCGGCGCCGAATTCCCGGCCAAACCCTGGAGCATCAATGCCTACCTGGGCGCCTTCCCCATCGCGCAGGCGCTGGCCAACGGCGCGGACATCGTCATCACCGGCCGCTGCGTCGACAGCGCCGTGGCGCTGGGCCCGCTGATCCAGCACTTCGGCTGGTCGCCCACCGACTACAACAAGCTGGCCATGGGCAGCCTCGCCGGGCATGTCATCGAGTGCGGCGCCCAGGCCACCGGCGGCATTACCACGGACTGGCGCGAGGTCGCCGACAGCTGGGACAACATGGGCTACCCCATCGCCGAGGTGGCCGCGGACGGCAGCTTCACGCTGACCAAGCCCGAAGGCACCGGCGGGCGCATCACGCCGGAAACCGTCGCCGAGCAGATCGTCTACGAGATCGGCGATCCCGGCCACTACCTGCTGCCGGACGTCTGCTGCGACTTCCGGCAGGTGCGCTGCAAACAGGACGGCGACAACCGGGTGAAGGTCAGCGGCGCCAAGGGAGCCGCCCCGGGCGGCGACTACAAGGTCTGCGCCACCTACCAGGACGGATTCCGCGCCACTGGCACGATGATGATCGGCGGCCCCGAGGCCGTGGAGAAGGCCGAAGCGGTGGCCGCGGCCATCCTCAAGCGCACGCGCCGGCTCTTCGAGCAGCGCAGCCTGGGCGACTATCGCCGCGCCCACATTGAAACCCTGGGCGCCGAAGCCAACTGGGGACCGCAGTCACAGACACGGCACACGCGCGAGGTCATTCTCAAGATTGCCGTACATCACGACAATCGCGACGCCCTGGAAATCTTCTCGCGCGAGTTCATTCCGCCAGCCACGAGCATGGCGCAGGGCATTACCGGCTTCGCCGGCGGCCGTCCGAAGGTGACGCCGCTGCTGCGGCTATTCTCCTTCCTGCTGCCGAAGGCCGAGGTGCCCGTCGCGGTCGACGGCATGCCCTGCGAAGTGCCGGATGGCGGTGCGCTGACCCAAGCCGAACCGGCACCCTCCATTAGCGGCAGCATGTCTCTGGGCGATACGGTGCAGGTACCACTGCGCGCCATCGCCTACGGGCGCAGCGGAGACAAGGGCGACAGCGCGAACATCGGTGTACTTGCCCGGCGCCCGGAGTTCCTGCCGGTACTGCAGGCCGAGCTGACCGCCAGGACGGTTCGCAACTGGATGGGGCACCTGCTGGAAGGCGCCATCACGCGCTACGACTGGCCCGGCCTGGAAGGCATGAACTTCTACTGCGAGCAGGCCCTCGGCGGCGGCGGCACGGCCAGCCTGCGCTACGACCCGCAGGGCAAGATGCTGGCGCAGATCCTCATGGATTGCCCGGTGCACGTGCCGAAGCAGTGGGTCGATGAGGGGTTGGTGAAGGCGTGATCGTGGGATTCGGCCGCCAAATGTCGTGCAGCGGCCGGCGTGCGCCGGCCTCCCCCTCTCCCTGCCCTCTCCCCCGAGGACGGGGGAGAGGGGACCTGAATGGTCGGCCATTCTCGTCCCTTCTTCGACCTGCGGAAGCGGGGCCGGGGGAAAGGGCCTGGCGGCGGAGTACGAAAGCGCGATGACCGGCGAACCCACTCAGCGCCAGCACGCCGCGCGCATGCCGCGCGCCGAGCGCGTCGAGAGCATTCTAGAGGCCGCACGCGCGGCCTTTGCCGAGAAAGGCTTCGACGCCACGACCGTCGCCGGTATCGCCGCGCGCATCGATGTCGTCGAGGGCACGATCTACAAGTACTTCGACTCCAAGCGCGATCTGATGCTCGCAGTACTGGCGCGCTGGTACGAGCAGCTGCTTAACCGCGGTGAGGCCGTCCTGAACGAAGCGGCCGATCCGCCCGACGCGCTCTATCGGCTGATCCGCCTGCATCTGGAAGCCATCCGCGACGATCCCCTGCTCTGCCGCCTGATGTTCCGAGAGGTACGCGGCGAGCACGACTACCAGGGCTCGGCGCTGCACCGCATGAACCGGCGCTACGCCGGTCTGCTGACGCGCGTGCTCAGCGACGGCGTCAGCCGCGGTTATTTCCGGGCCGACCTTTCCGTGCCGCTGCTGCGCGACACCATCTACGGCGGCATGGAGCACCACAGCTGGCCTTATCTCTTCGGCCGCGGCGGTCTCGACGTCGAGCCGCTGGCGCGCAGCTTCAGCGAACTGATCAGCCGCGGCATCCACAAAGCTGCCGCCGACAGTCATCCATGAATTCCGTTACCCCGAGAACGTCCCGATGAGCACATCCCCAGGGCAATGGCCCTTCGATACCGTCCTGATTGCCAACCGCGGCGAGATCGCGCTGCGCGTGATCCGCACCGTGCACGCCCTCGGCTTGCGCGCGGCAGTGGTTTTCCACGCCGCTGATCGCGGCAGCCCGGCTGTGACTACAGCCGATGCAGCGGTGGAGATCACCGGCGAGACTCCGGTGGCCGCCTACCTCGACGGCGACCAGATCATCGAGGCTGCGAAGCAAACCAGCGCCGGCGCCATCCATCCCGGCTATGGCTTTCTCTCCGAGAACGCGGACTTCGCGCGTGCCGTGGAGGCAGCCGGCATCGCCTTCGTCGGCCCCAAGCCCGAGCAGATCGAGCTGATGGGCGACAAGGTGCGCGCACGCGGCTTCGTCGAGAAGAGCGGTTTCCCGGTCGCGCCATCGGCCATCGAGGACGACAACCCCGACGACTTCGTCGAGCGCGCACACGCAGTAGGCGCGCCCCTGCTCATCAAGCCTTCCGCCGGCGGCGGCGGCAAGGGCATGCGCATCGTGCGCGACCTCGCCGTGCTGGAGACCGAGATCGCCACTGCCCGCAGCGAGGGCCAGCGCTACTTCGGCGACGGCCGGCTATACGCCGAGCGCTTCGTCGAGAACCCGCGCCATATCGAGGTCCAGGTGCTGGGCGACGCGCACGGCAATGTCGTGCACGTCTTCGAGCGCGAATGCTCGGTGCAGCGCCGCTTCCAGAAGATCGTCGAGGAATCGCCGGCACCGGCGCTCAGCCAGGCCGAGCGCGAACAGATCAGCGAGACGGCGGCCGGCATCGCCCGCGCCATCGGCTATCGCGGCGCCGGCACGGTGGAGTTTATCTACGGCAAGGGCGAGTTCTTCTTCCTTGAGATGAACACCCGCCTGCAGGTGGAGCATCCGGTCACCGAGGAGGTCACCGGCATCGACTTGGTCGCCCAGCAGCTGGCCATCGCGGCCGGCGACAAGCTCGATCTCGAACAGGCCGCCATCACCACGAAGGGGCACGCCATCGAGCTGCGCATCTATGCCGAGGACCCGGCGGCCGGCTATCTGCCCACCACCGGCCCGATCCTGCGACTGATACCGCCAACCGGCGAGCATGTGCGCTGGGACGGCGGCGTGGTCGAAGGCGGCGCGGTCACGGCGGCCTTCGACCCGATGATCGCCAAGCTCATCGTCTGGGGCGAAGACCGCGAGCAGGCCATCGCCCGCGCCCGCCGCGCGCTGGAGGCCACCGTGCTGCTCGGCTGCCAGACCAACACCGCCTTCCTGCGCGCGCTGATGGATCACCCCGACTTCGTCGCCGGCGAGATCCACACCGGCTATCTGGACGCGCATCCCGAGGTCGCCGAGTCGCAGCCGCCGGACACAGCAACGGTGGAACGGCTGCTGGCCGCCGCCGCGCTGTCGGTGCGGCCCATCCGCGACGTAGTCGACAGCACACCGACGCTCCACGCGGCGATCGGCGCGTGGAGCAACTGACACTGGTCCCTCTCCCCTAACCCCTCTCCCGCAAGCGGGAGAGGGGAACGAGGCAAATGATGCAAGCAATGCCCAAGCGACCCGACAACCCCGGCACCACTAGCCCCTCTCCCGCTTGCGGGAGAGAGGAAATAGACGAGTAGAACCATGCATCACGCATTCAAGCTTGAGGACAACGAGCAGCCGATGGCGCTGTCGCGCAGCGCGCACGGCTACCGGCTGCATCTGGAGGACCGGGTACTGCCGGTGAATCTTCATCCCGAGGATGACGGCAGCGCGATCCTGACCGTGAACGGCGTCAGCGAGCGCGTCACGGTCGCCACGCACGGCGACGACGTCTTCATCCACTGCCGCGGCCGCAACTGGCATCTGCGCTACGCCCACCCGCTGGAGCGACTGGCCGCGGCGCTGCGGGGCTCCGAAGAGGACGTGCTGCGCGCGCCCATGCCCGGCAGCATCGTGCGACTGGAAGTCGCGGCCGGTGACGCGGTCTCCGCCGGCCAGACGCTGCTGGTCATGGAGAGCATGAAGATGGAGACGACGCTGGCTGCGCCCCGCGACGGCACGGTCGCCGAGATCCACTTCGCCATCGCGCAAAGCTTCGATCGCGACGCGGTGCTGTTGACGCTGGAGCCGAACGAATGAGCGCCCTCGCCACCCGCCGCGCCACCGCCCGCCAGGAACACCGGACATGAAACGCATTCAGAGCACCGTCAGCACCGCTTCGCCCGACTACCAGGCCAACCACGCGCACAACAGCGACCTCGTCGCGGCCTTCCGCGAGCATCAGCGCCGTGCGCGCGAGGACCGCCCGCAGCGGGACTTCGATCGCCTCGACAAGCAGGGCAAGCATTTCGTGCGCAAGCGCCTGGAGCTGCTGCTCGATGCCGGTACGCCCTTCCTGGAGCTGTCCTCGCTGGCTGCGAACGAGCTCTACGACGGCGAGGTGCCAGGGGCTGCCTGCGTCACCGGCATTGGCATCGTCGCCGGGCGCGAGGTCGTCATCAACGCCGGCGATGCCAGCGTCAAGGGCGGCGCCTGGTACCCGATCACGGTCAAGAAGACCGTGCGCGCGCTGGATATCGCCATCGAGAATCGCCTTCCGGTCATCCACCTCTGCGATTCGGCCGGCGGCTTTCTCCCGGAACAGGCCGAGCTCTTCGCGGACAAGTACTACGCCGGCCGCATCTTCCGCAACCAGTGCATGCTCTCGAAGATGGGCATCCAGCAGGTCGCCGTCGTACTCGGTCACTGCACCGCCGGCGGCGCCTACGTGCCGGGGCTTTCCGACTACAACGTCATCGTCCGCGGCACCGGCGCCATCTTCCTGGCCGGCCCGCCGCTGGTAAAAGCCGCCACTGGCGAGGAGGTTTCCGTCGAGGATCTGGGCGGTGCGGACATGCACACCTCCACCTCGGGCACGGCCGACTACCCGGCCTCCAGCGAGGAAGAGGGCATCGCCATCGCCCGCGACATCGTCGGGCAGTTCAAGCGCCCGACCAAGGCGCAGATCGAGTGGCAGGAGCCGGAGGCGCCCTATTACCCGGCCGATGAGCTCTACGGCGTCATTCCGAAGGACATCAAGGCGCAGTTCGACATGCGCGAGGTCATCGCGCGCGTGGTCGACGGCTCGCGCTTCCACGAGTACCAGCCCAACTACGGCAAGACGCTGATCTGCGGCTACGCCCATATCTGGGGCTACAAAGTGGGCATCCTCGGCAACAACGGCGTGCTCTTCAACGACAGCGCACTCAAGGGCGCGCACTTCATCGAGCTGTGCAACCAGAACCGCACGCCCATCATCTTCCTGCAGAACATCACCGGATTCATGGTGGGTCGCGCCTACGAGGAACAGGGCATCACCAAGGACGGCGCCAAGATGATCATGGCGGTCTCCAACTGCGAAGTACCGAAGATCACGGTGATGTGCCACGGCTCATTCGGCGCCGGCAACTACGGCATGTCCGGCCGCGCCTTTGATTCGCGTTTCGTCTTCGCCTGGCCGAATCACCAGATCTCGGTGATGGGCGCCGAGCAGGCCGCCAACACCCTGGCCGATGTGAAATTCCGGCAGCTGGAGAAGCAGGGCCAGAAGCTCTCCGACGAAGACTACGCCGCCATTCGCGACCCGGTACTGGCGGAGTTCAAACGCAAGTCTTCAGCCTACTGGTCGACCTCGGAAATCTGGGACGACGGCATCATCGACCCGGCCGATACGCGCAACGTGCTGGGCATCGCCCTGTCGGCAGCGCTCAACACCGAGATCGGTGAGCCGCGCTACGGCGTCTTCCGCATGTAGGTAGGCTGACGCCATGCAAAGCGAGGACGACAGCACGGCGGAGAGCTATCTCCGCAACAAGGCGGTCACACTAGGCCGGCGCACCCGGCTGATCATCTGCCTGATGCGCTGGCTGCTGCGGCCGTGGCTGAGCTTCATGCTCAGCGGCTCGCACAAGCGCATCGCCCGCCTGCAGCTGCGCATGGCCGCCCAGCCCTGCCGCGACACGGCGGCGCTGACGCAGGACTACCGCGTGCTGGGCCGCGTGCCGGGCCACACCGTCGGCGATATCGATAACACCGAGGCGCCGGTGCTGCTCTATCTGCACGGCGGCGCCTTCATCCTTCCCGCCGTGCCGGCCACGCATCTGACCCTCGTCGCAAAGCTGGCACGCAGCATCGGCGGATCAGGCTTCCTGCCTGACTATCGTCTCGCCCCCTTCAACCGCCACCCGGCAGCGCTGGATGACTGCGAGAACGCCTATCGTGCCCTGCTGGAGCGCGGCTTCGACGCGCGCCGCATCGTCGTGGCCGGCGAATCGGCCGGAGGTAATCTGCTGCTGGGGCTACTGCAGCGCATACGCGCCGCCGGTCTGCCAATGCCGGCCGGCGCAGCCGCCATCTCGCCGGCCACCGAGATGGGGCGCATCCATGCCCCGCCATCGCGTGCACGCTTCCGCAAGAGCGACCCGATCCTGCCAGCCGAGGCGCTGCATCGTATCGATCCGCTCTACGCCGGCGGGCACGACGCTTCGGATCCCGAGCTATCGCCGCTGTACATGGATCTCGATGGCCTGCCTCCGATCTTCATGCAGACCAGCGACGCCGAGATCCTGCTCGATGACACGCTGCTGCTGGGCCGGCGCATGTACGAGGCGGGCGTCGAGGTACGCGTTGACGTCTGGCCCGGTTTGCCCCACGCCTTCCCGCTCTTCGAGGCGATCTTCCCCGAAGTGCAGCAGGCACGTCAGGACATTGCGGACTTTCTTCGCAGCTGCCTGCGCCATTAGAAGGCAGCGAGCGCGCCTCGCGAACTGAGCCGACGCGAACTCAGCGTGCGAGAGACCGCGCTACGTCTCTCGGGTAGCCGCGGTCAGAGAGCCGCCTCGGAGCACGGCACGCTAAGCTGGAACCGCAAAGTAGATCCCGCAGATTCCGCCGAGCGTTCTGATCCAGACTCTGAGCCGCCCTGGCGATGCCCCACAGGGTAAGCCTCGTCGCCCGAAACGACGCAGCCACCACCGCGACGCGATACGCCGCGCGAGCTTGCAGCACTTGCTTCGCCGACTGCAGTTGGGACACCCAAACTCCTGACTGGCACGTCTGCCAGCTAGTCACTACACCGCCCCAACAAAAAAAGCCCCGGCTGTTGCCGGGGCTTTCTTGATCCTGCCGGTTGGAACCGGGCTTAACGCACCCGGAACTCCACGCGGCGGTTGTTGGATCGGCCTTCCTCAGTATCGTTGGTGTCGATCGGGATGGTCTCGCCGTAGCCGACGGGCGTCATGCGCTCGCCGGGCACGCCCTGCTGCGTCAGGTAGCGCTTCACCGAGTTCGCACGACGCTCGGAGAGCGCCAGGTTGTAGGCGTCCGGGCCAACACTGTCGGTATGGCCCTCAACGTCAACGTCAGTGTCCGGATAGGCCATCAGCACTTCAGCGACGTCGTTGAGTATCGAGCGTGCCTCCGGCGTCAGCCGCGCGGAGTCGAACTCGAAGTTGACGCCCTTCAGGATGAAGTTCTGCGTCCGCTCCGTGGCAAAGCCATCGGCATCGGCCGGCTCACCCGGTCGCGCCAGTCGCCT
This sequence comes from Algiphilus aromaticivorans DG1253, assembly GCF_000733765.1. Taxonomy (NCBI): domain Bacteria; kingdom Pseudomonadati; phylum Pseudomonadota; class Gammaproteobacteria; order Nevskiales; family Algiphilaceae; genus Algiphilus; species Algiphilus aromaticivorans. The sequence goes on along the minus strand of NZ_JPOG01000001.1, from coordinate 727,320 downwards.
GTCACCGACAAGGGCGCAGCCGCTCGGCAGCACCGCGGAGCCTGCCGGCGTATTCGGACACTCGTCGAGATGATCCGGTACGCCATCGCCGTCGGAATCGAGCGGCTCCCCGTACTCGTTCACCGCAACACCGGCGGGGGTGTTCGGATGGCGGTCCATGTGGTCCGGCACACCGTCGCCGTCGGAATCGGCGAAGGGACACCCGCGCTGATCCACGCGCACCCCCTCGGGCGTATTCGGGCACTGATCGCGATGATCCGGCACGCCATCGCCGTCGGAGTCGATCGGACAGCCGTCGCTATCCACGGCAGCGCCTTCCGGCGTGCCGGGGCAACGATCGCGGTGATCAGGCACACCGTCACCATCGCTGTCAATCGGGCAACCGCGCCGGTCGACCGTTACACCAGCCGGGGTGCCGGGGCATTCGTCGCGGTGGTCGGGCACGCCGTCGCCATCGCTGTCGGGCGGAAACTCGCCCATCTTGAAGCGGACACCAACGGTGCCCGTCCAAGTGTAGAAATCTTCGTCACGCGGGATGCCCGGGGGCTCCGCACCGACGCTGTCGACCCCGTAGCGTACGGAGCTGACGAACTCCAGGTTGCGGCTCAGCGGATACGTGAAACCACCGCCCAGCTGGAAGCCGGTGCCGGTGGCGGTCTCGTCCTGGAAATCGATGCTGTGAACGTTCAGACCACCCAGCAGGTACGGCCGCAGGCCACGCATCGACTCGGCATTGGGGCCGCCCCAGAGGTAGAGAACCGCGTTGACCTGGCCCGTGATGCGCTCGTAGTCAGTGGTGTTCGGCGTGCCTAGACTGGCGTAGCCGCCCTCCAGCTCAAGCGAAAGCAGGGACATGATCGGCTTGCCGAGAGCGAAATAGCCCGCAGCGCCAGCATCCAGATCCGAAGAATCGGAGACGATGGCGCCTCCCTGCAGCTGCAGATAGAAGCGGTCGTCGTAGACATCCGCGCCGTTGTCCATCTGCGCCCAGGCGCCCCCTGTAAACACGAGCGCCATAAGCGCTGCAATACCGGCCGATCGCTGAATCACGTCCCTGCTCCCTGTATCGGATTGGCGGGCCACGCATACGTGCGTAGGCCTGTTCTTACAACAAATGACCAGCATTAACGCTGGCACCCCTGGATACTACCGTTTATCGTGACGTCGTGAAAGATTCAGAGTAAAGTTGAAGCGAATAAGTACAGCTAACCCATTAGCAACCTTCCCGCAGTCGCTCGTTCACGCCCCGGCCGGCCGGTGATTCGAGTGAGAACTGGAGAGTCACAGAGATGCGCATGCCAAAGATTTCCCTTTTCGCCATTCTTGCCGGCGCGCTCACGCTCGTCGCGTGCGGTGACGGCTCTGTCCGCAGCCCCGGACTGGTAGGCGGCGGCGAGCTGCAGCGGATCGAGCTCCGCTGCGTCCGCTCCGACGGCGGGCAATGCAGCGACCCCGCTCGCGTCAATGTCGGCAGCACGGTCAACTTCCGCGTGATCGGCTTCTTCGAGGACGGCAGCAATCCCGACATCACGGCGCTCGACCGCATCGAATTCGCGATCCAAGCACCTGATGGCGAAGCCGAGTTCGTCGTCGACGAGAAAGGGCGCGTGCGCGGCCTGTCTCCCACCGACGCGGGTGCAGTCACCATCACTGCGAGCGACGCCGAAGGCGAGGGCGGCTCCGCCAGTGCTGAGCTGGAGGTCGTCGGCGGCATTCCCGAGATCGTCGACATCTTCGCCGGTCCGACGTGCAGCACACCGGCCGATGGCAGCAACGTTGCCGCGGGCCAGGCGCTGCAGCTGCGCGCGCAGATCCGCTTCGTCAACACGAGCGGTGAGCCGGTAAACATCCCGAACGAGTGCGTCAGCGAACGCGACGGCTTGAGTTGGAGCGCCGACCCGCAGAACCCGGATGGCAGCCCCGCCGTGACCGGAAGTACCGGCGTCTTCTCAGGGCAGAACAACGACCCCGACGAGGCAGCCACCTACAACGTGACCGCCGACCTCGTACCGCCGGCAACCAACAACCCGCAGCTCAACGCGAGTTCGGCCAGTGCCGACATCAATGTCGCGGCCGCGGCCCTCGTCGGGGAATCGCTGCGCATTACGGCGACGCCGCCGCGCATCATCGTCGGCGGCACCGCCGTAATCAACGCCACCGCGCTCTTCGATACGGGTGCCGAGGAAATCCGCCTGCCGGTGCAGCTCGACAATCTGGCCATTCTTGAGGGTGGGGGTTTCGTCAGCATCGAGGATGCCGAGGAAGGCGCCCTAACGCGTGAGATCCTCGGCCTTGCCGCGACTCCGGATGATGTTCCCGCCGTGATCGAGGGCACCCTCGGAGGGCAGATGGACACGACCGAGGTCACGGTACTGACCGCTGACTTCGCTTCGATCCGCCTAGTCCCCGTGGGGGTGGCCAGCTTCGCGGACGCCGGCGTCTTCGCCGGACTCTCCGACGAGGCCGCGGCCGAGCTCCAGGAAACAGTCGCTGATGATGCGAAGGCCTTCGGGCTCAACGCCGATGGGCAGGTGCCCTTCTGCGATCCCGACCTTGAGGCAGAGTGCCCGAATAGTGCGCTTGAGCTGAACCAGACCGTTCCGACCTTCGCCCTCCCCTACGCTGCCGTTGGCTACCTGCAGAACGACCCGGACCAGGAGGAGGCGATCCTCCTCGATGACTTCGGTACCGAATGCGAAGACGGCCGCATCCTGAACGTGCAGGTCGCCGGAAGCGACGACGTCATCGATGTTCGCACCATGCTGCCGCTCGGCGAGCCTGAGGAAGAGGGCGGCACGCCTGCGATGGAGCCGGCACGCACCGAGTCCGGCATCCGCATCGCGCTGGTGGAAGGTCTGACCGAGGGCGTCGGCACCGTCCGGGCACGCCTCGGCGGCAACCCCGACAACACCAACTTCGATAAGGGTGTCAACTGCCGCGGCCAGCTGTCAGGCAGCGCCATGGACCGTGTGGAGGATGCCGAGCAGGACGTGCGGGTGGGCATCACCGATGCCACCGGCACGCCGCTGGAGATCAGCAAGACTACCTTCAACATCGACAAGAACTTCACCTGCGTCGGCTTCACGAACGCAGCGCAACTGGTCAACGCTGAGAAGATCCGCGGCCGCGACAAGCTGCTGAGCTCTCTCACCTTCGAGGTGCCAGGCAGCGACGGCGGAACCGATCAGGTGATCATCAACATCAACCAGGAACGCGCGACCAGCTTCCGGGCGATCGGTGGTCCGGCGGAAACCAGCTACGAGGCTTGCCGCAACGACGAGGACCCCGTGGGCGAGACCGATCCTTCGATCTCCATCGCCAATGCCGTACTCGCCGAGCGCGGTGTGATCTCGGCAGACGGCGCGACCGGCCTCGCCAACAACTGTGCCGCCGTCGAGTTCGATCCGACCGTCGATCCGCCCGGCTTCGCGGAGAGCCCGCGCACGCGTGCGGCCACGGTCCTCGTGCTGCCGGTGGATGACGCCATTCTCCGCGGCGAGAGCGCGCTGTCGGGCGAAGAGGTAGACGGCCTCTGCGGTGAGCTGGGCACCCTCTTCACGCTGCCAATCGGTCAGTTCGCCGGCGAGCAGGGATCGGGGCTGCTGAACGAGACGGTTCTGGTGCTTGAGCAGATCCTGGGCCCGATCCTGAACAACGAGACTATCGAGGGCCCGGTGAGCACCGCGCTTCAGGACGGACTCGACGCGCTTTCCGAGACCGTGCTGGGCACGCTGCTCGGCGAGGACGGTCTGGGCCTGCTGACTGATCCGCTGCTCGGATTCCTCGGTCTGGGTGGAGGCGAGAGCCCGACCGGCTTCGCGCTTCTGCCGACGCTGATCGAGGGGCTCGGTGAAGTTACCGACATCCTCAATGAGCAGTTCATCGCGGCCGGTGGCGGTGAAGAACCGCCGGCGACGACCGACCCGGGTGATCCCTACGCTCCGCAGCCTGAAGAAGGCAACGGCGACTGACGCAGTCAGTTTTCAGCCGCAGTCTCAAGAAACGCCCGCGCAAGCGGGCGTTTCATTTTCAGTAGCCCATCTGCCTCGCGGCGAGATCCTTCATGACCTCGGACGCACCGCCGCCAATCGACAGCACCTTGGTCTCGCGGAAGATGCGCTCGGATTTGGCACCACGTAGATAACCGGCGCCACCCAGGATCTGCACCGCTTCGCCCGCAACCTGCTCCAGCGTCGAGGTCGCGAGATTCTTGAGCATGCACAGCTCGGCGACCGGATACTGCTTCTGTGACACCCGCCAGGCGAGCTGATAGAGCTGCGCGCCCACGGCATCGATGGCCATCTTCATGTCCACCAACTTGTGCCGAATCACCTGCCGGGCGATCAACGGCTTGCCGAAGGTTTCGCGCTCGCGGGCCCAGGTGAGAGCCTCCTCATAGCAGGTCTTCGCCAATCCCCAGGCCTGCGCCGCCAAACCGAGGCGCTCACTGTTGAAGTTCTGCATGATGGCCATGAAACCGGCGTTCTCAGGGCCGATGAGGTTGGCGACCGGCACGCGCGCCTCGTCGAAATAGAGGGTGGCGGTATCCGAGCAACGCCAACCCATCTTGTCGAGCGGCGTACGTGACAGCCCAGGCGTGTCGGCCTCCACCGCCAGCAGGGAGATGCCACCGATGCCCTCCCCGCCGGTGCGCACGGCCGTGGTGATGACGTCCGCGCGCATGCCGGAGGTGATGAAGGTCTTGCTGCCCTTGACGATGTAGTGGTTGCCCTCGCGCCGCGCCGCAGTGCGGATGGCCGCGACATCCGAACCACCCGAAGGCTCGGTGATGCCCAGCGCGGCGATCTTGTCGCCGGCCAGCACGGGCGCCACGAGCCGCTCCTTCTGCTCCTGCGTGCCCGCGGCCACGATCGGCGGCAGCCCGATGCCGTGACTCATCAGGCCCGCAATCAGTCCACCGCTGCCGGCGCGACACAGTTCCTCGACAATGACCAGCTCGTAGAAATGGTCGGGAACGTCGATGCCGCCGAGCGCTTCGGGATAACCGATCTGCAGCACGCCGGCCTCCGCCGCCGCCTTGTGCAGCGCTCGTGGCAGCTCGCCGGCTTCCTCCCAGGCATCGATATTTGGGGTAATTTCTCTTTCCACAAACCGCGCGACCTGGTCGCGAATAGCTTCATGCTCTGCATTGAGAAAGGGGTTATTCGAGGTCATTACTATTACCAATCGGCTTGGGGAAGGTGGGCGAAAGCTAACGGTTGCGGTAGCATCTGCGCAAGCCGCAGAGGGGCGGCACGACCACCAACATCGAGGAGAGGACAATGGACATCCAGCCGGGTGATCTGGCCCTGGAGCGCCTGAAGCATTGGGAACAGGTGCGCGCGAACGCCGTATGCATGACGCAGCCCATGGGCAACGGCGAGTTGCGCGACTACACCTGGGCACAGGCTGTCGACGAGGCGCGGCGCATGGCGAGTTGGCTGCGCGCGCAGAACTATCCCGAGCGCAGCAACATCGCGATCATCTCCAAGAACTGCGCCCACTGGTTGATGGGCGACTGGGCGATCTGGATGGCCGGCCACATCTCGGTGCCGCTCTACCCCACCCTCACGGCCGAATCCGTGCGCAAGATTCTCGAGCACAGCGAGGCTCAGGCAGCCTTCGTCGGCAAGCTCGACGATTGGGACGCGATGAAGGCCGGCGTTCCGGATTCGGTGCAGTGCATCAGCTTTCCGCTGTCACCCCCCACCGACTTCCCGACCTGGGAAGACATCATCCGCGACAACGAGCCGCTGCAGGCACTGCCCGAGCGCAAGGTCGAGGACCTGGCCACCATCATCTACACCTCCGGCACCACCGGCATGCCCAAGGGCGTCATGCACAGCTTCGGCGGCATGGCCTGGGCCATCGCCTCCGGCAACAAGCGCTTCAACATGGGACCGGAGGACCGCGTCCTCTCCTACCTGCCGTTGTCGCACATCGCCGAGCGCATCGCCGTGGAGCTGGGAATGCTCCGCGTCGGCATGCGTACCTACTTCGCAGAATCGCTGGACACCTTCGCGCAGGACCTGCAGCGCGCCCGCCCCACCTTCTTCTTCTCGGTACCGCGCCTCTGGATCAAGTTCAAGCAGGCGGTCAACGCCAAGATGCCGGACGAGAAGCTCGACCGCATGCTCAAGATCCCGGTCGTCGGCGGCATGATACGGCGGAAGATTCTCAAGCAGCTCGGTCTGGACCAGGTGAAGTTCGCCGGCGGCGGCGCGGCGCCCATGCCGCCTTCGGTGCTGGAGTGGTACGAGAAGCTCGGACTGGAGATCATCGAGGTCTACGGCATGACCGAGAACCTCGCGATCTCGCACTCGAACCTTCCCGGCAAGACCCGCCCCGGCTTCGTCGGCTACCCCTACGAGGGCGTCGAGGCACGCCTGGGCGAAGACGGCGAGGTCCAGACGCGCAGCCCGGCGGTCATGCAGGGTTATTTCAAGGAGCCCGAAAAGACACGCGAAGTCATGACCGAAGACGGCTTCCTGCGCACCGGCGATCGCGGCGAGCTGGACGACGAAGGCCGCCTGCGCATCACCGGCCGCGTCAAGGACATCTTCAAGACCTCAAAGGGCAAGTACGTCGCTCCGGCCCCCATCGAGGACAAGCTCGTCACGCACAACGCCGTGGAGGCCTGCTGCGTGGCCGGCGCCGACCGCTCGCAACCCTTCGGCATCCTGATGCTCTCCGAGGATGCGCTGACCCGCTGCAAGAACCGCGAAGCGCGCGAAGCCCTCATGCAGGACCTCGCCGAATACCGCGAGAAAGTCAACGCGCAGCTCGACCAGCACGAGCAGCTCGAATTCCTGGTCGTCGTGGAGGACCAGTGGACCACCGAGAACGACTTCGTGACGCCGACCATGAAGGTCAAGCGCAACGTCGTGGAGGACCACTACCTCAAGCACGCCGAGGACTGGGCGGCCAAGCGCCAGCCCGTGGTCTGGGCCGGCACAACGGGCTGACAGTCGGATAAGGCGCGGCCGGAGCCGGAATATCAGGCGCCGGCCGCTGCCTCGCGCATCTCGACGGCGTGCAGCGTGTTCTGCATGAGCATGGCCACGGTCATCGGCCCCACACCGCCCGGGACGGGCGTTACAGCTGCTGCGCGCTCGCAGGCCGCCTCGAAGCCGACGTCACCCACCAGTCGACCGTCCGGCTGTCGATTGATGCCGACGTCGATCACCGTCGCGCCCGGCTTCACCCACTCGCCCGCCACCAGCCCGGGCTTGCCCACCGCCACGATGAGCAGATCCGCCTCGGCAACACGATCCGCGAGATCGACCGTAAAGCGATGCGCCACAGTGGTTGTAGCGCCAGCAAGCAGCAGCTCCAGCGCCATCGGCCGCCCGACGATATTCGATGCACCCACCACCAATGCCCGGCGCCCATGCAGGGTTTCTCCGCGCGCGCGCAGCAACTCCATCACGCCCGCCGGTGTGCAGGGGCGCAGCACAGGAATCCTCTGCGCGAGCCGCCCGATGTTGTAGGGGTGAAAGCCGTCTACATCCTTGTCCGGGCGAATGCGCTCGATCACCTGCGTGGTATCGATCCCTGAAGGCAGCGGAAGCTGCACGAGGATGCCGTCGACGCCGTCATCGGCGTTCAACGCATCGACCTGGGCCAGAAGCGCCTCCTGGCTGACGGTGGTGTCGAACTGCACCGGCCGCGATTCGATGCCGATGCGCGCACAGACCTCGCGCTTGCGACGCACGTAAATCTGCGACGCCGGATCCTCCCCGACCAGCACGGTGGCCAGGCAAGGGGCGCGCAGACCACGCGCCGCGCGGCTGGCGATGGAGGCGCCCACGCGCTCCTGGACTGACTGTGCGCAGGCCTTTCCATCAATCACATCAGCCGTCATGGCGAAAATCCTTCTCGGTGCCCGGCGCGCCACCCGGCGCGCGGTGGTTGGCGCGCCCAGGTGGATTCGAACCACCGACCTACGGCTTAGAAGGCCGTTGCTCTATCCGGCTGAGCTATGGGCGCGTGTTGCTGTGCGGGACGGCAAGGCACCGCCACGTGGGAATTGGTGGTCGGGGCGGCAGGATTCGAACCTGCGACCCTCTGCTCCCAAAGCAGATGCGCTACCAGGCTGCGCTACGCCCCGACGGAGACATATTCTTGCACACGGCCTTCATGAAAGGGGGAGCAGCTGTCACTAGACTCGGCTCCTGCCTCGTCAAGTGACCCTGGCGCGGACTCCTGTCCGCGCCGTTCAACGGGCTGCGAATGCCCACCGGGCATTCGGTCCCGTTTCACCCCAAAGCAGATGCGCTACCAGGCTGCGCTACGCCCCGACGGAGACATATTCTTGCACACGGCCTTCATGAAAGGGGGAGCAGCTGTCACTAGACTCGGCTCCTGCCTCGTCAAGTGACCCTGGCGCGGACTCCTGTCCGCGCCGTTCAACGGGCTGCGAATGCCCACCGGGCATTCGGTCAGCTTGAACCCAGGCTGCGCTACACCCCGACTGGGCCCATTATTTCACGTCGGTGCGGCGGTCGCCGCAACTACTTTGTTGAGCTCGGCTCGCCCCGCATCAAGCGACGGCGCGGCCTTGAGCCCCACCGCCATTCTGCTATGATGCGCGCCCTGCGCGAAGCGTGGCGCCGTGGTGGGCGTAGCTCAGTTGGTAGAGTCCCGGATTGTGATTCCGGTTGTCGTGGGTTCGAGTCCCATCGTCCACCCCATTCGCTTCCCTTGCGGGCCGCTAGCTCAATGGTAGAGCAGCTGACTCTTAATCAGTAGGTTCGGGGTTCGAGTCCCTGGCGGCCCACCAAATCCCTATCCCCACCTCGCGGCCTACCAGGCCAGCAGCCCTGCGGGCTGCGTAGGTTCGGGGTTGCCAGCGCCGTCCATGGCGCTGGCCCTGCGGGCTCCCTTCGGTCGCGCGATTCTGTTCCAGACAGAATCGTCGAGTCCCTGGCGGCCCACCAAATCCCTATCCCCACCTCGCGGCCTACCAGGCCAGCAGCCCTGCGGGCTGCGTAGGTTCGGGGTTGCCAGCGCCGTCCATGGCGCTGGCCCTGCGGGCTCCCTTCGGTCGCGCGATTCTGTTCCAGACAGAATCGTCGAGTCCCTGGCGGCCCACCAAATCCCTATCCCCACCTCGCGGCCTACCAGGCCAGCAGCCCTGCGGGCTGCGTAGGTTCGGGGTTGCCAGCGCCGTCCATGGCGCTGGCCCTGCGGGCTCCCTTCGGTCGCGCGATTCTGTTCCGGACAGAATCGTGCCAGGCCCGTCCATGGGCCTGGCCTTTCGGGCTCCTTTCAGTCGCGCGATTCTGTTCCAGACAGAATCGTGCCGGGCCCATCCATGGGCCTGACCTTTCGGGCTCCCTGCGGTCGCGTGATGTTGTTCCCGACAACATCATCTAGTCCCTGGCGGCCCGCAAACAATCAACGACTACGCGCAGAGCGGAGCACCGCTATCCAATACTCGGCAGTGGCTCATGCTCTCCGAGCAACCCTCGGGGTAGGCCAGAACCTTGGCCGCCCAGGTATTCGGCTACCTGATGGACGGCCTTGCAAGCCGCCCTACAACCCCTAATAATTAGGGGTGATGTCAAGGCCACAAGTGACGGACTTCCCGCTTACACAAGAGCGCGCCACTGAGATCATCCGTGAGTGCGCAGAAACAACATGGCGAGTGGCCGTTACGCGCCACGCTCATCAGAGAATGGAAGAGCGCGGGGTGACGATGCATCAGGTGATGGAATGCCTGGAGAAGGGTGAACTTACGCAAGCACCAGAAAAAGATGAATCAGGCGACTGGAAATGTCACGTTCGCCGCATCGCATCCGGCATGGAAGTGACCATCGTGGCAGCAATTGAGATTAGCTCAAGGGAAGATCAAACCATAGTTATCACGGTGCTAGCATGAACGAGAATATGTATCACTACACCGAATGCGGGCTCACCAACGTTTGGCTCGCCAATGGCTATGAACTGCGGGCAACCAAGCATGGGGAAGCCGTCGCCATTCACGACGTACAGGGTCTGCACAAGGCAATCGCCGATTACCTCGTTGAGAACAGCGACCACATGAGCGGAAAGGAATTTCGCTTTCTGCGCCGCCAGCTTGGGATGTCGCAGCGGGCTGTCGCAGGCATCTTTGAGTGCGACGAGCAGACCATTGCTTTGTGGGAGAAGAAAGACGAAGTGCAGCGGCAACCGGATTTGCTGATACGCGCACTCTACAAGTCGTCCCTACACAAAGACTCCGACTTCGCAAAGCTCGTCGAGCGCCTCAAGGAACTGGATCGGACCCAGACAGAACGCGAGATCTGCATGACGGACGACGCTGACGGCTGGAAATTGTGCGCATAGCGCCCCGGTAATTGCTTGCTGTCTAACAGGAACGCGGCGGCCATCGAGCCGCCCTTTTCTTGTCCGCCGAGCCCACCGGCCCGCAACCACCCCTGCGTGCGCGGCCCTTCGGGCTCCCTTCGGTCGCGCGGTTCTATTCCGGACAAAATCGTCGAGCCCCTGGCGGCCCGCGCTCCCCTCTTCTTGTCTCAGACACCCCCTTCGCTTGCCGATACCGACCAGTGAGCATTGGTGGATAGCCTTCGCTCGCCGCGTGGGAGTACATTGGTCGTCGCGGGCTTTCGAATAGGACTCGACCATGGCAAGAATGCTACCTACAAGGCTTTCCGGGCTTGTTGTCGCGGGGGCGTTGGCGCTCGCAGGCTGCAGTTCCTCGGGTGGCGGCGACGGCTCGGCGCCATCTGCCCCCACCTCCCGGGCAACGCCCAAGTCGCTGCTCGCGCAGTCGCCCTTCGAGAGTTGCGCCGACTTCAAAACGTACTACGCCGAGCGTCTGACTCAGGAGTACCTCACCGGCTACGCCTACGGGGGCGGCTGCTTCGGATGCGAGCCGGCGGCTCTTGGCGAAGGCGCGGTGGATGCGCCGAACGATCAGGACGGTTCGCCCGCACCGGCAGCTCCGGAGACCGAGCGCGTCGTTACCGAAACGAACACACAGGAAGCCGGCGTCGACGAGGCCGACCTGGTCGAGGCCGATCCGGACAGCGCGGACCTCTACTTCCTGAGCCGACAGACCGGCGAAGTGCTCGTGCTGGACACCAGCGACCCTGCCGCACCCCGCATCCGAAGCCGCATCGCGCTGGACGACGGATGGCAGGGGAACGGCCTCTACCTGGACGTAGCCAACAATCGTCTCGTCGTCGTAAGGCAGAAGAGCTACTTCGCCTATCCTTACGCGCCCGCCGTATCGGCCGGGATCGCAACCACGGACGAGGCCGTAGGGCCTGGATCCGTTGCTGCGGATTTCATCCTGGGCACCGAATTGCTGTTCTTCGATGTCAGCGACCCCGACAACCCGATCCAGATCGATCGATTCGCCAGCGACGGCCAGCTCGTCGGCAGCCGTCGCGTCGGTGATCGCATCCATCTCGTCACCCAGTTCGCCTTCCCGCCACCGAGCACGCTGCGCGAAGACGACGACTTCCGGGTACTCGTCGGGCAGCGCTATCCCAGCGCCCTTCGCGACGGCGACGAGGCCGAGATCGCGGAGCTAGAGGAGGCGATCCGCAACGCGATTCTGGCCGCAGTCGATGCGACGCCTGTAGCAGCGCTACTCCCCGAGCAGCGCCAGGGCGACGCTCCCGAAACAACCCTCGCCTGCGACGCGATCCTGCATCCAGCGGTCGATACACGCTTGGGCCTGCTCACGATCACCAGCATCGACACCAACGGCAGCGCGCCCGCGACGCTGGGCAGCATCAACAATGCCTGGGGCGTCTACGGCAGCCGCGACAATCTCTACCTGTTCCAGACCAGCCCCGGCTGGTGGTTCGACGCCGGCCAGAGGCAGCAGACGGCGATCTACCGCTTCGCCATAGGCGACGGGCTCGCACAGCCCGGTGGTGTCGCACTCGCCGACGGCCTCGTCGGCAACAGCTATCAGCTCAGCGAATTCGATGGCGCCCTGCGCGTGGCAGCAACCGAGGGGCGTTTCGACAGCCCCAACCAGCCCTTCCGACAGCTCAATAACCTGCAGATCTTCGATGCGCAAAGCATGGAAGAGATCGCCGCGCTGCGCGATTTCGTCTCGGAAAAGCCACGCGACACGATTCGCTCCGTGCGTTTCCTCGGCGACCGCGGTTTCGTTGTCACCTTCGAGCAGATCGACCCCTTGTTCACCTTCGACCTGTCCGAGCCCGCGGACCCGCAGCTCCTCGGTCAGGTCGACATTCCCGGCTTCGCCAGCTACATCGCGCCACTGGGTGCCGACCACCTGCTGACCATCGGCCGCGCCGGCGGCGAAGGTGGCGTCGGCGTAGGCAACAGCTTCCAGCTGCGCGTCTTCGACGTCAGCGATCTCACCGACCCCACGCCGATTGCCAATGAGACACCAGCGCTGAGTGGCAACGAGTACGCCTACAGCCTCGCCGAGTACGAGCCCCTGGCATTCCAGTTCCTCCCCGACGCCGGCCGCGACGATGCCGGGCTGCTGTCCATCCCGGCGCAGATCAGCTCTCCGGAGCCCGGGCGCGCGCTGAGCGGCTTCCTCGCCTATCGCATCGACCCGGCTCTCGGTAACAAGGCCATCGCGGAGTACGCCCGGATCGACCACAAGGACGAGCAGCCCGGCGGCGGCGACCGCTGCCCGCCGCAACGCGAGGCGGCGCCCCCTGAGGGCTGCGATGACTTCGCGCCGGTGATCTACAACGAGCCGCTGCGCTCGGTGATCGCGCGCGAGGCAGGCGGAAGTAGCTACATCTTCAGCTTTTCGTCGGCCAAGCTGAAGGTGCTCGACTTCTCCGGCGCAGAACCTTCCGAGGCCGCGACCTTGCGTCTGGACTGACGCGCCCGGGCGCAGGGCCTGACCGGCGGAGCGAGTGCCTCATAGCGTCTTCAGGTACTCCAGAAGCGCGCGCCGCTCGTCGTCGGTGAGCGCCTGCGTCCATTCGTGGCCGTGGTTCTTCTTGGAGTACATCTGGGTGTTGTAGATCATGCGCTGGGCGAGGCCTTCTTCGCCGATGGGTGGCGGCACCAGCCAGGTCGGCCAGACGAGGCCACCGAGGATCGTGTCGTAGAGCCACTGGACCTCCTGCGGCAGATCCTGATCCGGCTGGCAGCTGTAATAGGGAATACCGCTTCCGGCATTGCACGACAGCACATCGTGCTTCCAGCCCAGCCGCTCCCAGTTGTAGCCGCCCTGCCCGGCGGCGCTGTCGGCGATGCGCGTCTCGAACTGGTTGAAGTGCACATCGGTGGTGGTGCGCTGGCGCCGCCACATCTTCGGCCGGTCCTCTGGCTTGAGTACGCCCCAGACATCCGGTACCGAACCATTGTGGAAATAGGGCGCGCTGGCCCAGACGCCGTGCAACGGTGGCGTGACATAGCCCACCGTCTTCTCCTCGAAGCCACAGGCACCGTGGACACGGCCGGCCACGTCGCCGAGGGGCAGCTCGGGCACGAGGCCGCCCACCACGGGCTCCAGCACGCTGTCGACAAGGTCACCGACCGGCTGCAAAGCACCCATGGCTTCCAGATGCCGGTTGAGTTGCTCGACGAGGTCGGCACCGCTGACGCCTTCGATCAGATAATCGTCCAGCGACTCTTGCAACGCATTCTTCTCTTCGGGCAGGGCGTAGCCCTCGACCGCATCCGGGTAGGAATGCCACATCGTCGAGACGTGCTCGCGCATGAGCGGCGACCAACCCTCGGCCTGCGCCGGATCGGTATTGACGATTTCCAGCGGCACGGTATAGCCCACCGTCCCGGCAAGGGCCGGATCGGGCAGGAAGCGCTGATCGCTGATGTAGCGCGGCGCGTAGGCGCCGTGGCAGCCGGCACAGGCGCCGTTGCCCTTGGGGCGCGGGATGTCGGCATTTGCCTCTTCCGCCCAGAGGTCCTTCTCGTGGAAGAGGATCGCGCCCTGCTCGGCCAGCGGCCGATCAATGCAGCGCGGATCGCCCTCGCCGGAAAGCTCGCCGTCGGGGCTGCTGCAATAGCCATAGGGATAGTCCGGCGCCTCGACGGTCGGCGTCCACTGGTGGACGTCCTCGAGAGTACCTTCGTTGGCCTTCACCTGATCGCCGGACAGCGCGTTGACGCTGCCGAAGTACATATTGCCGCGCACCGAGTCGGTGGAATGCCCGCCGAACCAGAGATAGCGCGTCTTGTTCGACAACCACCACCACGCAGGCGGGTCCTGATCGCCGGTATTGGCGTGCGTCGGGTAGGCGAATATCCGGTTGAAGTTCAGCGTGTCCCAGTCGCGGATCAGGAAAATCGCCTCGATCTCGGTGTCCGCCGCATTGGTGCCGCGGGTCGTGTTCACGACCGGGATATAGCCGAAGGCCGGCACCTGCAGCGCGTCCATGACCTCGTTGGCTCCGGGGAAATTGCGGGCAGAGGCGTTGATCAGGTCGGCCAGCAGCACACCCAATTCGGTATTGGTGTTAGGCAAGCCCATGAAGCTGCCGTGCGCGTTGGCACCGTAGCTCGCGACATTGCCATTACCGTCGCGGCCGGCTACCTGGCCGCTACCGATCTGCCCGGCGTGGCAGGAGAAACAGTTAAGCCCGAGCGTGCCGTTGTAGTTGCCGTCCTCGTCGCGGCCCTGCGCCCAGCCCAGTGGCAGCGTCCCGCTACCGCCGAAGTCCGCACTGAGCTGATCCAGTTCGTCGGGCAGCGGATAGGGGTTGTCGATGTGCGCAGGCGGCGGACTGTGGCCGTAACGCTCGAAAACGTGACGATCGAAGTTGTCCGGCCTGCCCGGCATGCCCCAGACGCGCCAGAGATTGTTCCATTCCTCCGCGGAGGCGCCGGATATGCCGACCCCCGTACCGAAAAAGCCCTCGCCGTGGGCTTCTCCGGTGCCCATTGGCTGGTCGGAGGGCCACATCGCGATCCAGTCGTGTCCGCGCTGCACGGATGCACGCCATTCGCCGCAGGTCTTCGGATCCGGCCGCGCTGAATAGATGGGCGTCTCCCCGGCTGCCTCGCGCAGCTCGTTCTGGCGCGCCTGGGTCTCGAACAGCGTCTCGGTCTTGCAGATCTCGTACGGGTCGTTGAAGTGGACGGCATATGTCTCGCTGTCGATCAGGCCGCCGTCGGGCGTCAGCAAGCGCCGCGGATCCCGGCTCCAGTCGATGGGCGTATCGTCCGATGCGCCGTCGCAGAACTCGTTGACGAAGAAATGCTTGCCCGGGTTGCCAAGCAAGGGCAACGCCTCGCCTTCGTCGGCGCCGCCGGCCAGTTCCTCGCATGCACCGTTACCCTCCCAACAGGCAAGCAGCGTGCGCATGGCTGTGTAGCGCGCGCCGCCTTCCGGCCATGGTTTGCCGCCGGAGTGCGGCTCGGCGGGGTCGCCCGGCTCGACGAGCAGAAGATTGGACGTAATCCCCTCGCCCAGAGCCTGCCAGGCGGCATGCAGGCGCTGGTAGTCCTCCTCCGGATTGGGCGACAGCATGAAGCGCGCCGCATCAGGATCGCTACCGGCGACGCCATCGGGCACATGACAGCTTCGGCAGAAGGCCAGTCCGGGCTGCACCTCGGCGGCGAAGAAATCCTCAACCGAGGCGAAGCGCGCCGAGCCATCGGCACCCCCAGTGCCTCCCCCACCACTGTTGCCACCGTCGTCGCGACCCACCGGGCCGCCACTGTAGTCGCCGCTGCACGCGGCCAGCGTCAGCGCCAATACCAGCGCGACGATGCCTCCAAGCTGTCTGATCACGGTCTGTCTCCGGTCCGCTTGAACGCGGATCTGTGTAGTCACAAGCATTGTCCCGCCAGCGGCACACGCGGCGTGAGATGCGGTCGTGCCAAGGTGATTGTCATTGCAGGCCAACATGGCGCTTTGCGCCAAGCGCCGCTCAATCCTCGCCTTCCGCCCTGCGGTAGGCGCCCGGCGACACGCCTGCCCACTTACGGAAGGCCCGCGTGAAATTCGCCGGGCTGTGATAGCCCAGACGCGTCGCGATCTCGCTGACGCTGAGGCCGCTATTGCGCAGCATTCGTTGGCTTTCGCGGAAGCGCGCCTCCTGCACGAGCGCGCGATAGCTCAGCCCATGCTGATGCAGACGGCGCTTCAGGGTGCGCGCGGATACGAATAGGCGAGCGGCTGCCTGCTCGACGCTGGGATAGCCCTCTGCGCCGCTGTCGCCGAGCAGCGCGCGCACTCGCGTCGGCTCATCGCCACGCAGACCCAGAAGCGCCAACTCCTGATCGCACTGCTGGCGTACCAGCTGGGCAGTCATCGCATTGGCCGCAGGCAAAGGACGCTCCAGCGCTTCCGATGGCAGACGGAGCCCGTTGACCTCGCTGCCAAAGTGAATCGTCGGCAGCTGATCAGCGAAGCGCTCGAAGTCGGCCGGCTCCAGCCGCTGCAAGCACAGTGAGTACTCGTCGCGCGCCAACGCCAGCTCAAGGACATGCGTGAATCCGACCAGCAGCACATCGAAGGCGTACTGGCGCAGCGGTCCGTAGGGCAGCGCTTCGTGCAACTCGATCCAGCAATCGCCGCCCTCGTGGCGCAGTGTCTGCATGCCTAGCGCGAAACCGGGGAAGCGCAGCGGAACGAAGTACTGCGCGCCGAACGCCAGCGCGTCCCGCAACGTCGGCTGCGACATCAGCCCCAGTCCCAGAAGCCCGTGCGCGGTGAGGCTGCTGCGCAGGCCGAAGGCGAAACCCAGTGCCGGATCGCCAGTCAAGCGTAGGCTACGCGCGACGATGCGCCCATAGGTCAGCAAGGAAACGCGCGCCTCGCTGTGCGCCAGCAGTGGCTCGGGCAGCACGATATCGTGCAGGATCCTTTCGCGCGCCACACCCCGCTCCGCTGCGAACTCCAGCGACATTACAACGTAAGTTGCCGGGACCAGCGGCTTGTGGAAATCCTCCACCCTCATGCGGGCATTGTGCGTCGCCCGGCGCCGCGCCGGTAGATCGCTTGGAGCCATCGCGCTTGGCATTCGGGGCCAAAAGGCCCGGCACCACCCGAAGGCGAAGCGCTAAGCTGGCCGTCTATCCGAAGCTGAAACTACCCCCGATGCCGACCGTGGACTGGTACTTCGACATCGTCTCGCCCTTCGCCTATTTCTCGTGCACACGGCTGGACGCGCTGCCGGAAGGCACCATCATCCGGCCGCGACCAATTCTGTTCGCGGGCCTGCTCGGTCACTGGGGACAGAAGGGTCCGGCCGAAATCCCTCCGAAGCGGACGTGGACCTACCGCTGGTGCACCTGGGTCGCCCAGCGCGACGGCATCGCCTTCCGGCCGCCGGCAGCGCACCCCTTCAACCCGCTGCCCTATCTGCGTCTTTGCATCCTGCTGGAGAACGATTTCGCGGCTATCAGGAAGGTCTTCGAGGCGGTCTGGACCACCGGCGCCGACGCGGCCGACCCGGCGCACTTCGCGTGCCTTGCCGAGTCGCTTGGCTTTGCCGCGAACGCGGTGCAGGCGCCGGAAGTCAAACGCAAGTTGGAGGCCGAAACCGCCCACGCGGCGGAGCGCGGCGTCTTCGGCGTACCGACCTTCGTGGTCGACGACACGCCCTTCTGGGGCTACGACGCAATGGACTTCGCAGCCGCCTGCCTGCGCGATCCGGGCATCCTCAGCCAAGCAGAGATGCAGCTGGCAGAACGCATTCCGCAGGGCGTGCAGCGGCGCTGACGCCCCGCACCGCTCAGGCGATCACGCAGCAGCGCCCTCCGGGAAGGGCCGGAAGCGCTTGAGCAGTACCGGCAGCAGCGTCAGGTTCGCGATCAACGCGAAGACCATGGCTACGCCGGTGAACAGCCCGAAGTAGATCGTAGGCACGAAGTTCGACATCACCAGGATCGAGAAGCCCAGCGTGACCACCAGCGTGGTGTAGAACATCGCCCGACCCACGCTCATGTGAGAGCGCGAAATCGCGCCTTCGTAGCCCCTCTCACGGACCTCATCGCGGAAGCGATAACTGTAGTGGATGGTGTCGTGCACGCCGATGCCAATAGTGATGGCGGCAATGGTGATCGTCATGATGTCGAGCGGGATTGCCAACCACCCCATCATGCCCAGAACCGACAGCGCCGCGACAACGGTGGGCGCGATCCCGATCAACGCCATCTTGGGCGAGCCAAAGAGCAGCAGGAACATCAAGCCGATGGCCACGAAGACCACACCCAGCGTCGCCGCCTGCGAGCGATACAGGCTCTGCATGACATTGTTGTAGAGCACCATCATGCCGGTGAGGTGCACCTGCTGGGGCTCCAGATCGAAGTTCTCGATCAAGCCATTCTCGATACGCGTCAGGAACTCGTTGCGGCGCAGGTCAGGGTCCGAATCGACCACGCGCAAGGCGATGCGCATGCGATTACCATCCTCGGACATGTAGGGGTCGAAGAGATTCTCCACGATCTGATCCGGCGCCATGCGCTGGATAAGCGACAGCATGAAGTCCCCGGGCCACTCGCCCTCGTTGAGAATCTTGAGCATGCGCATGGTCGTGGCCATGGACAGCACCTTACCGGTCTCGGGCTGCGCGTCGATGTAGTCGTGGATCTCCGTCAGATCACGCAGGTTGCGCGCGTTGTACCAGTAGCTTTCCGCAGTCAACCCGCCCCCGCCGAGATCGGGCAGATCCATCTCCTCCAGTTCCTTCTGCTCCTCCAGGAACCATTGCGGTGGCTCCAGGATGATGTCCAGTGGCGTCGTGCCACCGAGCTCGCGGTCGATGACGAGCATGCCCTGATGGAT
The DNA here is from genome assembly GCF_000733765.1 of Algiphilus aromaticivorans DG1253. NCBI lineage: Bacteria > Pseudomonadati > Pseudomonadota > Gammaproteobacteria > Nevskiales > Algiphilaceae > Algiphilus > Algiphilus aromaticivorans. The sequence goes on along the minus strand of NZ_JPOG01000001.1, from coordinate 708,608 downwards.
TTCGGTGGAATCGTGGAAATAGTCGATGAAGCGATTCTCCACGCTGAGGCGTGCCATGCCCGCGATGGCAACGCCACCCACCAACACGAATGCGAGCATGAGCGTGCCGGGCGCACGCTCGCTGAGCGCAGCCAAGACGCTATTGACGCGCGCGGTGAAGTTGCGGGCCTGCTGCTCCACCGGCTGCGGCGCGCCCGGCGATAGCCTGGCCAGCGCCGAAGGAAAGATCAGGAAACAGAGCACGAAGGAAAAGCACACGCCCACCGTCATCATCAGGCCGAAATCGATCACCGGCCGGATGCCGCTGACAGCCAGCGACGCAAAGGACACCACGGTGGTCAGCACCGTGAAGACCGAGGGCAGGAATTTGCTGTCGATGGTGCCGCGTACCAGCTCCGGCATCGATTGCTGCGGATGCAGCGCGTGCAACTCGCGGTAGCGCACGACGAGGTGGATGGTCAGCGACAGGCTGAGGATCAGCAACAACGAAATGAAGTTGGACGAAACGATGGTCACGCGCCAGTCGACCAGCCCGAGGAAGCCCACCGTAGCCAGGCAGGAAGCAGCACAGACCAGGGAGGGGATCACTACCCAGCGCAGTCGGCGGAAGGAAATCGCCAGCAACAACAGGATGAAGAGCGCCACGCCAATGCCGAAGGTGGCAATGTCGTTGCTCACGAAATTGATCATGTCGGCGCTGATCATCGGCAGGCCGCCCAGGAATATCTCCGCCTCGTCGCGGTAGCCCTCCAGCAACTCGCGCACGCTGGAGATATTGCGCTGCAGCTCCGCCTGCACCTGCGCCTTGCGCGCGCCGTACGCTTCCTCGACGCGGGCGAGTTCGGCTGCCTCCTCCTCGCCGAAATCGGCACTGTCCTCGCGCTGCATGCTGCGCAGCTGCTGGCGCCGGTCCAGCAGCTCAGCGGCGCGCTCGTCGGGCTTCAGATTGACCAGGATCGCCGTGACAGTGGCTTCCTGGTTCATGATCAGGTTGGCGTAGAAGGGGCTCTCGCGGAACTCTTCCTTCGCCATCTCGCGATCGGTGCCGGGATCGAGCAATGTGCGCTGCTCGCGCTGAATCTCGCGCAGGGTTGTGGGCGGACTCTGGATGAGCGGTACATCCAGCATGCTCTGCACCGAATCAACGAATTCCAGTCCGGCCAGCTCGTCGCGCAACTGCTTGAGATGCGCCAGCGTCGCGTCCTCGAAGAGCCCGCGCTCATCCTGCGGTCGATAGGTCACGACCAGGAAGTCCTGCGTACCGAACTCCGCCGCGATCTCGCGGAAGTAGGCGAGATCCTCGTCGCCCTCCAGGATCAGCGAGTCGGCTGACGCGTCCAGCTTGAAATACTGCGCCTGCCAGGCAGCCGCGCCCAGAACGGCCAGCAGCAATAGCGCCACCAGCCAGGGCGCGCCCAGCGTCAGTCGATGGAAGGCATCGGTGATCGATCGCATCCAGTAATCCTGTTATCCCGTTTTCTTGTAGTGCCGCCCGGCCCGCAGGCCGGACGATCAGTGGTCGACGCGCAGCAGCAGCTTGCCGGTGTTCTCGCCGCGGAAAAGGCGCATCAGTGCATCAGGGAACTGCTCCAGTCCCTCGACGATATCCTCGCGGTGCTTCAGCTTGCCCTCGCCCAGCCAGCCCGACATGGCCTGCGCAGCCTCGTGATAGCGCGCGGCATGGTCGAAGACCACCATGCCGCGCATGGTGGCGCGCTGCACCAGCAGCTGCAGGTAGTTGGCCGGGCCGCGCGGCTTGGTCGCGTTGTACTGCGAGATGGCGCCGCAAATGACGACGCGCGCGTGCAGCGCAATGCGCGACAACACGGCTTCCAGGATGTCACCGCCGACATTGTCGAAATACAGATCAACACCCTTCGGGCAGAGCACACCGAGGCGCTGCGCGACATCCTCCGCCTTGTAGTCGATGCAGGCGTCGAAGCCCAGCTCCTCGGTCACGTAGCGACATTTCTCCGGACCTCCGGCAATGCCGACGACCTGGCTACCCTTGAGCTTGGCGATCTGGCCGACGATCATGCCAACAGCGCCGGCGGCGCCGGACACGACCACCACATCGCCCTCGCGATACTCGCCGACATCGAAGAGACCGAAGTAGGCAGTCATGCCGGTCATGCCCAGCACGCTGAGGTAGATCGGCATCTCTGCCAGCGAGAGATCGACCTTGCGCAGACCCTTGCCGTCGCTGATCGAATATTCCTGCACACCCAGCACGCCGGTCACGGCATCGCCTTCGGAAAAATCGGGGTGCTTGGAGGCGACCACCTCGCCGCCCGCGTAGGCGCGCATGACGGCGCCGATCTCCACCGGCGGCACATAGGACTTGCCGGCGTTCATCCAGCCGCGCATGGCCGGATCTACCGAGATGTAGTCGTGGCGGATCAGCACCTGACCGTCCGCAGGCTCGTGCAGGGACGCTTCGGCCAACTCCCAGGTATCCGGGCCAGGCTCGCCGACCGGACGATGGGCCAGCAGGAACTGGCGATTGCGGGAAGGCTTGTCGGTATTCGACATGAAAAGTCTCCTAATTCTTCGGGGAACGCGCTCGTCTGATGCACTCCAGCGCACGATAGCAGCGCCGCAGGCGCCGCGCTCGTGCGCTTTCCAACGTAGGTAGGCCGCATTGAGGGCCAAGCCGAAGATATCCGCAGCGACCTACCGTGCATCCGGTGCTGGCGGGCTCGGTACGGAACCAGGGGACGGAAAGCCTGGCCCGTCAGGCTGAAGGCAATGCCACGGCCATCCGTGGGCAAGGCTTCAGCCCGACAGAGCTGCGGTTCAGCTCCGCCGCGCCGTCACCAACACATAGTCCTCGCCCAACTCGATCAGCTGACGGATGCGCGTTGCCATGCGCGATATCTGCTCGGCACGCTCTCCCTCGCTGGCCGCAGCCACGCGCGCCAGTGCATCGGCGAAGGGGATGCGCGTCCATTCCAGAAGCGACTCGATGCGCACGGCCTCGAAACCCGTGGAACGGAGAAGGTCGGCATAGACATCCGCGTCGTAGGCGTTGGCCGGCATATCCAAACAGACCTGGCTCTGATTGGTGGTCTCGCCGGTGAGATAAGCCGACGGATCCACGCCACGGCGCGGAATGATATCGGTCAACGCCAAGGTCCCACCCGGCACGAGCACGCGCGCAGCCTCCTTCAGGAATGCTTCGCGGGTGTCGAAGTGAAAGGCACATTCCACGGAAACGACTTTGTGGAAACTTTCATCACCAAAGCTCATCGCGGTGGCGTCGCCTTCCTGCAGCGTGATGCGGTCGGCCACGCTGTGCTCGGCGATGTAGTCCTGGCCGCTGGCGATGCGCACGGGCGTGACATCGATACCGGTTACCGCATCCACGTCATAGCGCTTCACGAACTTCACCGCGCCCGCACCATAGCCGCAGCCGACGTCCAGCACCTTGTCGCCCTGCCCCAGTCCGGCCGAGGCTGCGACCAGATCGGTCAAGGCTTCCGAGGCCTGCTCCAGCGTCAGGTCCGGCCGCGCCCAGTAGCCGTAGTTGGCATAGGGCTGCGCACCGAAGACATCGCCGCGGAACTCGTGCCGCCGCTCGTAATGCGTAATGACCGCCTGCGTCGCTTCGCTGATCATGCGCTTCCCGTTATTTCTTCCCTGTGGTTGGCGCGACAATAGCAACGCCCGCTCGCCATGGCGAGACGCCAACGCAGGCGAACGGGAGACTGCGTGCAGGGAAATGTCGACATTCGCGAGCAGTCACCCAAACGAAAGAACCCGCCACGAGGGCGGGTTCTTCGTCTCACAGATCCGCAGACGGGATCAGCGCATCACGGCGAAGTCGTAGCGAGCGCCGAGCGTCAGCAGCTCGTTGTCGATGCGGTAGTTCGCACCCAGCGCCAAGCGCGGCGTGAAGTGGTACAGACCACCGAAGCGCGCATCCAGGCCGTCCTCGATCAGGTCGTTGTCCTCGTAGATGAGCGTGCCCTCGAGTTCGACTTCCGGCGTCAGCATCGTACGCACGCCACCCGTTGCAAGCAGCCCGGTATCGTCGCGGGAGGTATTGCCCGCCTCGACCTCAACATGCTGCACGCCAATCGTTCCCAGAAGGTCCACATCCCGGTCAATGGCGTGGCGCATGCCGAGTTCACCGGTGAAGATGTCGGCATCAACACCGGAATCGCTGAGCAGGGAAACGCCGCCACGCAGGAAAAACTCATCCGAGATCTGGCCGGAGATCTCGCCGACGATGCCATCCAGATTGTCGGCATCGCCGTAGCGCACGTCGACATAGTTGTAGGACAGCCCCTGGGCCGCCGCAGTCAGTGGCAGGCCCGCCATCAGGGCGGTGACAATGTACTTCTTGCTCATGCTTTCTCCCGATCTTAGTAGTGATACCCGTGCCGCAAAGGCACCGTAAACAGGCTAACAGTGGCGACCGAACCGAAAATGAACATCGCCGCGCCCTTACACGCGCCGAGCGCAAGCCGTAACGCACCGCTCCCCAGCTACTGAGTACCGCCGGTCGGGCATGACGACTCAATCACCTGAACCGTCATTAGCGTTTGCTACCGCACCCGCTCCGCGAGACTCCCATGCTGAATTTCATACGCCCCCTGATTCTCTTCCTCTCGATTTTCACGCTCGCCGCCTGTGGCGACGGCAACTCCACGGCGCCCGCGCCAAACGACCCGTCAGGTGAAAACGGCCAGAACGACGGCGACACATCCGGCGGCAACAACGATGACGGCGCTGACGACGGCACCGACGATGGTACTGACGACGGCACCGATGACGGCACCGACGATGGCACTGATGACGGTACCGATGATGGCACCGACGACGGGACTGACGACGGCACCGATGATGGCACTGACGACGGGACCGACGACGGCTCAGGCGACGACACCGCCGGCGACAGCCTGCCGGCCACTTTCGCCAACCTGCAGTGCGACACCGCCGCAGGCGGCCCGATTGCCGGCCCGCTCGATGTGGCGCAGACCCAGATGCGCGACCAGCTCGCCGCGCAGTTCGCGAACGTTCCCGAACTCGGCGCATCCGCCGCCAGCCTGGTGACGGCCACGGCCCGCTTCCTCGACCTCGTCGACGCCCTCGCGGCCAGTGGCTCCACGCTCTTCACCGAGCGGGATCCCGCTGCCGGCGGTGATGCCCTGGACGGCGGCTCGCTTGCCGTACAGTGCGGCGCCAAGTCGCTTGCCGAGGCCTATACCAATAGCCCGCTCGCCGAAGCGCTGCCAGTGTCCTCCGCCCAGCTCGTGCAGCAACTCGCCGAGCTGTCCCTGGTCTTTGACGGCCCGGACAGCATCGGCTTGACCGGCCTCGAGGACCTGACAACCCGCCTGTCCGACATCGCCGACACCATGTCCGGCATGGCCGGCGTGCTGGAAGGCTTCCCGGAACTGCTTCCCGCCAGCGTCGAAGACGGCACGGGCCCGCTCCCTACGGAAGGCTTCTTTGCGCTGCTCAACGCGCCGGCCGACCTGCTGGCCAACGTCTCGCAGTTGCTCGACGCCGCGGGCCAACTCGAAGGCCAGCAGACCGCCGACGTCATCTCCGTGATGCTTACGGATCTGACCAGCCAGGCAGCCGCATTCGATCCCAGCGGCACGCTCGGTGTAGGCCTGAGTGAAGCGCAAACACAGCTGGCCAACGGCCTGGCGCTGATCCTGCCGACGCTCTTCGACGCCATCTCCGAAGGACTCGGCAGCATCGATACCGACACCTTCTCGGACTTCCTCGCCGGCGGCATCGACGGCTTCCCCGACGGCGCGAACCCGCTGGAGACCTTCCTCGGTGGCGGCATGAGCGGCTTCGAGTCGCTGCAAAGCCTGCTGGCCGAAGTGCCGGTGCTGGGCGAAGTCCTGGGACTGCTGCTGGCTTCGACTGGCGGAGACTTCGATTTCAGCGACCCCGCCGCGCCCACCGCGCTTCTGACCGGCCTTCTTGAAGGCAACGGCCCCGAAGGCTTCGGGGACCTGCTCACGACGCTGCAGGACCTCGGCGCTCAGGTGCAGGCCATCGCGCCCGCCGGCATGCTGCCGGGCGACGCCAGCGGCTTCCCCACGGATGCGGCAGCCCTCGGCAATGTCCTCGCCGCGCTCGAAGGCAACAGCGGCGCCGACCTGCTCGGTGAACTGAGCGAGGCCCTGGGCGGCGGTAACGCCCCCGCCTTTAGCCCGGCCGATCTGGAAGAAGCGCTTGCCGCGCTCTTCAGCGAGATCGACACCGGCACCGACGGTGACCTGCTCGGCTCGATCATCGGTGCGCTCAGCGACCTCGTCAACGGCCTGCTTGCCGCGCTCGGCGATAACCCGCTGGCCAGCCTGGTCACCGGCGTTCTGGGCCAGTTCTCCACCCAGACCGGCGACCTGGAAGTCGCCGAACTCGACACAGCGCTCACCGACCTGCTGGACGGCCTCGGCGCTTTCGCGCCCTGAGTCAAGCCGGCTGTATTGGCAACACATCGCGGCGCCCCTCGGGGCGCCGCTTCTCGTTGGGACTCAGCAAACGCCGGCGCTGTCGCAGCTGGCTTCTGACGCGAGAACGCCGCGGGACTCGCACAACCCCGACGATCTACCCGACAATGCAGCCGCAACCCGACCCGGTCCAGCCTCATCGCCACCACCCTCACGCCGACCAGCGCGCGCCAGCTCATACGGCAACTCGCCCGCGGGGGCGAGCGGCTGAGCCTGCGACTGCCCGACCTGGACCTCGACGAGCCGGTGATGTTCGCCGACGAGACCATAGCTCCCACCGAGCTGACACTGCTCCCCGTCCTGCGGCCGAGCCCAACGCTTCGCAAACTGCAACCGGGCACCGCCATCCGCCTGCATGGCCGCCTGGCCGGCGCCACCTTCGAGCTGGAGACGACGCTGCTCGCAAGCGAGCTGAATGAAGCCGGCGGACAGCTCGTCTGCCACATGCCGCAGCATGGCCATCTTCACGAGCGACGACAGCTGCCCCGCTTCCCGATCCCGCCCGCCACAGAGCGCGCGGTGGCCATCGTGCACCTTCCGGGCGAGGTCATGCTGTGCCGACCGGTGGACATCAGCCGCGGCGGCCTGCGTCTGCGCCTCGACACCCCGGAAGTCGACATCGGCGAGCTGCAGGTCGTCTACTGCGAGCTGCGCCGCGGCGAGGATCTGCTGCAATCGAAGCTCGACCTGCGCTGGAAGCGCTTCCTCGACGGCTGCCTCCACTTCGGCGGCCCCCTGCTCTCGCGCGAACCGGCCTTCGCCAGAACGCTGGACCGGCTCGTCGCCGAAGCCGAGCGCAGCTGGCTGCGCCAGCGCGATCAACCGTGACTCGAGCAGGCCGGGATAAGCGGGTAATGGCCGATCGCCTTCTGGCACAGGCGCGGCGAGTCGCCCCAAGCACAAGATGCCTGCAATAGCCCCGCGCCCCGGCAAGGGGACTCCCATCAATCCGCACAAGCGGGCGCCGCTGGTCAAGCCGTAGGTCGCATACCGCATAAAGCCGTGGCGAGAGGCACGACACACTGAGCCCATCGGCCGCCGGGCTGGACAAAAGGGACGAAGGGATGCCGGTATTTCCGCTAACGCGGCGCGGGGCCTTGAAAGGCCTGACGGCAGTGGGTGCGCTGGCTGCGCTGGGTGGGCTCGCACACGGAGGGCAGCGGCCGCTGCGCTTCACCCACGGCGTCGCCAGCGGCGACCCGCTGCAGGATCGCGTCATGCTCTGGACACGCGCGCTGCCGGAGGACGGCGAAGCCATCGCCCTGAACTGGACCATCGCGCGTGACGCGGGCTTCCGCGACACCGTCGTGCAGGGCACGGCCTGGGCCACGGCCGCGACGGATTTCACAGTCAAGATTGATGCACACGGCCTGGCGCCGGGTGAGCGCTACCACTACCGCTTTGTCGCCGAGGGGCAGACATCGCCCACCGGGCGCACCTGCACGCTGCCGGTCGGCGACGTGTCCCGCTACCGGCTGGCGGTCATGTCCTGCGCGCATTACGCGGCCGGCTACTTCAACGTCTACGGCGCCGTCGCGGCGCGAGACGACGTCGACGTCGTGCTGCATCTCGGCGACTACATCTACGAGTACGGCATGGACGGCTACGCCGGCGATATCGGCCGGCACGTGATGCCGGACCGGGCGACCGTGTCCCTTGCCGACTATCGCGAACGCTATGCCCACTATCGCCTCGACCCCGATCTGCAGGCCCTGCACGCCGCCAAGCCGATGATCGCCGTCTGGGACGATCACGAAACCGCCAACGACGCCTGGAAGACCGGCGCGCAGAATCACGACGCGGCCACGGAAGGGCCGTACCGGGAACGCGCCGAGGCCGCCCGGCGGGCCTATCTCGAATGGTTGCCGATCCGCGAGAACACGGACGACCCGCAGCAGATCTACCGCGCCTTCGACATCGGCAAGCTCGCCCGCCTGATCATGCTGGACACGCGCCGCATCGGCCGCGACCGGCAGCTGTCCTATTCCCGCGACGTGCCGAATCGGCGCTGGCCCTTCGATGTCAGCGACCCCGACCATCCGGTGCCCATGACGAGTGAGAAGGTCACTCCGGGCCCATCGGTCAAGCACATTGAAGTGCCCTTCGACACCCGCAGCGAACCGCCGACACCGATCACGGACCTCGACTACATCAAGACCCTGGACCCCGACGCGCTACCGGAGGGGCTGCGCTTTCTGCCCGACGCCGAACGCTTCAAGGCGGAGCGCCTTCAGGACCCCGACCGTTCCATGCTGGGAGAGGCGCAGGAAGCCTGGGTCGCCGCCCAACTGGAAGCATCGGTCGCCTCGGACCAGACCTGGCAGATCCTCGGCCAGCAGGTCGTCATGGGCCGCGCCCCTGCCGCCGATCTGATGGATGTCATCGACTGGACACAGCTCCCTGCCGAGCGGCGAGCGTTCCACGAGGACGTAGCCTGGCGCGCCCACAACGGCCTGCCCTTCGGCCTGGATGCCTGGGACGGCTATCCGCCCGCGCGGGAACGCCTCTATCGCCGCATTCGTGCGGCCAAAGCCGACGCCGTGGTGCTGGCGGGCGATACACACAATGCCTGGGCGCTGGAGCTGCATGATGATGCCGGTACACCGGTGGGCGTCGAGTTCGCCTGCCCCAGCGTCAGCTCTCCCGGCATCGAGTACTGGGTGCCGGGCAACCCCGAGGCCGTCGCCGAACGCTACCTCGCCGCCAGCCCCGAGCTGATCTGGGGAGACACCTCCCGGCGCGGCTTCACCCTGGTGACGCTGGAACCGGACGCAGCCCGGTCGGACTGGTACTTCGTCGACACCGTCGCCAGCCGCGATTTCACTCTCCGGCGCGGGCAGAGTCTGCAAACCACGCCGAAGGAGCATCACCTGAGACCAGCACATACCAACGGCTGAGCAGCGTGAACGGCCGCCTCATCGTGGGAAAAAACCGGCATCGCTCCCCTACGCAGCCACCACTCCTGGAGCACCCCCGCGAAAGCGGCCACGTGTATCCACGATCAGCTCACTCGCGCGCCCGATCAGCTCGTAGTCGAAGGCATCGTGGTCCGTCACCAGAACGACGCAATCCTGCGCCGCCAAGGTCTCCGCGCTCAACGGCACGCTTTCCAGATCGAAGCGGTAGCGCCGCATCGGCTTGAAGCGCGGCACATGCGGGTCCGAATAACTCAGAACCGCCCCGCGCTCGGCCAGCAGCTTCATGACCTCCGCCGCCGGCGTCTCGCGCATGTCGTCCACATTCTTCTTGTAGGCAATGCCGAGAATCAGGATGCGGCTCCCCTTCACCGGCTTGCCGTGAGCATTGAGCGCCTCGCTGACCTTGCTAACCACCCAACCCGGCATGGCGTGATTCACCTGCCCCGCCAACTCGATGAAGCGCGTATCCACCCCGAACTCCCGCGCCTTCCAGCTGAGGTAGAACGGATCGATGGGAATGCAATGCCCGCCGAGCCCGGGACCAGGGCGATAAGGCACGAAGCCGAAAGGCTTGGTTGAAGCGGCGTCGATGACCTCGTGGATGTCGATATCCATCGCATCGGCCACCATCTTCATCTCGTTGACCAGCCCGATATTCACAGCCCGGTGAATGTTCTCCAGCAGCTTGGTCATCTCCGCCGCCCGCAGCGAGCTGACCGGCACCACCTGATCGACCACGCGGCTGTAGAACGCCACGCCGCGCTCCAGGCAGGCCGGCGTCGCGCCACCCACGACCTTGGGCACCGTGCGTGTCGTGAAGGCGGCATTGCCCGGATCTTCCCGCTCGGGCGAATAGACGACGAAGACATCCTCGCCAACCGTGAAACCGCGAGCCGCCACCCGCGCACAGACCTCCTCCTCGGTGGTCCCGGGGTAAGTCGTGCTTTCCAGCGAAAGCAGTTGCCCAGCCCGGACATGCGGCGCGATGGCGTCGAGCGTATCTGTCACAAAGGACAGATCTGGCTGCAGATGCTCATCCAACGGGGTCGGCAGGCACAACACCACCACGTCCGCATCCGCAACGCTGGCGCAATCGGTACTGAACTCAGCGCCCGCCTTCGCCAATCCTGCGACGCGCCGCGAATCAATATGCGCAAGGTATGATCGACCCGCACGCAGCGCCTCGGTCTTGTCCGGATCCGCGTCGATACCGATGACGCGAAAGCCAGCCTCCGAGCAGCGCAACAGCAGGGGCAGGCCGACGTAACCAAGGCCGATGATCGCGACCGTTTCTTCCGTTCCAGATTCCATGAAGCGCTACCAAGGGATGAGAAAACACTATAAGTCGGCAACTCCTGTTCCGCAGACTTGGCAAGCGCACGACGTGCACAAGGCGATGGCATGCGGGTACTGATCGACATCGGCCACCCGGCCCACGTCCATTTCTTCAAGAACCCGATTCGCCTTTTGCGCGACCGGGGCGACAAAGTGCTGGTCACCAGCCGCGACAAGGAATGCGCTGTTCCGCTGCTCGATCAGCTCGGCGTCGAGCACCGCTGCCTGTCCGCGCAGCACGACGGCGGAGCCGGCGGTATGGCGCGTGAATTGGTCCAGCGCAACCGCGCGCTTATCCGTCAGGTGCGGGACTTCCGCCCCGACGTCATCACCGGAGTCGGCGGCATCTTCGCTGCGCAGACCGGTTTTCTGACGCGAACTCGCTCCGTAGTCTTCTACGATACCGAGCGCGCAACACTACAGAACGCCCTCACTTACCCCTTCGCTTCCCGCATCGTGGTCCCTGAATGCTACGAAGGCTGGACACCCAAACGGCGCACGGTGCGCTATCGCGGCTGCCACGAACTCTCTTATCTGCATCCCCGCTACTTTCAGCCCGACATAGAAAAAGCATACGAAGCGGGCCTGGCACGCTCCGGTAACACCTTCCTGCTTCGCCTCGTATCGTGGAAAGCAAATCACGACCTTCATGAAAAGGGCTGGCCCCTTGATCAGCTCCAAGCGTTGGTCAAGGAACTCACAAAAATGGGCCATCTCATCATCTCGTCCGAAGCCGAGCTTCCGGTCGACCTTGCACCATACGCTTACAACGGCAGAGCCGACCAGATGCATCACCTGATGGCCTTCTGCAGAGCCTTCATCGGGGAGAGCGCGACGATGGCCTCCGAGTGCGCCGTGCTCGGAGTACCAAGTTTGTATGTCGCCCGGGAAAGCCAATTTCGCGGCTATATCACTTGGCACAACAGGGAGACGAAGCTCGTCCGGCACGTGGCCGATCATGACCTCCACCTGCTTCTATATGAGCTGCAAGCGATAACTGCACCGACTGTCGACCAACGACGCCGACAGCGTGAAGCCTTTCTCGATTCCTGCTTAGACGTCCCAGAACTTGTCGTACACGCGCTCCGACGATAAAAGACATTGACTCTAGCCCTAGGGAAGAAGGTGATGACTAATAGTCGTAAAGTTATTGATTACGCTTACCTATCGCACCGACCCTAGCCGTGGCTCAACGCCAATGCTTCAAGTCGAGCCCAGTAACATCCTCCAGCCTGCGGACATCGCATGAGAAGTAATCACGAAGCTCCTGCCGCAATAAGAAACTTACCGGGGCCCTTTTATGCTCGCGTCGGGTTTTTCTTTCAATTAACCCAAGGACTCTGGACGCGATGCGAAACTGAGGCATGCCAGCCTCGACCATAGCCAGATTCGCTCTTCTAAGATACCGCCAGCTCCTTGGGAAGAGGCGCCGCTTAGCAGTATTGATAGCCGGAAAATCGGTTCTCCCATCATCCGGTAACCCAAGAAAACCGAGAGTATCAAGGTATATTTTGCGCGGATCCGCCTTAACGTCTTCGATATTTAGAACCAAAACCTTCTCCCTGGGCACTATGCTGAACATGCGCTCAAGTTGCTCGCCGAGCATACAAAGCCGACCGTATTGCAGTAATTCAGGGTCTCGACAGCCTATTGGTATTTTTATTCCATGCTCACGTTGCTTCTGCAACCTCCAGGCGTTTTCGAAATTTGGCTCATCTTCATCACCATTAACAAACGTTTGCTCATGAAGCGAAGGCGCCATACTGACAGGATCTCTAATCATTACAATGATACGCGGTTCATGAGCGTAGCGCATGATCGCTGGAATAGCGGCGCGTGAGTAGAGATATCGCGCAGTAGCCTCACCAACAGCAAGGTGGCCTAAATTCGATCCAGAAAAAATCTGCTCATATTCCTCTATACTACGAATCTTCCTGTTCCCAAAATCCGAGTTAAAAAACTGAACCTCCTTAATTTTTGGCATGAACACACGCGGATGAGAGGCCAACCAATTTGCTAGCGAACTGGTGCCAGATTTTGGGGCGCCAACGATGAAAAAATTCGGCCGCCTCACTTTTTATTTCCCAACGTCGGCCTGATCCATACTGATGCCTCTATCCCAAGCAATGAATTTACACTGTTGCGTAGAATTGCATTCCAAATGAAAAGCGTTGCGACTGCCGCAAGGGCGGCTCCATGCATCCCTAACTGAGGTATTAGCAATACGTTTAGACCAACGTTAATTACTGCGGCGACAGCAACCCCACGGAATGCTGCGCGCTCCTGACCAGCCATATTGAGCAAAGCTCCAACTGGCCCAATTGCGACACTCGCGAGATGTCCGACACAGAGTATGGAAAGCGCAGAGTAGCTGGATGCAAAGCTTGCACCGAATAGAAGCTCTATAATGCGATCTCCAAAAAACATCAAGATGCCCGCAACAAAAGAAGCGACCAGAAAACTGGTCCGGACTGCACGCTTAACCAGGAGTTGTAATTCCTCCATTTGATCGGTCGAATACAATTCCGCCATTCGTGGGGAAATCGCCATATTTACCACTTGTTGGCCGACAATGACGAGAGTCACGCATTGTACCGCAACCCGATACAACCCAACCTCTTCTACATTGACGAACACACCGATCAAAAATACGCCCACATGGGTATTGATCGCATGTGCCATCCCGAAGAGGAAAAGAGGCCCTACTGCAGCCATCCAATGATGATGCAAATATTTAGGCGCCACAGCCACATCAGGACGCGCTATCTGCCAGCGATAAATGATTGCTGACGCAACTAGCGCCCCACATGCCCCGCAAGCGGTAACTGCCATAGCCTCAGAGGCTGACAGCGGCGCCGTTTGCAAGAGACTCCACCCGGCTAGTAGAGCGAGAAGGAACAACGGCCGTAGCACTTGCTCCGGAATCTGCCCCAGCGCGACCTGCCGATGGCCGGCGAACACTGCACCAGTTACCACTAGGAGCAGCATCGCCGGGAGCCAGACGATAGCCGAGGCCACTAGTAGAGGACGGAAGGCGCCGTCCTGAGTTACCAGAAGTAGCACAGCCACTGGTATGGCAAGTACACCGGCTCCGAGAAGTGCCGCGGCTCTACTCCATCGCGTTAAGCCCACGAGTGACGCTCGCTCGCCGTGTGCGAGCGAGTATGCAGTCTCCCGAACCACTAGCGTGTATAAGCTTGTCCTCGCAGGAATCAGCACCATCAGCAAAATTGCAAACGCGTAGCTATAGGCCCCGTATTCGTCCGCTCCTAACGCGCGTGCAAGCACCGCAACTACGACAAACTCCAATGCGGCACCACCAAGCCGAACAATCCCAGAAGGAGCGGCTGCCTTAACTACATCCGAAGGCCGTGTTGCGAAGATCAATATGCTGGTGACAAGCGTATTCAATTAATTCGGTTCCACACGCCCAGGATATCGAGATATCGACGTCCAACCGAATCGGATGAATAGTTAGCAGCACGCGCAATCAAGTGTTCCGGCGCGACTCGGAAGCGACGGTCAAGACTTTGCTGAATTGCTTCGGTCAGCGCAGCGACGTCTCCAACGGGAAATAATTGGCCATATTTCCCTCCGGCCAAGATTTCGCGAGGTCCGCTCGGGCAATCCGCCGCTACCACCTGTGTACCGCAGGCCATAGCTTCTACCAACACGTTCCCGAAACCTTCGTAGCTTGATGGCAGCACGAGAAGAGAAGCTTCGCGCATCCAAGGGAGAGGATTGTTCTGGACCCCAACAAAATGCACCCGATGACATAACTTCCGGGTTGATACTTCGCACTGCAAATGAGGAAGCTCCGCCCCCTCTCCTACGATAACCAACTCGACTGGTTTAGATTTTGGTAATTTCGAAAAAGCCGCGATCAATAAGCGCACATTCTTCACTGGCACTAAGCGCCCAACGAACACAATCCATGGCACGCCAGCTCGCACCGGGACATTATTGCAGGCTTCGCGAGAAAGTCGCGCGGTTTCCATACTGACGACCGGATTGGGGACTATATGCACCTTTTCGGCGAGCATCGGAGCGATCATAATTAAATCCTCTGCCACACCATTGGAAACCGCGATGACTCCGCGAACGTGCCGAGCTGCATCGCGAATTAGCCAACGAAAAAGCGGCTCAACAATACGGCCCTTAAAACCCAACCTGGCGCGCAAAGCGATTGATGTATGACTATGTATACTCACCAATAGCGGCGCTTTAAACCGAAGAAAACGCCACATTAGCAAGCATACCGTCACTGCATCGTAACCGGCGCAGACAACATGGCTCGGCTTCCGCGTAATGAAATACCACAACAGACCGAACGGGAATAATATACGGCCGAACCGGGCGACTTCGAACAGCTGACAGTCTTTTGGAACTAGATGCCGAACATCACCCTGCGCCCAACCGACCACTATGTCGACATCGAAACCATGCTCACGCCATACACGCGCTAATTGCAAGCGCATGCGCTCTTGCCCCCCAATAATAAGGCGCGGAAACACTACCGCAATTCGACCCATCGTTTCATTACCTTTTTTCCGCGACCCGATCAACGACTCTCGCTCACCCTTTGCTCCTGGCACCTCGCTCGGTTCCGAATGTAAGCGATTCGTTATTCTTGACTACTTGCGTACAAAAGATTGGTAATTTGCTCGGATACGAGCCCAATGAGAAAAACCAGGATGGAGGTAATCAAAAGCAAACCCGCGCCATTTGTGAAACGCCCCATTTGAGACAAGGTATAAGCGTAGTACCCAACACCGCTGGAGAAAAATACTGCGCTAATAGGCATGAACAGCTTGAGCGGCGAATAGAGCGTACCGACTCTAAATATAATAAGGAGAAAGCGAGCGCCATCGCGCAAGAGCCTGATGTGGCTCTTCGACTCATCCTTTCGCGGACGAATTTCTACCGGTAGAAAGTTGACGCTGTAGCCAGCGCGGTAGAAAGCCATGGTGCTCGTAGTAGGATACGAAAACCCGTTTGGAAGCATGTGAAGGAACTCGCGGAATCGCGCTGCGCGAACCGCACGAAAGCCCGAGGTCAAGTCAGCGACGGGGTGTCCGACGAATACACTGGCCAGGCGGTTATAGATACTATTGGCGAGCCACCGCCCAAGCGTCGCTTGAGCCGACCGGCTTCTGGCAGCGATCACGAGGTCATAGCCAGCTTCAAGCTGCGCGAGGAGCTTCGGCACCTCCGAAGCTGGATGCTGCCCGTCGCCGTCCATGAAGACGAGAAGCTCCCCATGTGCCGCTCGCGCGCCGGTCTTGATGCTCGCCCCGTTGCCTTTCGAGTATGGATGCGACAGCACACGAGCTCCGGCCTCTGCCGCGACGTGAGCCGTTGCGTCGTCGCTGCCATCGTCCACCACAATAATCTCTGCTGCCGGCAGCGTATCGCGCAGTTCGGGCACCAGTTCCGCTAGCCCTACGGCCTCGTTCTTGGCAGGAATCACGATCGATATATGCGCATCCAAAATGGCTGAAGGCATGGATTTTCTCAGGCGGTTTCTAAATCGTCAGGATAGGGGAGCAGGAACCAGCAATCGCTCAGCAGGCCTCATTACTCGCTTCGTCTGCCAGATAGCGACGAAGCTCACGTAGCTCGGTTTCAGACAGCTGGTACATCTTGAAGCGTTGCGGCTCGGTACCCAGCGCCTTGTCGACGAAGCGCTGCGCCTCACAGTACAGGCCCGCAGACGCGAGCAGTCTTGCCTGCTCGATGCGGACGTTTCGGTTCGGGCGAATCGCGTAGGTTTCATCCAGATACGCCATTGCACCGTCCAAGTCGCGCTGTTCCGTTCTTATCTGCGCCTGCCTATAAGTGAGCTTCTGCAGTCCCAGAGTGTTGTTCGAAAAATGCTCATTCTCCATTAACGCTCTGGTCAACTTGTCGATATCGTCCAACTCCAGCCACTCACATTTCTCGCTGACCGCCGCCTCTTGGAGATTTCCCAAAGCATCGAACACGGCGGTGTCATAGTAAGATATGCGCAGTGCGGCCAAGACCGTGTTGTCTGGCGCTGTTCCAGAGATCCCCAGGTAGCAGCCGAACAAAGTCCGCTGCAAGTGAAGGCTCGCCATCCGTGGGTTATGAATGATCGCCTGTTGGATATGTGAATACCCCTTCGTGAGAAAGCCTTCGCTCGCCCAGTATTGAGCAGCGTACTGCTGGGCACGGCTTGATTCCGGATTCTCCCGAGCCCAGACCGTCGCCATTACACCCGGTTTGCCCCAAGTGTAAGTTGTCTGCAACCCCACAAGCGCTTCCATAATGAGAAAGGCGGCGCCCCCCAGCAATACTATCCGCCGGAGGTCATGTCCGGCAGAGCTGACCCCGCAAGCCACCGCGAAAATGATGCCGAACATCGGAAGATAGTTGCGATGTTCGTAGTACAACTCCAGCGGGATGACCGTTGATTCCAATACATGCCCAGCGAGAAACCAGAGGACAGCGAAGGATACGAGCGGCGCACGACGAATCAACGCGAATCCTGCTGCTCCCAGAACAAGGATGAACAGCACTGCCGGAAGGGTGTACCACGGGGTGAGCAACGAACGCGATACCGCATGGTCATCGTGAAATAGGCCAAGCTCGCTGGCGCGCGGGATCAGCATCCCCTGGAGATACTCGACAAGAATCGGAGCTTGCGATAGCAACCGCTCAACTGGCCCGAAGGTGCGCCCATACTCATAGGTGTGCAGCATCCCTTCCCACGAGTAGCCAACGTAGACCGCTAACCCCGCAAGCGGCAGTAAGCAGAACACGCCGATCCATAGTTTCCAAGCCAATGTCACGCGATGGCGCGTTTGCCGGAAAGCAGTGAACTCGATTACGAGCGCATAGAGCGCTACAAGTATGCCGTTCTCCTTGGAGAGGGTTGCGAGCACTCCAAACAAGCCGATACCCACACTCATCCAGAAATAGCCGGTCTTGGCCTCACCTCGCTGCAGGTGCATACGGCCGTACGTGTAGAGAATAAGCCCGCCTAGCGTAAATGCACTCATGAGGAGCGTCATACGCTGCACCACCTGCATGGAGGCCGAAATATGCATCGGATGCAGCAACCAGATCGCGAATGTAGCGAGCGCGATGTACTCAACCTTCCGCCCACGCGGCGCCTCAAGGAAGAGAGCGGCAAGCTGCCGCGTCAGCGTAAAAATGAGCACCCCATTCAGAAGATGCAGGAGGATATTGGTGTGCTTAAAGGGCTTGGGATCCGTCGGCCAAGTTTGGCCGTCGATCAAGAAGCTGAGCATGCTCACTGGACGGCCGAGCCAGCCATTTCGGTCAAAAACAAAAGCCAGCAGTGTCTCCATGTCTCGGACACCGCCATGATCCCCCAGGGAACTTAGGTTCGGGAAATCGTCGAACAGGAACGGCCCTGATACACCGGGTAAGTAAATTAGGTATCCAGCCACCAAAACGCAATAGAGCCCTATCACGACTTCTAAGGGACCCTGAAGGCACTTAATTCCTAGTCGGCTCACGAAATATCCATTCTTCAAAAAAAGAAACCCCCGCTCGCCATGAGCGGGGGCTCCTAACTACAACCGAACGACTGTTAGCGGCAGTTAGAAGGTAGATACTTGGTGGGAATCGCATTACCACCAGTACCAGCCTGACAATTCCAACTCACCCCATTGTCGGCAGATGTAGCTACGAGTTCGAAGGTTTCACCGCCGGTCAGCTCGCCGTCCTGGAAGCTGGCTTCGAGGGTTACTGTGAGCGTATCGGTGCCATCCCAGGAGACCGAGTCAACGACATCCGACTGGTCCTGCGTCACGGTAATCCCTGCTTCATCGTTACCCGCAGGAAAGGCGCCTTCGCTAATGAAAAACTCGGATACCGAAGCTTTCGCCGAACCAATTGCCGTAACAGCTTCCGTCATCTTCGCGCGAACCGTGTAGTCCTGATACGCCGGAATGGCGATGGCGGCCAGAATACCGATGATCGCCACAACGATCATCAGCTCGATCAGGGTAAAGCCCTGCTGAGCCTGCTTCATCTTCGTGTTCATGTGCTTCTCCATTAATGCATGGTTGTGAAGGAGCGGGCGGTACCGAGCAGCTTGCGCTGGCCGGGACCCGAATGTCTCCTAGTGAAGTGGAGCAAGCGGCGTGCCAAACCTGGACTACCGTTCATCTTTCTTGAAAGCCCCATCTGTCGGGTGATTGTCTATTCAGATGACACAGGAGCGCTCGGTCGATTGTCGATGACTGACAAATATTGTCAGTCTTTCGCTTTCTCCCGCGCATTCGTGTCAACTAGCGAGTCGTCGGAAATAATCCCACCGGTGTAATGCTTCTGGGTACAGGCGGCGTCGGGCAGCAGCACGGGTGAGCTGGCGCTATTTTGGGCGACTATCACCACGCTATAGCCCACCCGGAAGGACGAATCCTATGATCCCGCCCGTGTCTACTCGCCGCCCCGCTCGCCTACTGCTACTGGCGCTTCTGTGGCCCTTCGCTGCCGTCGCCGAGGATCCCGGCCCTACCGGCACGTGGCAGACCATCGACGACGATAGCGGCGAGGTGCGCTCGCTGGTGGAGATCACCGAGCAGGATGGGGAGTTGCGGGGCCGCGTCGTCGCGATCATCGATCCACCCGTGCCAGACCCGGTCTGCAAGGCCTGCGAGGGCGCCCGACAGGGGGAGCCGATCAAGGGCATGGAGATCCTCTGGGGCCTGACGCGGGAAGACGGCGCATGGACCGGCGGCCGCGTTCTCGATCCGGAGAGCGGAAAGATCTACAAGGCGCGCGCGGAGCTGGCTGACGAGGGGCAGAAGCTGAAGCTGCGCGGTTACGTAGGCGTGTCGCTATTCGGGCGCACGCAGACTTGGCAGCGCGCGTCCGAGAAAGCTTCCGAGTAAAGGCGAGTCACGAGGCCGGGCACGACGCATCCTGCCTGATCGCCTACCCCGCTTTCACTGGGATCAGTTCAACCCGGCAGCGCGCCGCATGAGGTCGTAGCCGTAGAGCGTGGCGTCGAAGTCATAACTGACGGCGCCGAAGACATTGACGTTGGCTTCGTTGCCGAAGGGTGCGTCGTAGCCGGGCCAGTTGTGGCCGCCTTCCTCGACGGTGACCATGTAACTGCGACGACCCTGCGGGTTGTCGCAGCTCTCGAAGTGCTCGATGAGGATGTCGCCGGCGCCCTCGCCCTGCCCGGCTGCGCCGGCGGGGATGGTGGAAACATTCAGCGCACCGCCACAGCTGTTGTTGGGCGCGAAAACGTCGAGGAAGAGACCCGGCAGTTCCAGGATGCCGGACAAGCCGGCGAGCTCCTCGGGCGGTTCGAGTCCTTCGTCGCCGGGCAGCGGGACGTCGAGCCCGTCGAAGATCGCGAGGTCCAGCGGCAACAGCGGGCCGCCGCGCACGGGGTAGGTCGGAAAGCCGTTGTAGGGGGACACGAAGTCCCGCGCGCCGTGGACCTGTACCGTGCCGATGGGGTCACGCCCGCGGCACGCCTCGGCTTCGCTCGGCCCCATGGCACCCGCCACGCTCATGACGGCATCCAGACCCAGCTCCGGTCGCTCGCAGGCGAAGCGCAGCGCATAGATGCCGCCATTGGAGAGGCCGGCCATGAACTGGGGCAGCTCGGCGCCGCCGAAGCGCGACAGGGCGTCCTCGCGCGCCAGCTCGATATAGTCCATGAAGTCCTCGGTGGAATCGATGCTGGGCGTGAGCCCGCTGATCAGACCGGCTAGGGCGGAAAGGTCGCCGTCGCCTTGCAGGGCATCCTCCAGCAAGCCGATGGGAAGGCCCAGCTCGGTGAGCCGGTCCACAAGCGGGTTGTCCACGAGGCCGCCATCCAGCAGCCCGGCGAGGACCTGATCGACGAGCGAACCGTCGGTGAGCCCGGCCACGTCGTCGATCAGCCGATAGGAGGGCCAGACGCCGCCGGGGGCGCCGGGCAGGATGACCATGACGTTGCGCGCCTTGACCAGCTCGGCCTGACGCGTGACGACGGCGTGCGTGGCGGCGGCGGTGATGGGCTCGCGCAACAGCTGGCGGAAATGCAGATTCACCAACACGGCTTCGGGCTCGGCGTTGGCGGGGCGCATGACGATGTATTGCAGCTCGCCCTCGAAGCTTTCCTCGCTGTCGACGGATATCTCCTCGATCAGCACGCCGTCGCAGGGTACGACGCTGTCGTGCGTGAACTGCTCGTCGCCACGGTTGCTCGGGCAGAACGCGGCGTAGCGCGGGGCGCAGGACTCGCCGTTGTCGAGACGCTCGGTGGAGAAGTCGTCCTGGCAGGTCTTGCTGCCCCCGGCGGGATCGCCGCCGTCGCCGCCATCCCCGCCAGTTCCGCCACCGTTGTCACCGCCGTTCTGGCCGCCATTGTCGGGGGGCACGGTGCCGCCGGAGCTGTCATTGCCACCTCCACATGCGGCAAGCAGGATGGCGGATAACAGAAGCGCGCTGAGCTGCAGGGGGATGGGCCGCATGGGGTTCTCTCGCAGGGGGATTTGAATTCTAGTGACGCTTTATATGATGTTGCGCCGCATTATAGGCAGCGCGGAGGCTGCCACAAAGCCCGGATGCACTGTTGTCAGCAATATCTGACAGTCCGGTAAGGCAAAGCCTTTCGCGCGCCTTTCCGCAAGCACTCCGGTCGGCAAGCTATTCCCACTCGATGGTCGCCGGCGGCTTGCCGGAGATGTCATAGACGACGCGCGAGACGTTCGGGACTTCGTTGACGATGCGGCGTGCGCAGGTGTCGAGCAGGTCGTAGGGCAGCTGCGCCCAGCGGGCGGTCATGAAGTCGACCGTCTCGACCGCACGCAGGCCGATGACCGGGGCGTAGCGGCGGCCGTCGCCGGTGACGCCGACGCTGTTCACCGGAATGTAGACGGCGAAGGCCTGGCTGACGCGGTCGTACCAGTCGGCGGCGCGCAGCTCCTCGATGAAGATGGCGTCGGCGCGGCGCAGGGTGTCGGCGGCGTCCTTGTGCACGCGGCCGAGGATGCGTACACCCAGCCCCGGCCCCGGGAAGGGGTGGCGCATGACCATGTCGCGTGGCAGGCCCAGCTCGAGGCCGATATTGCGGACCTCGTCCTTGAACAACTCGCGCAGCGGCTCGACCAGCTTGAGCTTCATGTGCTCGGGCAGGCCGCCAACATTGTGATGGGACTTGATGACGTGGGCGCCGCCAGTCTCGCCGCCGGCGGACTCGATGACGTCCGGGTAGATGGTGCCCTGGGCCAGATAGTCGACGTTCTCCAGCTTGCCGGCCTCCTCGTCGAAGACCTCGATGAAGGTGCGGCCGATGATCTTGCGCTTGGCCTCGGGGTCGGCCTCGTCGGCCAGCGCGCCGAGGAATCGCTCCTCGGCGTCGACGCGGATGACGCGCGCACCCAGATGCCGCGCGAAGACGCGCATCACCTGGTCGCCCTCGTCCTGGCGCAGCAGGCCGTTGTCGACGAAGACGCAGGTCAGCTGATCGCCCAGCGCCTTGTGCAGCAATGCCGCTACCACTGACGAATCCACGCCGCCGGACAGGCCGAGCAGCACGTGGCTGTTGCCGACCTGCTCACGTACGCGCGCAGTCAGGTCTTCGACGATGTTGGCCGGCGTCCAGGCGCGCGGGCAGCCGCAGATGTCATGAACAAAGCGCTCCAGGATGCGCTTGCCCTGCGTGGTGTGGGTGACCTCCGGGTGGAACTGCAGGCCGTAGAGGCCGCGATCCGGGTCGGCCATGCCGGCCACCGGCACGTCGCCGGTCTCGGCGATGCGCTGGAAACCTTCGGGGAGCGTGGTGACGTGGTCGCCGTGGCTCATCCAGACATCGAGATAGGCCGCACCGTCGGCCTCGACGTGATCCTCAATGTCGCGCAGCAGCGGCGAGTGGTTGCGCGCCCGGACGCGGGCGTAGCCGAACTCCTGGACATCGCCCGGCGCCACGCTGCCGCCCAGCTCCGCGGCCATGGTCTGCATGCCGTAGCAGATGCCCAGCACCGGCACGCCGGCCGCCCACACCGCCTCGCCGGCGCGTGGCGCATCCGCACCAAGCACCGTCTCCGGCCCGCCGGAGAGGATGATCCCCTGCGGCGCGAAGTCCCGAACCGCGTCTGCTGCCTGCCGCCAGGGCCGCAGCTCGCAGTAGACGCCGGCTTCGCGGACGCGGCGGGCGATGAGCTGGGTGTACTGAGACCCGAAATCGAGGATCAGGATGCGATGGGCGTGGATGTCGGTCATTGAATGCGTTCTTACAGTGGATAGGTCCAGCTACCAGCCGCCGCTGTAACTAAGCTCGGCTCGAGATGTTGCAAGTGTTGACGTTACATGTAACTAGTGCCAGTCTTTTGGCGAACGGTCGCGAGGATCGGCAATGGCAACGTCAGGATCGGAAAGAGTACAGAAGCGGAGAGAAGCACTGCGCGCTGCTGGGCTGCGCCCGGTACAGCTCTGGGTGCCGGATACGCGAAAGCAGGGCTTTGCCGCCGAGTGCCGGCGCCAGTCCGCGCTGCTGGCAGCGGACCCGCAGGAAGATGAAACGCTGGATTGGATCGAGCGCGTCGCTGACACCCAAGACTGGTCATGAAGCGCGGCAGCATCGTGACGGTGACACTGCAGGGGGACTACGGCAAGCCTCGTCCCGCCCTGGTCGTTCAGTCCGACTTCTTCGACGAGCACCCGTCGGTGACACTCCTTCCCATTAGCAGCGATCTGCGGGCGGCACCTTTGATTCGGGTGGATCTGTCCCCCACACCCGACAATGGCTTGCGGCAACGCTCGCAGATCATGGTGGACAAGACCGTGACCGTGAAACGGACGCGTATTGGCGAGGAAATCGGTCACATCGCGTCCGAGGAACTGCTGGAAGTCAACCGACGTCTTGCCATCTTTCTCGGCATCGCGGGGTGAGGGTTGAAGACATGGGCAAGCGTTCCGTGAGGTGCACGATCGAGCTTGATCCCGAATTGCACGCAGCGTTGCGGAATAAGACAGCTCGAACGAATCGCTCTCTGTCCCAGCTTGTTAACGACGCCGTACGTGCCGAGCTGTCCGAAGACGATCTCGACTTGGCTGACGCCATCGAGCGCCGGTACGACCCGACACTGACTCTCGCGGAGCTGCTAGACGAACTGAAGGCAAACAGGCGCGAGTAGCCCATTAAGTCGGGCTCCGCCCTCACTCAACCCGGTAGTTCGGCGCTTCCTTGACGATGGAGACGTCGTGGACGTGGCTCTCGCGCATGCCGGCGGCGCTGATCTTCACGAAGCTGGTGGCGGTGCGCATGGTCTCGATGTCGCCACAGCCGGTGTAGCCCATGGAGCTGCGCAGGCCGCCCACCAGCTGGTGGACGATGGCGCCCATCGGGCCCTTGTAGGGCACGCGGCCTTCGATGCCTTCGGGGACGAGCTTGTCCGGGTCCGAAGTGGATTCCTGGAAGTAGCGGTCCTTGCTGCCCTGTGCCATGGCGCCCATCGAGCCCATGCCACGGTAGGACTTGTAGGAACGGCCCTGGTACAGCTCGACCTCGCCCGGGGCTTCCTCGGTACCGGCAAGCATGGAACCGATCATCACCGAGTGCGCACCGGCGGCGATGGCCTTGGCAAAGTCACCGGAGAATCGGATGCCGCCGTCCGCAATCAGCGGCACGTCGGTGCCCTTCAGCGCCGAGGCCACTTCCATGATGGCGGAGACCTGCGGCACACCGACGCCGGCGACGACGCGCGTCGTGCAGATCGAGCCCGGGCCGATGCCGACCTTGACGGCGTCGGCGCCGGCCTTGACCAGTGCCTCGGCGGCAGCAGCCGTCGCGATATTGCCGCCCACCACCTGCACATCCGGATAATTCTTCTTGACCCAGCTGACGCGCTCCAGCACACCCATGCTGTGGCCGTGCGCGGTATCGACGACGAGCACATCGGCACCGGCCTCGATCAGCGCAGCGATGCGATCCTCGGTATCCCCGCCGGTGCTGACGGCCGCGCCGACGCGCAGCCGGCCGTGCTCATCCTTGCAGGCGAAGGGAAAGTCGGTGGACTTCTGGATGTCCTTGACCGTGATCAAGCCGCGCAGGGCGAAGCCGTCGCCGACCACCAGCACCTTCTCGATGCGGTTCTCGTGCAGCTTGTGCATGATCTCTTCGCGCGAGGCGTCCTCGCGCACGGTGATCAACCGATCCTTGGGCGTCATGACCACCGATACCGGCTCGGAGAAGCGCGTCTCGAAACGCAGGTCGCGCGAAGTCACGATGCCGACCAGTTCCTCGCCGTCGACCACCGGCACGCCGGAGATCTGGTTGGCGCGGGTCAGCTCCAGCACCTGGCCGATGGTCATGCCGGGCGACACCGTGATGGGGTCGACGATGATGCCGGACTCGTACTTCTTGACCCGGCGGACCTCGGCGGCCTGCGCCTCGACGGACATGTTCTTGTGCACGATGCCGAGGCCGCCTTCCTGGGCGATGGCGATGGCCAGCCGCGCCTCGGTAACGGTGTCCATCGCTGCAGACAGCAGCGGTACCGGCAACACGATGCCGCGTGTCAGGCGCGTGCTGATATCCGCAGTACGGGGAAGGATCTGCGAGTAGGCCGGCAGCAGCAGCACATCGTCGAAAGTGAGGGCCTCGAAGAGAATGCGCTGCGAATCGTGGATCATGGCAGGGAGCTAGCTGGACGTAGCGTAGTATAACGCTTCGATCCGCTCCCCCGCCCGTCGATGAGCAGCGCGAGCAGTCCCCGCAGCTACACCGTCAGCGAGGTCGCCGGCCTGCTGGCCGACACGCTGCGCAGCACTTTTCCGACACTGCGCGTTGTGGGCGAGATCTCCAATTTCTTTCGCGCGCGCTCCGGCCACTGGTACTTCCGGCTCAAGGACGACAAGGCGCAGATCGACTGCGCGATGTTCGCCTCCGACGCGCGCGGCGTCGCCTTCACTCCGGCCGAAGGCGACGAGATCGAGATCAGCGGTCAGCTCGACTTCTATCCGCCCAACGGCAAGCTGCAGATCAAGGCGCGCACCATGCAGCGCGCCGGCGAAGGCCGACTCTGGGCAGCCTTCGAGGCGCTGAAGAAGAAGCTGGCCGCCGAAGGGCTCTTCGAAGAGTCCGCCAAGCGCCCCCTGCCCGTCTTCCCGCGCGCCATCGGCCTGATCACCTCCAGCGACGCGGCGGCGCTGCGCGACATCCTGACCACCCTGGAGCGCCGCTGGCCCATGACCCCGCTCTACCTGCTGCCCGTGCTGGTGCAGGGCGAGCGCGCAGCACCGCAGATCGCCGCCGCGCTGGAGCAGCTGCCGCGGCGCGCGCCGGATGTCGACGTCATCCTGCTCGCGCGCGGCGGCGGCTCCATCGAGGACCTCTGGGCCTTCAACGAGGAGATCGTCGCGCGCGCCATCCGCGCCTGCGCCGTTCCAGTCATCACCGGCGTCGGCCACGAGACCGACACCACCATCGCCGACTTCGCCGCCGATCTGCGTGCGCCAACACCCACCGGCGCGGCCGAGCGCGTCGCTCCGGATGCCGGTGCCATCAGCCAGCGCGTGGCGCAACTGCGCAGCCGCCTGCTGCGCGCTGAGCAGCAGGCACAGGCCGAGCGCCGCAGTGCCCTGGACAACCTGCAGCGACGGCTGAAGCGCGTCTCCCCGGAAGCACGCCTGCAGACATTGGCGCAGCGCTGCGACGAGCTGAGCGTGCGCATGGCCGCAGTCGCGCGTCGCACCGTGGCGCCGGACAGCCTGCGCGCGACGGCCGTGGCACAGCGCCGCCGCCAGCTCGCTCGCGCCGCGCAGGCACAGATCCGCGAGCGCGCCGCGCGGCTGGAGCGTGCACGCAGCCTGCTGCGCGCACACAGCCCGCTGCGGCGACTGCAGGTGGACACCCCCGCCCGCCTTGGCAAGGCGCGCGGCGCGCTGCGCCAAGCAGCGCGCGAGCAGTTGCGCGCTGCCGAGCAGCGACTGATCCGGGTACGCAATCGATTGGATCGGCAGTCGCCGCTGCCGCAGCTTGGCCAGACCGAGCAGCAGCGTCGGCACCTGCAGCTGCGCCTACAGCGCGCCGCGCGGCTGACGCTGGAAGCCCGGCGCCAGCGGCTCACCCGCGCTACCGAAGCCCTGCAACAGCTCGGACCGGCCTCCACGCTGGCACGCGGCTACGCCATCGCCCAGACACCAGACGGCAGCATCCTGCGCGACCCCGCCCAGACCCAACCCGGCGACGCATTGCGGCTGCGGCTGGCACACGGCAATCTGGCAGCAACGGCGGGTGAACCCCTCACCGACCCGCCTTCCGGGCAAGGAGACGAAGCCACATGATTCTGGTTCTGGGTGCCGGCGGCACCGTCGGACGCCACCTCTGCGCCGAGCTGGAAGCGCGCGGCGCGGAGTACCGCGCTGCCTTCCGCTCGGCCGACAAGCTGGAGGCCGCGCTGGCAGAGGATGTGGATGCCGTGGAGGTCGATCTCGCGCGCCCGCAGACCATCAAGGCCGCGCTGGCCGATGTCGACCGCGTCTTCCTGCTGACCGCCGCCAGCCCGCGCATGGCCGAGCTGGAAGGCAATGCCATACGCGCCGCTGCCAAGGCAGGCGTCGAGGGCTTGGTCAAGGTCTCCGTCTGGGAGGCCGACACGGCGGACTACGCCTTCGCGCGCTGGCACGCGCCTGCCGAGCAGGCGTTGGCCGAATCGGGCCTGGCCTATTGCCTGCTGCGACCCAACGGCTTCATGCAGAGCGCAGCCCAAGGAATGGAGGCCACCGTGCGCGATCACGGCGCCTTCTACACCCCCTCCGTGCGCGCGCCGGTGGCCTATGTCGACGCCCGCGATGTCGCCACCTGCGCCGCCGCTCTGCTGATCGACGACCCACCCGTGCCGGAGCGCCGCGTCTGGGAGCTGACCGGCAGCGAGGCCTTCGACGCCAACGCGCTCGCCGCGCAAGTTGCCGCGGCCATCCATAAGCCGGTACGCGCCGTCGAAGTCAGCGCCGAAAGCTACCGCGACGGCCTGCTGGCCAATGGCCTGCCGGAGTGGCTGGCCGAAGCGCTGGTGGACATGGCGCAATGCCAGGCCCAGGCCGGTTTCGGGCGCGTCACCGAGGATATCGAGACCCTCACCGGCCAGCCGCCGCGCCAGCTGGCGGACTACTTCCAGGAGATCCGCGAGAGCTTCGTGGGCTGAGGCCTCGTCAGATTGCCCCCTCTCCCCGGTGGGGAGAGGGGACTCAATTGGCGCTGACCATCGCCAACAACGTTCCCCTCTCCCGCGGGGAGAGGGGTCAGGGGAGAGGGCCTGCGGGCCGGAACGCCTAGCGCTTGACGTGCGACATCAGCCGCCGGCGCTTCTTGCGCTGGCGCTGGGTAAGCGGGTTCTTGCGATCCTTGAAGGGGTTGTCGCCACTGCGCAGGCTCAGGATCAGCGGAATGCCGGTCAGGCCGAAATGCTCACGGAAGGTGTTCACCAGATAGCGCTTGTAGCCGGCTGGCAGGCGCTCGGTCTGGTTGCCGTGGATGACGATCTGCAGCGGGTTCTTGCCGCCCTGGTGGGCAAAGCGCAGCTTGGTGCGGCTTCCCAGCGACGCCGGTGGCTGGTGATGCGCCACGGCTTCGGCCAGCACACGGTTGAGCTCGGGCGTGGACAGGTCGGCGGTGACGCTGGCGTGCACGGCCTCTACCCGCTTCATGAGCGGTTTCAGGCCGGTACCGCGCACGGCCGAGGTCGTCACCAGCGGCACGAAGTCTCCGAAGGGAAGCTTGCGCGCCACCTCGCTCCGCACGCGCTCGCGGACCTCTTCCTCCAGCCCGTCCCACTTGTTGATCGCCAGCACCATGCCGCGGCCGCGCTCGGCAATCAGGCCCATAAGGCGCGCGTCCTGCTCGCCGATGTCGCCGCGCGCGTCGACCATCATGATGACGACATGGGCGCTGTCGATAGCACGCAGCGTCTTGATGATGGAGAACTTTTCCACCACCTCGCTGACGCGCGATCGCCGGCGCACACCGGCGGTGTCGATGAGGGTGTAGTCGACGCCTTCGTGGCTGAAATCGACCTCGATGGCGTCGCGGGTGGTGCCCGGCAGGTCGGCGGCCAGCAGGCGCGGCTCGCCGAGCAGCTTGTTGACCAGGGTGGACTTGCCGACATTCGGCCGGCCGACGATGGCGACGCGGATGCCTGTCTCGGCCTCCTGCGCCAGATCGATCTCGGCGGCCTCGGGCAGGCCTTCCAACACCTCCTGCAGCATGCGCGAAATGCCGTGGCCGTGCTCCGCGGAGATGGTCAGCGGCTCGCCCAGGCCCAGCTCGTGGAATTCCAGGGCGGTGTGCGCCTTGGTGCCGTCGAGCTTGTTGACTACGGGTATCACCGGCTTGCCGGCGCGGCGCAGGAAGTCGGCGATGGCCCGGTCGTCGGCCATGACGCCATCGTGCGCGTCCAGCAGCAGCAGCACGCGGTCGGCCTCGTCGATGGCGATGCGCGCCTGGCTTTCGGCGAGAGCCGCCAGCGGATCGTCGTGCTCCGGCATCAGCCCACCGGTATCTACGACGATGTAGCGCCAGTCGCTGTGCTCGCCGATGCCGTACTGGCGATCGCGCGTCAGTCCGGCGAAGTCGGCCACCAGCGCGTCACGTGTGCCGGTCAGCCGATTGAACAGCGTGGACTTGCCGACATTCGGGCGCCCGACCAAGGCCAGCGTGGGAAGTCCGGCCCGGGCACGCATGGGCTATTCCGCTTTCGCGCCGAGCGCGGCGAGACGGCCTTCGATATCACCGATGTAGAGACGATCGCCGTCAACGACCGGTGTGGCATCGACCCGCGCCCCCAGCGGCCGGCTGCGGCCAACGATGGCACCGTCGCGTGGCGAAAGGTAGTGGACGTAGCCTTCGTAATCCGCGACGGCGACATGCCCGGCGTGGAACGCCGGCGCGCTCAGGCGGCGCCAGGCCAGCGCCTCGGTCTTCCAGGCGGCAGCGCCGTTCTCGGTCTGCAGCCCCCAGACCGCGCCATCCTCGGCGGTGACGAAGAGCTGACTGCCATCATCGGAGAGTGCGGCGCCGGTGTAGCTGCGGATGCTTCGGCGCCAGCGCTCATCGCCGTTGAAGCGATTGATGGCGACCACGTCGCCGCCGTAGGAGAGCGCAAAGATGGTGTCGCTCGCGAGCAGCATGCGGGCGTCGACGTCGGCGATGCGCTCCAGCTCCGAGCGCCCGCTGGGCACCGAAACCACGGCCTCCCAGGCCGTTTCGCCATCACTTAGGCGCTGCGCGATGAGGCGACCGGTCTCCAGGCCGGTGACGACCACGGGCCCGGCGATCAGCGGCGGCGCCATGCCACGCAGCGTCAGCGGCGGCACGGTGCGCCCGGTGATCCACTGCTGGCTGCCGTCTTCCGCCGACAGCGCGGTGACACGCCCATCGACGCTGCGTACGACCACCGTCTTGCCGTTGCTCGCCGGAGCCGCAACGACCTCGCTGGTCACCGTGCTGCGCCAGAGTTCCTTACCGTCGGCACGCGACAGGGCAAGAACTGCGGCATCGCGCGTGGCGATCAGCACCTGATCGCCCTCGACCGTTGGCCCGGCGCTGATACGCAGATCCGTGTCGGTCCGCCATATGCGCTTGCCGCTGTCGCGGTTGAGCGCATAGACGTAGCCGTGGGCGTCAGCGGTGAAGACGGCGTCGTCCGTCACCACGGTGGTCAGACCCAGATCCAGGTCATCGGCGTCCGGCCCGCTGCTGCTGCGCCAGGCGCTCTCGATGGTAACCGTGCGGTTATCGATGGTTTCCAGCACGGCTGGCTGCCGGACGGACTTGCCGCCACCACAGCCGGCGAGCAGCAGACCGGAACCGAGCAGCGCGACCAGAAGGTTTGCGTTGGCGGCCCTCATGCGTCTGCCGCCTCGGCCGAGTCCCCGACGTCGGCCAGATCGTCCAGCTTCTGCTGCAGCAGCTCGCGGCTTTCCTGCGGCGCGGCCGTCAGGGCCTCGCTGTAGGCACGATGCGCGGCCACGCGCTCACCCTGCTCGAGAAGGATGTCGCCGCGCAGTTCCTCGGCCACGGCACGGAAATGGCCACCACCATCGTCGAGCAGCGTCAGCGCCGCCTCGGCGTCGCCCTGCGCCCAGCGCACGCGCGCCAAACGGATGGCCGCCAGGCGCGCCATGGCAGCGTCGTCGGCATTCTCGCGCGCCCAGTCCAGCATCTCGCCCGCGGGCGTCAGCTCGCCCTGCCGGGCATGCAGCGCGGCGACCTGCAGCGAAGCGGCCACCGCATAAGGCGTACCGCTGTAATCGCTGATCAGGGTGTCGCGTGCAGCAATCGCAGCCTCACGGTTATCAGCGTCGGCCGCGGAGAGCACCTCGGCGAAGAGGGTGCTGGCGGCCTGAGCCTGTTGCTCGCTATGGCTCTGCCAGGCGTTCCAGCCGAGAATACCGCCGACACCAATTACCAGACCGCCCACCAGGGCCTTCCAGTTCTCGGACCACCACTGCTGGATGCGTTGTACCTGTTCGTCTTCGTCGTAAGCCACTTAAAACTCTCTTCGTCAAACAGCAATGGGGTCGATGGCCACGTCAGCACCCAACTGGGCGAGGGCCTCGTCGACGGTGAGCGTGCGCTGCGGCTCGCGCTGGCGCAGGGATTTTAGCTGAAGCGTGTCGCTGGCCAGCTCATCGGGGCCGAGCACCAGCGCCCAGTCGGCGCCGCTGCGGTCGGCGCGCTTGAACTGCGCCTTGAAGCTGCCACCACCGGCATTGACCACCGTGCGCAAACCGGCGGCGCGCAGGCGCTCGCCAATGCGCTGCGCGGCCGGCAGGCAGTCGTCACCCTGCCAGCAGAGATAGACCTGCGGCGCGCTGTCGGCCACCGGCAACTCCGCCTGCTCCAGCAGCAGGGCGAGGCGCTCGATGCCCATGGCGAAGCCCACAGCCGCCACTTCACCGCCACCGAGCTGCTCGACAAGCCCGTCGTAGCGGCCACCGGCGCAGACGGTGCCCTGGGCACCGAGCTGATCGGTGGTCCATTCGAAGACCGTGTGGGTGTAGTAATCCAGCCCACGCACCAGATTCGAGTTGTGCGTCCAGGCAATGCCCAGCCCGTCGAGACCGGCGCAGACCGCCTCGAAGTGCGCGCGCGCCTCCGCGCTCAGGCTGTCCGCCATGCGCGGGGCGTCGGCCACCACCGCACGCGTATCGGGATGCTTGCTGTCGAGCACACGCAGCGGATTGGTCTCGACGCGCTCGCGGGCGTCCGCGTCCAGCGCATCGATGTGCTCGCGCAGGAAGTCGCGCAGCTGCTCGCGGTAGCGCGTACGGCATTCCGGACTGCCGAGGGTGTTGAGCTCCAGCGTCAGGCCCTCCAGTCCCAGTGCCCGCCAGATGGCGGCAGACATGGCGATGACCTCGATGTCGCAGGCCGGATCAGCCATACCGAAGGCCTCGACGCCGAACTGGTGGAACTGCCGGTAGCGGCCGGCCTGCGGCCGCTCGTGCCGGAACATCGGACCCGAATACCAGAGCCGCTGCTGCTGGTTATGCAGCAGGCCGTGCTCGATGCCGGCGCGCACGCAGCTGGCTGTGCCCTCGGGGCGCAGGCTCATGTCCGTCTTGTCGCGGTCGCGGAAGCTGAACATCTCCTTGGCGACGATGTCCGTGGCCTCGCCCACCGAGCGCTTGAACAGCTCGGTGGCCTCGACCAGCGGCAGATGGATCTGCCGGTAGCCGTAGGCCTCGGCCGCGGCGCGCGCGGCGTCGAGAATGCGCTGCCAGCGCGCGGCCTCGTCGGGAAGAATGTCGCGGAAGCCGCGCAGGGACTGCAGCCTCATTCGCTCTCCCCTTCGGAACCGGCTTCCTTGGCACGGCGAGCAGCCAGCTTGTTGCGCACCATCGTCTCGAGCCGATCGACCAGATCGGCGTTGTGCGACTTCTCGGTGATCTTGCCGTCGTCGTAGATCGAGCTCGGGTAGCCGCCGGCCACGCCCAGGCTCGCCTCGCGCGCCTCGCCGGGGCCGTTGACGACGCAGCCGATGACGGCGACGTCCATGGACTCGTCGATGTCCTCGAAGCGCCGCTCGAGCTCGGCGACGGTCTCGATGACATTGAAGTTCTGGCGCGAGCAGCTCGGGCAGGCAATGAGATTGATGCCGCGCTTGCGCAGCCCCAGCGACTTGAGGATGTCCCAGCCGACCTTGACCTCCTCGACCGGGTCCGCGGCCAGCGAGACGCGCAGCGTCTCGCCGATACCCTCGGCGAGCAGCATGCCCAGGCCGATGGCGGACTTGACGCTGCCCGAGCGCAGGCCACCGGCCTCGGTAATGCCCAGATGCAGCGGCTGGTCGATCTGCGCCGCCAGCTTGCGGTAGGCATCCACCGTCATGAAGACATCGGAGGCCTTGATGCTGATCTTGAAGTCCGGGAAGTTGAAGCGGTCGAGGATGTCGATGTGGCGCAGCGCGGACTCGACCAGCGCGTCGGCGTTGGGCTCGCCGTACTTCTCCTGGATATCCGCTTCCAGCGAGCCGGCGTTGACGCCGACGCGGATGGGGATGCGGTGCGCGCGCGCGCAGGCGACGACCTCGGCGATCTTCTTCTCGCCGCCGATGTTGCCGGGGTTGATGCGCAGGCAGTCCGCACCCGCCTCGGCTGCGGCGATGCCGCACTTGTAGTTGAAGTGGATATCCGCCACCAGCGGCGTGTAGCCCACCTGTTTGCGGATCTCGCCAAAGGCCTTGGCCGCAGCGAGTGTCGGTACCGACACGCGCACGATGTCGGCGCCGGCCTTCATGCAGGCCTTGATCTGCGCGACGGTAGCGTCGACATCCTCGGTGTCGGTGCTGGTCATGGTCTGCACCGCCACCGGCGCATCGCCACCGACGGCGACACGGCCGACGTGGATCTGCCGGGACTTCCGGCGCGCAATGTCGTGGACGTACCGCATACCGCTACTCGAGGCTGACCAGCGCCGTGTTGTTGCTGCGCGTGGCATCGTCCAGATCGACCGGCTCGCCGCGCCAGGTCACCTCGACGCCCTGCGCGTAACCGACAAAGAGCTCCAGCGGTGCCTCGCCCTCGATGCGCTCGCGGGCACCGGCGCTGACGAGCTCATTCATCAGGGTCCGATCGTTGGCGTCGCGCACGCGCAGCCAGGATTCGTCCTGGAAACGCAACTCCAGGATTGGTGCAGCTGCTTCCCCGGTGGCTGCGACTTCGACTTCGTCAGCGCGACTGCTTCGTGCACCATCCTGGGCAGTGCTCGCCTCGGCCGCCGACGGCTCGGCGGCTTCGGACGGATCAGGCTCGGGCTGAGGTTCAAACTCGGATTCGGTTTCCTGGCCGCCCGCAAGCCCGGCATCGCCAAAGCTCTCGCCGGAGGCGTCGCCGCCGTTGAAAGCGCCGAAGCCGCCGTTGCCCGAATTGGCCGTCGGCGGTTGCAGCAGCCACCAGCCGGCAGCCGCCAACAGGCCGAGGAGCAGGAGGATGAGCACTCCCCGCAGCAGCCTCCGGAAGATCGACACACCACCGCCTGCGACGACCGGAATCTTGTCGGGCAACGCCGGCGCGGCCGGGCGCGCCTTCTGCTCGTAGGCGCGCACCATGGCGTCGACATCCGTCTCCAGCGTCAGCGCGCACTTGCGGTAGTAGCCACGCACATAGACGGGCTCGTTGAGCACCGCGAAGTCGTCGCACTCGAGCGAGGCAATGGTCGCCTGCGGCAGCTTGGCCGCCTCGGCCAGCTCGGCCTGCGATAAGCCGCGCGCTTCGCGCGCTTCGCGCAGCATCTCGCCGGGGGAAACCTGAGGCGCGGCCGCCTCGGTCGGGGCTGCCTCTTCGGCGCTGTCCGGCTGCTTGTCGGGATCGATCTCGTTCATGGCCTTTCGATGGCGGACTGCGGGTCCGGCGCTTTGGTCTGCGGCGGCTCGTAGCCCGGGAACCGTCGCGACAACTGCCGCCGATAGTCGGCCGCGGTTTCGTCGTCACCGAGGGCGGTCTCGGTCTGGGCGGCCAGCCACAGCATATCGGGCACGGGCTCGGCGATGCGCTCGAAGCGGGAAATGAAAGCACGCGTCCCCATCATATCGCCCTGCAGATACTTCACCCAGGCGAGTTGTTCGAGCGCCACAGCGTTCTGCGGGTTCAGCTCCAGCGACTTGCGCAGCAGCTGCTCGGCGCGCTCGGGGTCACGGTCGCGCAGGCACAAGCCGGCGTTGGTCAGCGCCGTTGCGCGGCCGACATAGCCTGGCGTCTCGCCGGCGCGCAGGAACTGCTCCACGGCAGCCTCGGCTTGCCCGCGCGCGCAGAGGAAAGCGCCGTAGTTGTTGCGGAAATCCGGATTCTCCGGCGCCAGGCGCAGCGCGCGCCGGAAATGCTGATCGGCTCCTTCGTCCTCGCCCTGCCGCGCGAGCACTAGCGCGTAGGTGGCATGCGCCGGGGCATAGCGATCGTCGATGGAGATGGCGCGCTCCAGCCGTTCGCGCGCCTTGTCGTCATTGCCGTTGCGGATGTAGCCGGCGCCGAGCTCGGTATTGGCACGCGCGGCTTCGCGGCGGTCGGGCTCACGCTCGCCGCCGGTAGTGATACAGCCGGCAACGAGCAGCGCTGTCAGCAGCGCCGCCAACGGCGTACGGATGCTACGGCCGAGACCGCTCATGCCCTGACCACCGGGATGCCGCCCAGGCGGTTGCGCTGGCGACTGGTCACGCGCCCCACCAGCTGCCCGCAGGCGGCGTCGATGTCGTCACCGCGCGTGCGCCGCACGGTGGTGACGATATTGCGGCGGCGCAGCTGCTCCTGGAAGGCATCGACGCGTGCGGGCGCCGAGCGCTCGTAGGGCGCACCGGGAAAGGGATTGAAGGGGATGAGATTCACCTTGGCCGGCAGGTCGCCGAGCAGCTTGGCCAGATCGCGCGCCTGCGAATCGGCGTCATTGACGCCGTCCAGCATGACGTACTCGTAGACGATGTGCGTCTTGCGGCCGCGGTCGGCGGTGTAGCGCCGGCAGGCCGCCATCAGCTCGTCGAGCGGGTATTTGCGGTTGATGGGCACCAGCTCGTTGCGCAGCGCGTCGTCCGCGGCGTGCAGACTGACGGCCATGGCCGTGTCGCAGTCACCGCGCAGCCGGTCCATGAAGGGCACCAGCCCGGAAGTGGACACCGTCACGCGGCGCTTGGACAGTCCGAAGCCGAAGTCGTCGAGAAAGACGCGGATGGCCGTAAGCACCGCCGCGTAATTCGCCAGCGGCTCGCCCATGCCCATGAAGACGACATTGGTGATCGCGCGCTGATCTTTCAGGTCGCCATTGCCGCTGAGGGCGTGTGCAGCGAACCAGAGTTGGGCGACGATCTCGGCCGCCGTCAGATTGCGCGACAGGCCCTGCTTGCCGGTGGAGCAGAAGCTGCAATCCATCGCACAGCCCACCTGGCTGCTGATGCAAAGCGTGCCGCGGTAGCGCTCACTGCCGCGGCTGCCCTCGGGGATGAAGACGGTTTCCACCGCCTGCTCGCCCTCGCCGCCCACGGCCAGCACCCACTTGCGGGTGCCGTCGGTGGACTCCTGATGCGCCAGTACTTCCGGTGCGGCCACCGTGCAGTGCTCGGCAAGCTTGTCGCGCAGCGAAAGCGACAGATTGGTCATGGCGCCGAAGTCATCCACGCCGTGGCGATAGATCCACTGCATGAGCTGGTCGGCGCGGAAGGGCTTCTCACCCATCTCCGCCAGCGCCGCGCGCAGACCGGCGCGGTCGTGACCGAACAGATTGATGACTTCTGCGCTCAACGTTGCCCTAGCGCGTGCGCGGCACGACTTCCGTGGCGCGGAAGAAGTAGGCGATCTCGGTCGCGGCGTTCTCGGCGCTATCGGAGCCGTGCACGGCGTTCTCGTCGATGGAGGTGGCGAAGTCCGCACGGATCGTTCCCGGCGCGGCTTCCTTTGGGTTGGTCGCGCCCATGATGTCGCGATGGCGCGCGATGGCGTCGTCGCCTTCCAGGACCTGCACCATCACCGGACCCGTGACCATGAAGTTGACCAGATCGGTGAAGAAGGGGCGCTCGCGGTGCACCGCATAGAAGCCCTCGGCTTCGCCGCGCGTCAGGTGCAGCATGCGGGCTGCGACGACCTTCAGACCGGCCTTCTCGAAGCGGCTGTAGATGTCGCCGATGGCATTGGCTGCCACTGCGTCGGGCTTGATGATGGAAAGGGTGCGTTCAACCGCCATGTACGGAACTCCAGATTGTTGTTGGGGGCGCCGGCCACCGAAGCATCCGATCGCCGACAAAGCCCGCCATTCTAACCTTGCCCCGGATTGACCACCAGCACCGGCGGTCGTTCCCGGGCCACGCGCCTATTCGCCGCCGCGCACGAATATCTGTTGCGTGGCATCGCGCTGCAGGCGCCGCGCGTTGCGCGTGCCGGCAAAGACCAGTTGTCCGTCGGACAGCGCCGGCCAAGTGTTGTTGCCGCGCGCATCGATAGCACGCACGGCCGCCCAACGCGCGCCGTCGAAATCGGCGCGGCCGATGCGCCAGCGCCAGTCCTCGGCGCCAGCGTCCATCCAGGTCAGCATCGGCGCGCCGTCCGCACCGAGCCCCAGCGCCGGGCGCTGAGCGCTGAAGGCCTCGCTGCCGGCGACATCCTGCGCGGACTGCCAGTCATCGGCTCCCGGCGCCAGGCGCGTGGCCTGCACGTACGCCGTCGTGCCCGAGTCCGACAGCGCCTGGCGCTCCCAGGCCAGATGCAGCACGCCAGCGTTGCCGTGCACCACGGTGGGGAAGCGTTGCGCTGCCTGAGCGACTGCAGCAATCGGGCCGCGGAGCCACTGCTCACTGCCGGGGCCACGCAGGGCGCTGAAGATGGCCCAGTCGTCGGGACTCGTGCCCTCGGCATTGCCAAGGGAGCCGGTGAACAGCGGATCCGGGTCGCTGCGGTTGTCCTGCCAGACCACCGCGATGCTGCCGTCATCGGCCACCGAAACCGCCGGATAGAGCGAAGCCGGCCAACGCGCAGAGCGCGTATCGAATGCATTCGCCGCCGCCGTCTCCTTGTCCGCCCCCGAAAGGTTGACGGGCTCGGCGTCGCGGCCCAACACCTGCGCCCAGACATCGAAGGCGCGGCCGCTGCCGATCTCCTGCCAGACGATGACGGGATGCCCTTGCCGGTCGAAGGAAATATCGGGATGCTCGGCGCGACCGTCGACGGCGCGCACTATGATCTCAGGCTCCCAGCTGCGGCCGCCATCCAAGCTGGCGCGCGCCATGATGGCGGGCTGGCGCGGGATTTCGCCGGCGCGCTCATCCTGCCAGACCACCCAGACCGTATCGCCTCGCGCGGCCACGCGTGGCAGGCGCGCGGACGCCGAGTCGGGCGCCAGATCACGCAGCCTGCTGAATTCTCCGGCCTCGTCGCGGCGGTAGTACACGCCGGCGCGGCCGTCGACGCGCGCTTCGGCGACGATATGCGTCACCTCGCCGACTGCCGCAACATCCGGAAAGCCGCTCCAGGCCGCGCGCGAGCCGATGGCCAACCGGGCGCCGTCATCACCCCCGGAATCGGCCGGCAACGGCACGACGGTGTCGGGTTGTGGCGGCTGTTCCGAGACGAAGAGCGCCGGCGTGGCCGCACGCAGCTGGCCGGGCAACTCTCCGACCGTTTCGAGGATGGGCAGCAGATCGCCCTCGGCCAGGCCGTCGACGAGATTCTCGACCGTGAACAGCGGCGAATCCGGTTTGCCGGGACCACGCAGCTCAGCGCGATACCAGGCGGCTGCGTCCTCGGCTTCGAGTTCCAACGTGAAGCGCTCTTCGCCCATCAATGCGGTGGGCGTGAAGGTCGCGAGCGGGCCGGCGTCACGACCCGGGTTGCGAAAGACACGCAGCCGAGTGCCCAGCGCACGCTCGGTGACCAGTTCCAGCGCCACGCTCGTGCCGGCGGGCACGAAGATCTCGTCGCCGGCCTGGTAGCGCTGCGCGGTCTCTCCCTCGCCGACCGCGGCCTGCATGCTCAGCGTCGGGCCGACGGCGCTGGCCGACAGCCGGCTGTGCCCGGCCGCAAGCGCCGACAGCACCTCGACCTCGCGCAGCTCGCGCATGCGCAGGCTGGTCCGCGGCGTGCCCGGCCCGGAGATGAGGCGCAGCTCGCGAAAATGGTTGTCCGAGGCCGCCACGACGCCGAAGCGGTAGCCGCGATTCCACATGGTCTCGGCGTAGGCGATATTGGCGTCGGCGTCACGCGCGATGTTCCAGATCTCGACCGCACCAACCCCCAGCGGCGCC
Organism: Algiphilus aromaticivorans DG1253; assembly: GCF_000733765.1. Classification (NCBI taxonomy): domain Bacteria; kingdom Pseudomonadati; phylum Pseudomonadota; class Gammaproteobacteria; order Nevskiales; family Algiphilaceae; genus Algiphilus; species Algiphilus aromaticivorans. The sequence goes on along the minus strand of NZ_JPOG01000001.1, from coordinate 669,659 downwards.
GCGACATCGAGCGGCGTGCCATCGTCCTCGGTGGCATCGCGGTCGGGGTGGGCAGTGATCCAGACCGCGCCCTGGGCACGGGCGTCCCAGATCGACTGCTGCAGCGCGCGCACGTTGTTGCTGGCCTGCTGCAGCACACGCTCCACGCCACCCTGCACGATCGCGTGCGGCCGGCCGTTGGCCTCTTCCCCGCGAAGCAGCAGAACCTCCTCAGAGAACCACTCGGGGTGGTAGTGCTGATCGAAGGTGCGGTGGTCGGTGATCGACAGGAAATCGGTACCGGTCCGCTCGGCGAAAGTGATCTGATCGCCTACCGAGACATTGCCCCGAGCGCCTTCGTTGATCTGGCGCGGCAGGCTGCCGTCGCTGGAATGATCGCTGTGCACATGCGTATCACCGCCGCGCCAGTGCCCGCGCGACAGACGCCGCGCAGCGGCGAAATGCACCGGCAACGCACGCCCCTCATCGAGGCGCACAGGACATTCGCGCGCTTCGCCGCAGTCCCCGCCCCAGCGCTCGAAGACGGCCGTGTCGCTGTCTTCGGCACGCAGCACGACTTCCTCGCCCGCCGGAAAGCTCGCCGCGCAGCGGTCAGGGCAGTCAATGCCGGCGGGCTCGGAGACGACCCGCCCGAAGGCGGTGCTGGCGGTGTTCAGGCTGAGCCGGGCTTCGCCTCGGGGCGCATCGTCGGAACTGCTGCAGGCGGCGAGCAGCAGAACGGCCGCCGCGATCACGGATTTCGGAGAGATCATCCGCGCATTCTAGGAGCGCGGCATGACAATCCGGTATCGCGCGAATTCAGGAAGCGGCTTCTTCCTCGGCGAGGTGGAAGCTCTCGCCGCAGCCGCAGAGGCCGGTGGCGTTGGGGTTGTCGAAGCGGTAGAGCTCGTTCAGTCCTTCGCGACGGAAGTCCACGTTCAGGCCGTCGAGCATGGGCAGATCGCGCTTGGCGACGACGACCGTGGCGCCGTGCTGCTCGAAGGCGACTTCGTCCTCGCCAACCGCGTCGGCATAGTCGAGCTTATAGGCGTTGCCCGAGCAGCCGGTGGTGGTGACACCCACACGCAGCCCGATGCCCTGCCCGCGCTCGGCGAGCTGGCGACGGATGCGGTCGGCTGCGGCTTCGCTAAGAGTAATGCTCATGATGCCTGTCGATCCTGTCCTGAAAGGGCCTGTGCGAGGCGCGCTGCGAGCGCGGCCATCGCGTCTTCGCACAACAACACACAGTGACGGCGATCCTCCGGAATTTCAAGGCCGTCCATCATCTCGGCTGCCTGCGGCGTGCGACCCGCGTCGAGCTGCTCGGCGCAGTAGTCGGCCGCCGCGATGGTGGTCGGGCAGCCTATGGCCGTGAAACGGTAGCCGCTATCGCTGCGATGAAAGCAGACGCGCAACTGATGAGCCGACGACTCGGCACAGCCGCTGACAGCCTCAGGCGGATGCCCCGCGCGCTGCGGCGCGGTGAATCGCAGCCAGACGGTGGCCGAATAAGCCTGCGGGCCGATGGCCTTCATGCCGCGATGGTGCGCAGCCGCTCCACCGCCGCCCCGATGACGGCGACGGCGCGGTCGATGTTGTCGGCGGTGGTGTCGCGCCCGGTGGAGATGCGCAACGCCGCGCCCGCCTGGCGATCGCTGCGCCCCAAGGCGCGCAGCACATAGCTGGATTCGGCATCGGCGGCCGAGCAGGCCGAGCCCGAGGCCACCGCCAGCTCGGCCGTGGCCGCGCGCAGCGCCTCACCGTGGATGCCGTCAAAAGCGATATTGACGATATGCGGCACGCAGGCGTCGGGGTCGGAATTCATCAGCAGGCCGGGCATCCCTTCCAATCCGCTGCGCAGCCGCTCGGCCAACCCGGTCGCGTGTGCGTAGTCCGCCTCGCACCGGGCCGCGGCCAGCTCCGCGGCGGCGCCGAAGCCGGCGATCTGATGCGTGGCAAGCGTGCCCGAGCGCATGCCCTGCTCGTGACCGCCGCCGTGCATCTGCGCCGCCACCCGCGCCCGCGGCCGACGGCGCACGAAGAGCGCACCGATCCCCTTGGGGCCGTAGCACTTGTGCGCGGACAGGCTCATCAACGCCACCGGAACCTCGGCCATGTCGATGGGCAGCCGGCCCAACGCCTGCGCGGCGTCGACGTGCAGGCGCACACCGCGCTCGGCGCAGAGCGCGGCGATCTCGGCAATGGGATTGATCGCGCCGGTCTCGTTGTTCACCCACATCACGGAAACCAGCGCCGTATCCGGTCGCAGTGCAGCGGCGATATCCTCGACGCGCACACGACCGTCGGCAGCGGGATCGACATAGCTCATCGGCACGCCCTGTTCGGCCAAACGGCCGGCGGCGTCCAACACGGCCTTGTGCTCGATGCGGGTGGTCAGCAGATGCCCGCCGCCGAGAAATTCGAGGCTGCCCTTGATGGCGAGGTTGTCGGCCTCAGTCGCACCCGACGTGAAAACGATCTCCTCGGGCTGCGCACCGATGGCGGCGGCGATCTGCGCGCGCGCCGCCTCGACGGCAGTGGCCGCTTCAGCGCCGGGCGCATGGTCGGAAGCCGGGTTGGCGCCCGCGCCGTCGAGCTGTGCCAGCATCGCCGCGCGCGCCTCATCGGCGAGCGGCGTGCTGGCGGCATGGTCCAGATAGATGCTCACAATGCTCGCTAGGCCATGGCCGCCATCGGCGTCTCACGGATGCGCGCCAGCGCAGAAAGCAGCGCGTCGATGTCGGCGTCGCTGTTGTCCGGACCGACGCTGACGCGCACGGCCGCCTTGGCGATGTCGCGCGGCAACCCCATGCCGAGCAGTACGTGGCTGGGCTCGCCGTGCTCGCTCTGGCAGGCCGAGCCGGAGGAGACCGCAAAACCCTCGCGATCGAAGGCCATCACCATGGCCTCGCCGTCGTAACCGTGTAAGGCGAACTGGCAGGTGTTGGACAGTCGCTCCTGGCCTGCCGCGAAGATGGTGACATCAGACAGCTGTTGCAGGCCTGCCTCGAGCCGATCGCGCAGCGCGCGGCAATGCACGTTGCGCTCGGCGATGTCGCGCGCCGCCACGCGGCAGGCCGCGCCGAAGCCGACGATGCCCGGCGCGTTGAGGGTGCCGCTGCGCATCCCGCCTTCGTGACCGCCGCCGTGCATCTGGGCGTGGATGGTGGTGCCGGCGCGCAGGATGAGCGCCCCGACGCCGCGCGGACCGAAGAGCTTGTGGGCGGAGAGCGCCATCATGTCGGCGCCCGAGCCGGCGAAATCCAGCGCGATCTTGCCGGCTGCCTGCACAACGTCGACGTGCAGAAGCGCATCATGGGCATGCGCCAGCTCGGCGGCGCGCGCGGTGTCGAGAATGACGCCGGTCTCGTTGTTGGCCGCCATCAGGCAGACGAGTCCGACGTCGCCCTGGCCCAGGCGCTGCTCCAGCCACGGCCAGTCCGGATGGCCATCAGCGCTGTGCGGGATGACCTCCACCGGCGTGCCGGTCTCGCGCAGCGCCTCGGCGGCCTCCAGCACGGCCGGGTGCTCGGTGGCCCCGTAGAGCACCGTGCGGCCCGGCTGCGCGGCGGCCGCGCCCTTGACTGCGAGATTGTCGGATTCGGTGCCGCCGCTTGTGAAGATCACCTCGTCCTGGCGACAGCCAACCAGCTCTGCCACCTCGACGCGCGCGCGCTGCACCGCGCCATGCGCGGCGCGGCCGAAGCGGTGCACGCTGGCAGGGTTGCCGAAGGGCTTGGTCAGATGCGGCTGCATGGCCTCAAGGGCCTCGGGATGCAGCGGCGTCGTGGCGTTGTGGTCGAGATATACGGGCATCAGTGAACACTCCTGACGGGTTGTGCCCAGTCGGACGATGCGTGGCCACAGATTACAAGTATGTTCTTGATGTGCTGATAGCGCTGACTAAGTCAGCGCACCAGCTGTGTCATCCCACCAATCTGTGCCATCTGTGGCTCAGCAAAGTGGCGCGTTCCCTCAGACTGCGCCGCGCCCGCCGGATTCCGTGTCGTCGCCCTTCTGCTCGGCCTCGCGCTCTTCCTCCTCGCGGCAGAAGTCGGGCTTCTCCATGGGCTCGATATCCTCCTGTGGCACCGCCTCGCCACGCTCGGCCAGGGTGTCGCAGAGCGAGATAACGCGCTCGTCGAGGGTATGCATGTGATCCAGTATGGCGTTGAGCGCGTCAGCCACCGGGTCCGGCATGTCGCGCGACAGGCCATAGGCGTCGAAGCCCATGCGCTTGGCCATGGCCGCTACGCGCTCGCTGGGCTCACGCGCCTTGGCCACCACGCGGGCCGGAATGCCGACCACGGTAGACGCCGCCGGTACGTCGCGCACCACCACCGAATTGGAGCCCACGCGCACGCCCGCACCGACGGTGATCGGCCCGAGCACCTTGGCGCCGGCGCCGACGACGACGTTGTCCTCCAGCGTCGGATGCCGCTTGCCGCCGTTCCAGCTCGTGCCGCCGAGCGTGACCTGGTGGTAGAGCGTGACGTTGTCGCCAATCTCGGCCGTCTCGCCGATCACCACGCCCATGCCGTGGTCGATGAAGAAACGCCGGCCGATGACCGCACCCGGATGAATCTCGATACCGGTCAGGAATCGCGCGATCTGCGAGTTCATCCGCGCCAGCCAGCGAAGGCCGTTCCGCCACAGCCAGTGGCTGACGCGGTGCGCCCACAGCGCCTTCAGCCCCGGATAACAGGTCAGCACTTCCCAGACGTTGCGGGCTGCGGGATCGCGCTCGAAAACGCAATCAATGTCCTCGCGCATGGTGCTGAACATGGGGGGCCTCATTGCCTGTGGCAGGTGTTGCCATTGTAGAGCCTGCGGCAAGCGCGGCCGCGTTTGATCGGCGACCAGCTGGAAGCAGTTCCGCGCAAAGTATGCGGTTCGCGACTGATCGAAGAGGAAATACCAGTTTGAAAGCAGCGTGCCCGGGAGTTCCGCGCCTGCAACGGGCGCGCTGCCGTTGAAGCGCCATCGCAATGCGCGGGTGACTTTTGTTTCGGCAAAAGTCACCAAAACCATGGTGCCCGCCGGGTGGCCTGCCGCGGCTGCGCCGCGACAGGTTCCCGTCTCGGATGCCGTGCTCGGGGCACGGGCGAACAGGCCATCCATGGCCTGGTCGCCCTCGCTCGACTTCCTGTCTCGCGACCCCTGCGCGCGCCATTCGAGCCGGCCACCCTCAAAGGGCACGGATCGTTCGGGCTCGCCGCTCCGCGGCATCGCTGCATAAGGGGAGCCGCACCAAACGATCGCTTCGTCGCAATCCGGACGTTGCCTGCAGCAATGTCGCGAAGCGACGAGCCGTCTCGATTCCCCCTACACCAGCGCCGGAGCGCCGGGCGAGCGCAGGGGGCAGGCGGCCATGGATGGCCGCCTGAGCATTGCGCGGCAGGGATGCCGCTCAATGCGACCCCGAGCACGCCCGGCGCGGAGGGAACCGGCCCGCCAGGGCCGGCGCTGGTGTCGGGGCGCGGTCTTTTGCTTACTTTTCTATCGCGTAATAGAAAAGTAAGCCGCGCCTCGCTCAAACGCTAATTCGGTAGCTCAGTGCTAACAGGGCGCGGAACCCAGAAGCACAACGCTTCCAATAGGGATGACGAACAGACCCCATCACCGATCTCCCCGATACTTCTCCACCGCGGAAAACATCCCCCGCAGAATATTCGCCTCGACCTTGTCCGGCTCGGCCCGCGCAATCAGCCGACGCAACCGGCGCATCAGGTGACGCGGCTTGTCGGGATCGAGGAAGTCGGTGGCGACCAGCATCCGTTCCAGATGCTCGTAGACGCCTTCCATGGTGGCGTGATCCGCCGGCCGGCGCGGGCGCGTACCGCGCAGACCGCCCAGGGCGGCCATGCGGCATTCGTAGGCCAGCACCTGCACGGCCTGAGCGAGATTCAGCGAGGCGTAGTCGGGGTTGGCCGGAATCTGTACGGCCCGCTGACAGAGCGCGAGCTCGGCGTTGGTCAGGCCGGTGCGCTCGGCGCCGAAGACGATGGCGGTACGACCGGCGGGCGCAGCAGCCCACTGCCCTGCCCAGCTGCGTGCATCGCTGACTTCCAGTGAAATGCCGCGACGGCGCGCGGAGACACCTACCACCTGCGAGCAGTCGGCGAGCGCCTCGGCGAGGTTGTCGAAGCGCTGCATGGCGTCGAGAACATCGACTGCACCGCTGGCCATCGCCCAGCTTTGCTCGTCGGGCGGGGCCTGCGGCGCGACCAGGGCGAGGTCGGACAGGCCCATGGTCTTCATGGCGCGGGCCGTTGCGCCGATATTGCCGGGGTGCTGGGTGCGTACCAGCACCACGCGCAGCCCACTCAGGGAGGCATCGGTGCTTTTGCTATGCTGCGCGCCCTCTAGCGGCTCTTTCATCGGTCCTTATCCGTGCATCCATTGGTCAATGTGGGCGTGCAGGCTGCACGCGCCGCCGGTCACATCATTCTGCGCCACGCGCACCAGACGGATCGCCTGACCGTCACGTCCAAGGGCAAGAGCGATTTCGTCTCGGAGGTCGATCGCACCGCCGAGGCCGAGATCACGCGCATTATCCGCCGCTACTATCCCGACCACGCCATTCTCGGCGAGGAAGGCGGGGCCTCCGGGGACTCGGACACGGTCTGGATCATCGACCCGCTCGATGGCACGACCAATTTCCTGCACGGGATTCCGCATTATGCGGTTTCCATCGGCGTCACCTATCGCGGCAAGCTCGCGCACGCGGTGATCTACGAGCCGAATACCAACGATCTGTATACCGCTACGGCGGGCGGCGGCGCGCAGTGCAACTCGCGCCGCATCCGCGTTTCGCGCACCGATTCGCTGGACCGGGCGCTGATCGGCACGGGCGCCCCCTTCCGGGATGAGGAGCGCATCCAGCGTTATCTCCCGCAGCTCGGCGGCGTGCTGAACGAGACCGCAGGCATCCGCCGCGCCGGCTCGGCGGCGCTGGACCTGGCCTGGGTTGCCAATGGCCGGCTCGACGGCTTCTGGGAGAACGACCTCAAGCCATGGGATATCGCCGCCGGCGTGCTGCTGGTACGCGAGGCCGGTGGCACCGTAACCGAGCTCTATGGTCGCAATGACGTCATGGACACCGGCAACGTCCTCGCCTGTAATTTGCCCATCCATACGGCGCTGGAACGGGCGATTCACTCGGCGTCGCGACCCGACTAGAAACGGCACACCGCCGCGAGGGGACAACGGCGTCGAAAGGCGCCCACTAACCGGCCCCAAGCCATTGTGAGGCTGGATTCTGCCTGACGTTGTGGCATTTCTTGTCGGCCCGAAGGCCGACAAACAGCCGGCTCCGTTAGCCCGAGCAAGAGGCGGCCGGACTGGCGTGAAGCAGGCGCCCTCTGCAAGCGGTTTCTTTGCCGTCCGCTCAGGGCATATCGTCGACTTTCTCGTCCTCGTCCTGTGGCGGCAGCAGATCGTCGTGCTTGACGCCGAGGCTGGGCAGCAGGCCGCTGGCGATAAAGACCGAGGAATAGGTGCCAACGAGGATGCCGACGATCAGCGCGATGCTGAAGTTGTGCACCACGCTGCCGCCGAAGATGAAGAGCGATATCAGCACGATCAGGGTCGTGCCGCTGGTGACGATGGTCCGCGCCAGCGTCTGGTTGACCGAGGCGTTAATGACCTCGATGGGCTCGCTTCGCCGCAGATTCAGGAAATTCTCGCGGATACGGTCGTAGACGACGATGGTGTCGTTGAGCGAGTAGCCGATGGTGGCCAGAACGGCCGCCAGCACGGTCAGGTCGAACTCCAGGCCGAGCAACGAGAACCAGCCGAGCACGATGATCGCGTCGTGCGTGGTTGCAGCGATGGCGCCTACCGCGAACTTCCATTCGAAACGGAAAGCGACGTAGATGAGAATGCCGATCAGAGCGAAGAGCGCGGCCAGCGCGCCATCGATGGCGAGCTCATCGCCGACGGCTGCGCCCACGAACTCCACGCGCCGAACTTCCGGCTCCTGCCCGGCACCGCGCAGAGCGGCCAGGATGCGGTCGCTGACGTCCGCGGCATCGTCCGTTTCGCCCGATTCCATACGCACCAGCACGTCGGTCTGGGTGCCGAAGTACTGGACGCTCGCCGAGCCGAGCTCGGCCTCGGCCAGTGCATCACGCACCGGCGCCAGTTCGACAGCCTCGTCATAGCCGAGCTCGACAAGCACACCGCCACTGAAGTCGATGCCCGGATTCAGGCCTCGAGTTGCCAGCAGGACCACGCTGGCAACGAGCAGGAGTAGAGAGAACAGCACGGCCGGTCGCCGGTGCCGCATGAAGTCGATGCTTGGATAATGCTTGAAAAGGCGCACGAATAGCCTCGACGACTAAATGGGCAGATCGGCCATGCGCGCGCGCCGGCCGTAAACGATATGGACCAGTGCGCGCGTGGCGACGATGGCCGTGAACATCGAGGTGGCGATGCCGATGGACAGAGTCACCGCGAAGCCCTTGACCGGCCCGGAGCCGAGCGCGAAAAGCACAACGGCGGCGATCAGGGTCGTCACCTGCGAGTCCGCAATGGTCAGGAAAGCGCGCTCGTAACCGGAATCGATGGCCTGCAGCGCCTGCGTACCGCGATAGATCTCCTCGCGGATGCGCTCGTAGATCAACACGTTGGCGTCCACCGCCATGCCCAGCGTCAGCACGATGCCAGCGATGCCAGGCATGGTCAGCGTGGCCTGAATCATCGACATGGCGGCGATAATGAGCGTCAGGTTGAAGACCAGCGCAACGTTCGCGAGCAGGCCGAAGACCTTGTAGTAGATCCCCATGAAGATCAGAACCGCAATCAAGCCGGCGACGGCCGCCAGCTGGCCCTGCGCGATGTTGTCAGCACCCAGGCTGGGGCCGACCGTGCGTTCCTCGACGATAACGACGGGCGCGGCCAACGCACCGGCGCGCAGCAGCAGGGCAAGGTCGCGGGCTTCCTCGCTGCTCAGGCCGGTGGTCTGGAAACGCTTGCCAAAGACGCCGCGAATGGTGGCGATCGAGATGATCTCCTCGATCTCGTTGGTCTCGCGGATCGGCTCGCCCTTGGCGTTGTAGGTGGTGATGACCTCCGTCTCGCGGAACAGCACCGCCATCGGCTTGCCGACGTTCTGCTGCGTAAACTCGAACATGCGGTCGGCACCGGCGCCGTCCAGCGTCACCGACACAGCCGGCGTACCGCTCTCCTGGTCGATGGTGGCCTGGGCGTCCACAAGCTGATTGCCGCTGGCGATGATGTCGCGTTTGAGCAGGGTCGGGCGATTGCCCTCGCGCGTGTAGAAGAGCTCACTACCGAAAGGCACCTGACCGGTACGCGCGGCCCGCTCGGCATCGCCGTCCTGATCGACGGGCCGGTACTCCAGTGTGGCAGTGGCGCCGAGCAGATCCTTGACGCGCGTCGTGTCCTGCACGCCGGGCAACTGCACGACGATGCGGTCCTCGCCCTGACGCTGCACCAGCGGCTCGGAGACGCCCAGCTGGTTGACGCGATTGCGCAGCGTGGTCAGGTTCTGCTTGACGGCGAAGTCGGCGATGCGCTCGCGCTCTTCCTCGCTGAGTTGCGCCGTCAGGCCGGGGGTAGCGCCATCCTCGGCGGAGAAGCTCAGCTCGGGGAATTCCTGCTGCAGCACGCCCATGGCGCGCTCGCGGCGCTCGGTATCGGCGAACTCAAGCGTGACGACGCCTTCTTCGAGATTCCGGCCGGTGTAACGGATGTTCTCGGTGCGCAGATAGGCGGGAAGATCGGTGAGGTAGCGCTCGGCGGCGCGGTTGAGCGCCTCCGGAATATCGACTTCCAAAAGAAAATGCACGCCGCCGCGCAAGTCGAGCCCCAGATTCATCGGCCGTGCACCGATCTCGACCAGCCAGTCGGGAGTGCGCGTCGCCATGTTCAGCGCTACCACGAAATCACGGCCCAGCTCCGGGCGCAGCATCTCGGCAGCCGCCAGCTGTTGGTCCGCACTTTCCATGCGCACCATCAACTGGCCGTCAACCATGCGCGCCGAGCTATAGGCCAGCCCGGCCTCCTCGAGCAGCGACAACACACGCTGCTGTGCCTGCTCGGCGACACGCTGGTCGTCGCTGCGGGACACCTGCAGCGCCGGATCCTCACCGAAGACGTTGGGCAGCGCGTAAAGCGCGCCGACCAGCAGCGCGACGAGGAGCACGATGTATTTCCAGACAGCAAAGGGTTTCATGCACGGGAACCGGCAGTGGAACGGTCGAGGACGCGACGCACTTGCGACGGGCGTCCGTGGACGGTGGCGGCGCGGCGGCCTGTCAGGACTCCGTCAGCGACCCTTTGGGCAGCACGCTGGCGATGGACTGCTTCTGCACCTTGATGATCACGTTCTCGGCGATCTCCACCGAAACGAAGTGCTCGCCCAGCTCGTTGATGCGGCCGGCCAAGCCACCTCCGGTGATCACCTCGTCGCCTTTCGACAGGCTGGCGATCATGTTGCGGTGCTCCTTGTTCCGCTTCATCTGCGGGCGGATGAGCAAGAAGTAAAAGACCACTACCAACAGAATGAGCGGGAGGAAGCTCATGATGGCATTGGGCTCGGCCTGCGCCTGCTGCGCGTGGGCCGTACCGATCAGTACGTCGAACACGTTGCGAAACTCCTCAATGGATCCGGGTGGAACACCGCAAGCGGCGTATCTAACCCTGCGAGTATGCCAGAGGCAGCGCCGCGGACCCGGCGAAGAGCCGAGGCCGGCACCCGCTCTCGACGCGCGCGCCGGCCGCGCGCAAGGCTGCGATAATGCCGGGTTCCCGCAATCAGATATCCGGTAGAGGATCCCCATGGCGCATTACAAGGTCCCACAGAAAGACATCCTGTTCGCACTGCACGATGTTCTCGAAGTCGACAAGCTCGCCGAGCTGCCGGGCTTCGAGGAAGCGACCTCCGAAATCATCGACGGTGTCGTCGACGAGGCTGCGAAATTCGTCGAGGGCGTGATCGAGCCGCTGCGTGAAAGCGCCGACGCCGTGGGCGCGCGCTGGCAGGACGGCGACGTCATCCTGCCCGACGGCATGAAGGAGGCCTACAAGCAGTTCGTCGACGCCGGCTGGGCGAGCCTGTCCACGCACACCGATTTCGGTGGCCAGGGCTTGCCCTTCGTGCTCTCCAAGGTGGTCGAGGAGATGCTCTGCGGTGCCAATGTCTCCTTCGCGCTCTACCCGGGACTGACCAGCAGCTGCTTTGAGGCCATCGAGGCCGTCGGCTCCGATGAGATCAAGCAGCTCTATCTGCCCAAGCTCGCCACCGGCGAGTGGTGCGGCACCATGTGCCTGACCGAGCCGCAGGCCGGCTCGGACCTCGCCGCCATCAAGACCAAGGCGACGCCAAACGATGACGGCAGCTATTCGCTGGAGGGGATGAAGATCTTCATCACCGGCGGCGAGCACCAGATGGCCGACAACATCGTGCATCTGGTGCTCGCACGCACCCCGGATGCCCCGGCCGGCATCAAGGGCCTGTCCACTTTCGTCGTGCCCAAGTACATGGTCAACGACGACGGCTCCCTCGGCGAGCGCAACCAGCTGCGTTGCGTCTCCATCGAGCACAAGATGGGCATCCACGCTTCCTGCACCTGCACCATGGGCTTCGACGGCGCCAAGGGCTGGATGGTCGGCGAGCCGAACCACGGCATCCAGAACATGTTCATCATGATGAACTTGGCCCGGATCATGGTCGGCTTCCAGGGCCTGGGCCAGTGCGAGCTGGCCACGCAGAACGCCATCGCCTACGCCGGCGAGCGCAAGCAGGGCAAGAGCTTCGCCGGCACCGAGGCCATCATCGACCACCCGGACGTGCGCCGCATGCTGCTGACCATGCGCGCCTACACCGAGGCCGGTCGCGTCATGGCACTGGATACCTCGATGCACGTCGATATTGCTAACCGGCATCCCGACGCCGCCGAGCGCGAAGCCGCCCAGGACCACGTCGAGCTGATGACACCGCTGGTCAAGGCCTTCCTCACCGACGCCGGCTTCGAGCTCGGCTCGCTGGCCGTGCAGACCTACGGTGGCCATGGCTTCATCCGCGAGCACGGCATCGAACAGATCATCCGCGACAGCAAGATCCTGGCGCTCTACGAGGGCACCAACGGCATCCAGGCCATGGATCTCGTCCGCCGCAAGCTGCAGCTGCATGGCGGTCGCCTCCCCGGCCGCTACTTCGCCCGCGTACGCGCCGATCTGGACGCCGGTGGTCCGGAATGGCTGGTCGACCCGCTGCGCGAGGCGCTGGAGCAACTCGAGACCACCACCAAGACCTTCCAGGAAGGCTTCCGCGACGATCCCACCGACGCCGCCTACGGCTGCTGCGACTATCTGCGCGCCTTCTCGCTGGTGACCCTGGGCCACGCCTGGCTACGCAGCCTGCGCGCGGCCGACAAGCACCGCGACAGCGCCTTCGCGGAAGCCAAGTACGTCACCGCGCAGCATTTCGCCACGCGTCTGCTGCCGCACGCGGTCACGCTCTGCCGGACGGCTTCGGCGCCAGCGACGCCGATCATGGGCAAGTCAGCGGCGCTGCTCAATGCTGCGGCCTGATAGCGCCAGGGCGCTAGCGGTCGATGCTTCATAAGGGGCCCTTCGGGGCCCTTTTCTTATGTCGCGACAGAACTTGAATGACGCACCGCAACTTTGCCAATGCCCCGCTGCACCGTTAAGGTGCTGACAAAGGGACAGGGAGAAGCTCCAAAGTAGGGGCTAGGGAGCAAACGGTGCCAGATCGGCCTGCACAGGCGATGCGAACCGCAGCACCCATGCCGCAGCGCTTCGCTGCCGGCTCGCGATATCCCGCCGACTCACACCAAGAATCGAGGGCGCGCGGTCTCCGCGGGCTCGCGACGACCGATCGGCTGGATAAACCGGCCGCTCCATTCCAAGTGCAAGGGGACTAGCATGAAGAAAGAGATAGGGGCTTTCGCGCTCGCGGCCGCCGTCATGGCGCCGGTAGCTTCGGTGCAGGCCGAGGAAGAGGACGGCATCCATGTCGGCGGCGCCGTACGTTTTCAGTACAGCTTCGAGGACTACACGCCTCAGAACCGAAACCGTGGCGGCGATCTGGACCTGGACACCTTCCGGATCAATCTCGACGGCACCTTAGGAGACGTCATCCTGTCCGCCGAATGGCGCTACTACCAGTACATGCAGGTCATCCACCACGCATGGGTGGGCTATGACTTCAGCGACGCATGGCAGGGTCGCGTTGGCATCCAGCAGGTACCTTTCGGCGTGCGACCCTACAACTCGCACAACTTTTTCTTCAGCAGCGCGTACTACGTCGGGCTTGAGGATGACTATGACTTCGGTGTGGTGGCAGACGGTGACTTGGGCGCCATCGGCCTGCAGATCGGATTCTTCAAGAATGACGAACAGGGCGGACTGGATGGATTCGTCGACAACAGAACCGACCGGTATTCTTACGACGTAATAAGCGACGGGACCAATCCAATCGCTGAGAAAAATACAGCGTCTCTGCGGGCGACTGTAGATGCCGCTGGCACAGAGTTCGGTCTTTCCGGGCTTTACGGTGGATTGGAAGGAAGCAGTGGTTCGGCTGGTGACTACATGGCCTACGCCGCCCACATGAACGGCAACTACGGCCCCGTGAACGTGATGCTTCAGATCGCGGACTATGAGTACGACCTTGACAACGGCAACGAGGCCCTTGGCGTAGGGGCGTACTCGTTCGCGGATTCAATCGCTTCGGAAGCGACCATTTACACGGCGAACCTTGCCTACAACATTGAAACGCAGATCGGCCCCATCACGGCGATTCAGCTCTACAACGACTACAGCCTGATAACCGACAAGTCAGCGGATCTTCGGGATACGCAGATGAATGTCACTGGCTTTTCTGTCGTTGCCGGCGGCATCTTTGCCTATTTCGACTTCATCATGGCGCGCAACCAGCCGTTTATCGGCGGCACAATGGTGGGGAACGAAACCGACTGGAACAGCCGCTTCAACATCAACGTCGGCTACTACTTCTAGCATCACCGTTCGTCCGGCAAATGCTGGGCACCGCGGTATTTTCGGGCGGACGCGATAGAATCGCGCCCGCCCATTCTTTTGCCCGCAGCGCCGCCGCATGACCTCGCGCATCTTCCCAATTTCCGCGCTGCTGGGCGGTGTCGCATTGCTGCTTCTCGGCGGCGGTCTCCTGGGCACGCTGCTGGCCGTGCGTGGCGGCCTCGAAGGCTACTCGACGACAGTCATCGGTCTGGTGATGTCGGCCTATTTCGTCGGCTTCCTGTTCGGCACCGGCATCGCCCCGATCGTTATCCGGCGCGTCGGTCACATCCGGGCCTTCGCCATCTTCGCCGCTGTAGCCTCAACGACAGCGCTGGTCCACGCCATATGGGTCGATCCCTGGGTCTGGGCCCTGCTGCGCTTGCTTACCGGCATCGCCATCGTTGGCCTCTACAACGTCATCGAGAGCTGGCTGACCGCCCAGGCCACCAACGAGAGCCGTGGCGGCATCTTCGCGGTCTACATGATCGTCAATCTGCTGGCGCTTGCCGCCGGCCAGTGGCTGATCCTGGTGGCGTCGCCCACCAGCTTCGAGCTGTTTTCGCTGATCGGCATCCTCGTCGCGTTGTCGCTGATTCCGGTGGCGCTGACGCAGCTGGGACAGCCGGATGCCACCCTGAGCGAGAGCGTGCCACTCGGGCTCGTCCTGCGGGCCGCACCGGTCGCAGCGGTGGGAGGCTTCGGATCGGGACTGGTGATGGGCGCTTTCTGGGGCATGGGGCCACTCTTTGCCCAGCGCATCGGCCTCGACGAGCGCGGCGTCGCGGCATTGATGAGCCTTACCATTGTCGGCGGCGCACTGCTGCAGCTGCCCATCGGCCGCTATTCCGACCTTCACGACCGACGCCGCGTCATGGGTCAGGTAGCGGCGGGTGCCGCACTGGCGGCTATTGTCGGGGCGCACGCGCTGAGCTACTGGCCGCTCTCCATCTACGCCACCATGGCTGTATACGGCGGGCTGGCCTTCGCGATCTACCCCTTGTGCGCCGCGCACCTGTCGGACTGGCTGGACGCCGATCAGCTCATCGGTGGCAGCGGCTGGCTGCTACTGCTGCACGGCGCAGGCGCGGCCTTGGGCCCTCTGCTCGCTGGTTGGTTCATCGGCGTCATGGGAGCGGGCAGCCTGATGTTGTATTTCTCGATCCTGCTGCTGCCTGTTGCCTGGTTCGCCGGCTGGTACGCGTCGCCGCGCAGAGCCGATCCGGCACTCGCCGAAGATCAGTCGAGCCACTTCGTGCCGATGGTACGCACCTCCCCAATGGCCTGGGAGATGCTCGTCGCCGAAGAGGAGGCGGGCATGCGTATCGCGGCCTGGACACCCGATCCGGACGCAGAGCTCGACGAAGAAATCGCCGAAGCCGAGGCCTATGCCGATGCTCATGAATCGGAGGAAGAAGCCAGCGACGAAGGCATTGGCGACAACGAGGAAGCACCGGCGCCCTTCGGTCAGCCCTGACCGGCACCGGTCGCTGGTAGGCAGAGTGGAACGATTACGGTAAGAATAGGCGAATGCTGCTAGCAACCGATCTCGACGGCACCTTCCTGGCAGGCTCCGCGGAAGACCGACACCGCCTCTATTACCTCATCGACCGGCATCCGGATATCCAGCTCGTCTACGTCTCCGGGCGCGGGCTGGAAGCGGTCATGCCGGTACTCGATGACCCGGCCCTGCCGACCCCCGACTACGTCATCTGCGATGTCGGCGCGACCGTGGTCAACGGCCACACGCGTCAACCCATCCAGCCGCTGCAATCGCGCATCGAAGCGCACTGGCCTGGCGACCAGGTGGTGGTGGAGGCCATGTCCGGCTTTCCCGGTCTGGAACGCCAGGCGCTGCCGCAGGAACGCCGCTGCTCCTACTTCTGCGACGGCGACGCCGTCACCGATGGCGTACGCGAAGCCGTGGAGCGACTGGGGCTGGACCTGCTGTACTCGGCGGATCTCTACCTCGACGTGCTGCCGCGCGGCGTCAACAAGGGCAGCACGCTGGAAGCGCTGATCGCGCATCTGGAGGTCGATCCCGAGAAAGTGCTGACAGCCGGCGATACGCTCAACGACCTGTCCATGCTCCAGACCGGCTTCAAGGGCGTGGCCGTGGGCAGCTCCGAAAAGGGGCTACTGGAAGCCACGTGCAACAACGCGCGTGTGCTGCACGCGAAACGACCCGGCTGCGGGGGCATCCTGGAGGCCATCGCCCACTTCGGTTTCCTCGGCGAGCACGGCGTCAGCGCCATCGACACGCGCGAGGCCGATTCCGGCAAGGCCGAGCTGGTCGTCGTCTACCATCGCCTGCCCTATGAGGAGTACGTCGACAACGGCGTGCTCAAGCGACGCGGGCACAGCTCCCCCAACGGCATCATCCCGACGCTGCTGAGCTTTTTCTCCGGCGGCCGCAAGGGCGCCTGGGTGGCGTGGACGACGCACGAACCGCGCAAAGGCGACTTCGAGGCCCACACCAGCGTCGACGAAGAGGCCTATCCGAATCTGGTCTGCTCGCGCGTTCTGCTGACCAAGCAAGATGTCGACATCTTCTACAAGCGCTTCTCCAAGGAAGCCTTCTGGCCGACGTTGCACACCTTCTGGGAACGCGCGGTCTTCCGAGAGGAGCACTGGCAGGTCTTCAAGCGCGTCAACCGCATCTTCGCCGAGGCCGCGGCGCGCGAGGCCGCCGAGGGCGCGGTGGTCTGGATCCACGACTACAACCTGTGGCTGGTACCGGCCTTCCTGCGCGAACTGCGTCCGGACCTGAAGATCGCCTTCTTCCACCACACCTACTTCCCCTCCGCCGACGTCTTCAACGTCATTCCGTGGCGCCGACAGATCGTGGGCAGCCTGCTGCAGTGCGACTACGTCGGCTTCCACATCCCGCGCCAGGTGGAGAACTTCGTGGACGTGGTGCGCGGCTCGGCACCCTCCACGATCCTGGAGCGCGCGCACTGCGCGCCGCGCTTTCTGACCTATGGCTGTGCCATGGGCCTGGAAACCGTGACCACCGCGCTGCAGATCAACGAACGCGTCGTGCGGCTGGGCGCCCATCCCGTCGGGCTGGACATCGGCCGCGTGCAGGGCGCACTGGAGCGTGCACGGGCCGCCGGTGCTCTGGATGCGCTGCGCGAGGAAGTCGCCGGCGTGAAGCTGATCCTGTCGGTGGAGCGGCTGGACTACACCAAGGGCACGCTGGAGAAGCTGATCGCCTACGAGCGGCTGCTGGACGACCAGCCGGAGCTGCTCGGCAAGGTCACGCTGATGCTGATCTGCGTGCCGGCCGCCGCCGAGATGCGCGTCTATGCCGAGCTGGAGACGCAGATCGAGCAGGCCGTGGGTCGCATCAACGGCCGCTTCTCGCAGGTGGGCTGGACGCCCGTGCAGTTCTTCTTCCGCCCCGTGCCCTTCGATGACCTCGTCGCCTACTACGCCATGGCCGATGTCATGTGGATCACGCCGCTGCGCGACGGCCTCAATCTGGTGGCCAAGGAGTACGTCGCCGTGCAGGGCTCCATAGAGGGTCGCGGCGTATTGGTGCTCTCGGAGTTCGCCGGTGCAGCCGCCGAACTCAAGGGCGCACTGCTCACCAACCCGCACGACACCGCCGATCTCGTCTCGGCCCTCTACGTCGCGCTCAACATGGGCCGCGCCGAGGCCGAAGGCCGCCTGCGCCAGCTCTACGAGATCGTCTCCTACTACGATCTCGCGCGCTGGGGCGACGACTTCCTGGAAGCCGTCAATGCGCCGGGCCCGGAGCCCATTGCCGAAGGCGAACCGCGCGACTTCAACTGAGGCTGCTCACCAGAAGATCGCCACGATCACGGCCGTTGCCGCGACCAGCAACGCCGCGATCCAGCGCACGTCGCGCGGCATGGCCTCCTCGGCACCCGATTCCGGCAGCACCCGACGCCCGCCTTCGGTTTCCACGAGCTGCCACGCCCAGGCGGCGACCAGGCTGACGCCCAGCAGCAGGCCAGCGACCACCGTGAAGTGGATGCTCAGCCACCCCAGTTGCGTGGCCGTGAACCAGACCACGCTGACGACATGCCCCGTCACCGTCGCGCGCAGTGCCGCCCGCGCGCTCAGCCATTCCGTGAAGCGCCCGAGCAGGAAGACCGCCACCAGCGGCGGGGTCGCATAGGCAAAGCCCTGCTGCAGGTAGGCGAAGAGACCGGGGAATCGATCGATCATCGGCGCCCAGACCGCGGCGAGCACCATCAGGCTCAACGTCACGATGCGACCGGTGCGTGCCATCTTCCGGGCATCCCAGCCCGGGCGCCGCGGCTGGATGAAGTCCACCGAGATCAGCGTCGAAGACGAGTTCAATGCCGAGTCCACGCTCGACATGATCGCGGCCAGCAGGCCGGCGAGAATCAGCCCAGCAACACCGATAGGGGCGTACTCGGAGATGAGTGTCGGAAAGACCATGTCCGCGCGCTCCAGATCGGTGAAAAGTGCAGCGGCCATGGCGCCGGGCAGCACCATGATGAACAGCGGCATCAGCTTCAGCGCCGCGGCCAGCATCGCGCCACGCCCGGCCGTGGCCGCGTCGCGCGCGCCGAGTAGCCGCTGCGAAACGTATTGATTCATGGTCCAGTAGTAGAAGCCCAGCACCGGCAAGCCAATCAAGGTGCCCAGCCAGGGAAGATTGGGATCGTCCAGGGGGCGGATGAGCGAGAGATTCTCGGCCGGCAGCGCTGCCACCACCGCCGACCAGGAGTAGTCGAACTCGCCGAAGACCATCACCGTGAGCAGCAGCGAGCCCGCGAGCAGCACGCAGCTCTGCAGCACATCGGTATAGGCCACGGCGCGCAGCCCACCGGCAGCGGTGTAGAGCCCGGCCGCCACGGCGATGATCACGATAGTGGGGGTCAGCGTCAGCGCCGGAAAGAACATCAGCAGCACGAGCGCACCCGCGTAGAGACTACCGGCGGTATCGAGCACGATGCTCAGAAAGACCGTCACCGCTGACAGATACTTGCGCAGGCGCGCATCGAAACGCTGCTCCAGCCACTCCGGAATGGTGGTGACGCGCCCCCGCAGCAGGCGCGGCATGACGAAAAAGGCCGAGAAGATCAGCACCAGCCCGGCCATCCATTCATAGTTGGCCACGGCAATGCCCGACTCCCAGGCCGCGCCGGGCAGCCCGATCAGCGTCGTCGAGGAAATATTCGACGCGAATAGCGACAGCCCGACCACGCCGACGCCGAGGCTACGCCCGGCGAGAAAGAGTTCGTCGGAATCCGGCCGTCGCTGCGCCACGCGCAGGCACACCGCCAGCACGACCAGCAGATAGATCAGCAGCACGCCGTAATCCAGCCAGTGCAGCCCGTCCATCGTCGCCTCCAGCGAAGTGACTAACCCTGAACTAAGCACAGCTGCACCGCAGGGGCAAGGGGCTGCTAGGCTTGCGCGCACCGTCCACAGGAAGCAGCGCCATGGATATCTTCAGCATCGAGGCCGAGCGCCTCGACGGCACGCCGGAAAGCCTCGACACCTACCGCGGCAAGGTGCTGCTGGTGGTCAACGTCGCCTCCAAGTGCGGCTTCACGCCGCAGTACACCGGCCTCGAAAAGCTCTACCAGGACTACCGCGCCCGCGGCCTGGAAATTCTCGCCTTTCCCTGCAACCAGTTCGGCCATCAGGAGCCGGGCGATGCCGAAGAAATCGCCAGCTTCTGCAGCACAACCTACCCGGTCAGCTTTCCGGTCTTCGCCAAGATCGACGTCAACGGCGAGAGCGCACATCCGCTGTACCAGCATCTGAAGTCGGAGAAGACCGGCCTGCTCGGAACCGGTGGCATCAAGTGGAACTTCACCAAGTTCCTCGTCGGCCGCGACGGCAGGGTTCTCAAGCGCTACGCACCCACCGACAAACCCGAATCACTGCGCGACGACATCGAGGCGGCCCTCGCCGACTGAAGCCGCGCCCCGGCGGGCTCGCCCGTCAGACTCCGCTACGATGCGCGGCCGCGCACCCCCGCCCCTGCCCGATCCTCGATGAGCGACCTCGACAATCCCGCCCCCTTCGCGGTTTCCCACACCAGCGGCGCGGCGCGGCGGGGCCGGCTGCAGCTCCAGCACGGCGTGATCGACACCCCGGCCTTCATGCCGGTGGGGACCTACGGCACCGTCAAGGCCATGACGCCCGAGGAGCTGCGCGAGCTGGGCGCGCAGATGTTGCTCGGCAACACCTTCCACCTGATGCTGCGGCCGGGCGAGGAAACCGTCGCCGCCCTCGGCGGGCTGCACGGCTTCATGCACTGGGATGGCCCCATCCTCACCGACTCCGGCGGCTTCCAGGTCTGGAGCCTCGCCAAGCTGCGCAAGCTCAGCGAGGAGGGCGTACACTTCGCCTCGCCAGTGGACGGCAGCCGGCACTTCCTGAGCCCCGAGCGCTCCATCGCCATACAGCACGCGCTGGGCGCGGACATCGTCATGCAGTTCGACGAATGCACCACCTACCCAGCTTCGGAGGAGGACGCCCGCGCCTCGATGGAGCTGTCCGCACGCTGGGCGGCGCGCTGCTCCAAAGCGCACGGCGAGAACCCGAATCTTCTCTTCGGCATCGTGCAGGGCGGCATGCATGAAGCCCTTCGCCGCGAATCGCTGGAACGCCTGCAGGCCATCGGTTTCCCCGGCTACGCCATCGGCGGTCTCTCCGTGGGCGAACCGGAGGCGGAGCGCACGCGCGTGCTCGACGGGCTGATGCCGGCCATGCCACAAGACGCGCCGCGCTATCTGATGGGCGTCGGCACACCCCGTGATCTGGTCATGGCGGTAGCCCGCGGCGTCGACATGTTCGACTGCGTCATGCCCACGCGCAACGCCCGCACGGCCAGCCTCTTCACCAGCCAGGGCACGATCAATATCCGCAACGCCTGCCACAAGGCCGATCCCGCGCCGCTGGACCCGGAATGCGACTGCCCCACCTGCGCGCACTACAGCCGCGCCTACCTGCACCATCTGGACAAGTGCAAGGAGATCCTGGGCGCGCGGCTGAACACGATCCACAACCTGCGCTTCTACCTCCGCCTGATGCAGCGCATGCGCGACGCCATCGAGGCCGACCGCTTCGAGACCTTCGCGCGCGATTTTCTGGAGAGCCCGGCGGGTCAGCTTCGCGGCAAGGCAGCCTGAGACGAAGACCTCCGAGCGCAGAGGCGACGCCCCGTCATTCGCGCCCGGAACGAGAAAGCCCTCGGCGCCGATGGCACCGAGGGCTTCTGATTCTGCAGCTGGTGGGCGGCACAAGATTCGAACTTGTGACCCCTGCCGTGTGAAGGCAGTGCTCTACCGCTGAGCTAGCCGCCCGGTGAGCGCCGCGCAATATAGGGGACGCCGCGACGGTGGTCAAACAGCCGCTTCAATTGCATTCGCGAATCGTTTGCATTTGCTTGAGCTATCTGCTTGACTGGTGCCTCGCCCTGGCCCTGGACACACCGTGTTTCTCGACTTCGCGGGATGGATGCTTGCCACCACCGGCATTGTCGGCCTCACTGTAGGCTGCCGACGGGCCGAGTTCGCCGACGAGGCCGCTGAGTACCTGCCGGCTTGTGCCCTGCTCCAGGGCGCCGCGCTGATGGCCTGGCTGGGCAGCCACCCGATGACGGGCGCCCTGTTGCGTTGCACGCTTTGCTGTCTCGTTGCGCTGCTGTGCTTCGCCTTCCTGCGCAGCTGGATCGTACTGCCCAGCGGGCGCGCAAGCCACCGCCGGCGGCAACCGACCGCCTTCAGCGCTCGGCCGCAGCGAAGCGGTAGCTGATACCGAGGCTGAGCTCGTACTGGCGCATGTCGAGCGTGATGTCCTGATCCTGCGGGTCCGGCCCGAAAGCGTCCGAAGTATCCACTACCCCCGGCAGCGCGCCTCCGCCCAACAGCTCGAGCACGCTGGCGTCGACATTGCTCAGGGGATTCTTGCCGCGCACGGGGTTGTTGCGCGCGTACATCAGCGCGAGATCCAGGCTCAGTGCCGGCGTCATCCGGAAGCTGAGACCGGCGGTGTAGTGCTCTTCCGGCACGCCGGGGGCGAGGATATTGAAGAGCACCTCGCTCGACGGAATGGGATTCTCGCCGCGACTGTAGCCAGCGCGCAGCACGAAGCTGCCGAGAGTGACCTGATAGCCCAGCTTGAAGACCTCGACATCCTGCCAGCCGAATCCCGGACCGGTATCGGAACCCAGGCAGGCGGGGCTTTCCCCGGCGTCGCCGAACACACCGCCCGTCTGGCTGGCCAGCAGCCGCGGCAGGGCGCAGTCGTTGACGAAGCGGTTGGGGTCCAGCGGCCGGCCCACCGAATCCACCTCGTTGAAGTTGATGTGCTGGTAGTCGAGCGCCACACGTTGCTGCCCTGGTAGCAGCAGCGTGATACCGGCGTTCCAGTTGGAAGGGATATCGAAGCCGCCGCGCTCGGCGAAGAGCCCTTCGTACTTGTCGAAGCGCTGCATGCGGATGCGCGACTGGTAGGAGGCACCGACGGCCAGCCAGTCCGTGGCCAGGCCGAAGACGCCGAGTCGCCCGCCGTAGCCCAGGCTGTAGTCCTTGTCCTGGTCGGAAACGCGGCCGGGGCTGTTGGAGAAGGCTGCGAAGGCGTTCAGGCCCTTGGCCTCGAACTGCTGCGCGGCGAAGATCGGCGCGATGCCGACGGAGAAGCGCTCACCGATCTTGCGTGAGTAGCTCGGCACCACGAAGAGCTGGATAAGGTCCACCGACGCCGTGGGATCGCCGTTGCCGCAGAAGCCGGCCGTGTCGGGCGGTGCGCCCTCGACGGCGCCCCCGCCACCGAAGCTGCCCTCACACTCGGTCCGGAAGACCGGAATCTGATCGCCGAAGCGCGCCGTGTTCTGGGTATAGACGGTGTTCAGGCCGCCGTTGCCGTAGACCGCCACGCCCCAGCTGCTGCGCTCATCGATGCGGCGGTTGTAGCCGAAGCCGGGGATATAGAAACGCTCACGCTGACTGCGATCCTCGTTGATGGGAGAGATGGTGAAGATGGCTGGCCCGGCGTCGTCGCCGCGCTCACTCGCGCTGTGATCGCGAATGGGCGCAAAGATGCTCAGCCCCAGGTCGAACGCATCGCCCACCCAGACGCCGTTGGCGGGGTTGACCGATGCAACCAGCGAATCCTCTACCATGGCGGTGGCCGCGCCGGCCATCGCACGCTGCGAGATGCTGTAGCCGTGCGCGAAATGAGGGTTGGCCGGGATTCCTGAAAAATATGCTCGATATTCGGGTAAGCCGCTGAATTAACCTAAGAATACAGCTCGGTCTTGACTCGACGTCCGCCTAGTGTGTCGCCCAACGGAAACCGACGTTTCTGGCGACGGCGTTGCCGCGCTGGGCGAGGTCGCCAATGGTGAACTGATTGGCCCGTTCAGAGCGGGCTGGCAACCAGCAGGTCTGCGAATCCTCAGGACAGTGTCGCGATCGATACAGAATCGTCTTAGATCATTGATCTGAAAACAACTTTGAAGGCTAAAGCACTCTCAAGCCGCCAGCCGTAGCGTTGGCTTAAGACCTGCACGCGCGGCGAGGCGCACTAGCAGATCGAGGCTGAATCCGCTGATCCGGCCGCGTTTGATGTCGCTTACGCGGGCCTGGGTTACGCCGAGGTGACGTGCCGCCGCCGTTTGCGTCATGCCACTGTTCTCCAGCCAGCGTTCCAGGCCGCGCAAGATCGCGGCACGCATCTTCAACTCCGCTGCGCGCTCCGGATCGAACAGCGCCGGATCGTCGAACACGCTGCCCTTGGTGATGTGTCCTACCGCCGGTTCACTCTTCATAGCCGTTACCTCGTAATCGTCTTTAGCCGTTTCCGCGCAAACTCAATGTCCGCCTTGGCGGTTTTCTGAGTCTTCTTCTGGAAAGCGTGCAGTACGTACACGCCCTCCGGCCGCGTCGCCAGATAAATCGCCCGGTGGATTCCAAGCCCAAGTGCAACACCGCTGGTTATCAATGTTGTGTTGTTGCATAGGCGGCCTCGAAGAAGACCTCAGCCGGTGTCCGAAAGCCCAGCGATTTGCGCGGTCGGTTGTTGAGCTGCCAGGCAATGGCGTCGAGTTCGCGCTGGGTGTAGTTCGACAGGACCTGGCCCTTGGGCAGGTACTGGCGGAGCAAGCCGTTGGTGTTTTCGTTGATGCCCCGCTGCCAGGGACTGTTCGGATCGGCGAAGTAGATGCTGAGGCCGGTGCGCTCAGCCAGCTCGCTGTGGCGCGCCATTTCCTTGCCCTGGTCATAGGTCAGGGTGCGCCGCTGCGCCTCAGGCAGGGCATTGAAGGTCGTGCTGAATCCCTCCAAGGCGGCCTCGGCGGTGCAGCCCTCCATCTTGGCGAGCATCACGAACAAGGAGTGGCGGTCCACCAGCGTGCCAATCGCCGATTGATTGCGGCGCCCGACGATGAAGTCGCCTTCCCAATGCCCCGGCACCAGCCGGTCTTCAGCTTCCGGCGGGCGCACATGGATGCTGACCATATCCGCGAGCCGGCCGCGCCGATCCCGACCTTGGCGGCGCTTGCGCCCGGTGCGATGCCCTTGTCGCAGCAGCGACGTCAGCTCGCGCCGAAGCTGGCCACGCGGTGTGGCGTAGATCGCGGTGTAGATCGTTTCGTGCGACACCCCACCCAGTCTGCCGGCGATCTGTTCCGGGGACCAACCGCGATGCAGACGCTCCACTACCTGTGGCCAGAGCGCGCCTGTTCGGGCCAGCTTGCGTTCGACGCGCGGCTTGCGGCGCAACCGGCGGGCGCGCCGGCCTGCGCTCGACGCGTCGTACCGGGGGATCTTGCGCGGCCGCCCCTTGAGCGGCTCCGATGCCTGCAGATAGCCGTTGCGCCGAAGCTCCCGCTGGACTGTGCTCGGCGACCGGCCAATAGCTTCAGCGACCCGACGCATGCTCGATCCGCCCAGGATCATCGCCATGATCGTGCCTCGTTCCTCTGCGCCCAAGTGTCGATAGTGAATCCCCACAGCACACCTCCTTGGCTGGAAGTGTTGCACTTGCGGCTTGAATCCAAGCCCTGAAAGCACCTACCTCGTCGCGAATGCGCAACTCGCAAACGCCCGCGCCGATCGTGCTCATCGGTTTCCAGTCGCTCGGCATTTCGCCGCGTTGCAGTTTGTCGATCTGGTAGCCGCCGTCGTCTTGGACGGATGCGGGGAATCTATCCCAGTCCGCTTTGCTGCTGCCCAACCAGATCACGGGCTTCATGCGACCAGAGTATGCGTGATCCTGCATAACAACTCAAGAGCTCCGAGCTTTCCTCTTGCGCGAAGTACGCGATACGTCCGAGCGTGTTGCCGCTCGCTGAAAACTGACCAGCAAATCGAGGATCTGCTCGCGGAAAATTGACCAGGGTGTTCCGACCTAGCCTGCGGGGTTTAAGACCCAGCAGGGAGAAGAGGTGCACACCATGGCGACATACGCGAAAGTCCGCAGGATGCGGCTGCGGGACGGGCTGTCGATCAGCGAGATCGCACGCCGCACGAGCCTGTCGAGAAACACGATCAAGACGTGGCTGCGGGAGCCGACCCGCAGCGAGATGAAGTACCGGCGCCCTGCCGGCCCCAAGAAGATCGCCGATCACGAGCAGTGGCTGCGCAAGGCGCTGGAGGCCGATGCGCGCCGTCCGCGTCGTGAGCGGCGCACCGCGCTGAAGCTGCACGCGCAGCTCAAGGACCAGGGCTTTACCGGCAGTTACGCGCGCGTCACCGAGTTTGTCCGCGCCTGGCGCGCCGAGCTGGGCGCGGTCAGCGCCCGAGCGGCCTACGTGCCGCTGACGTTTACCTGGGGTGAGGCCTTCCAGTTTGACTGGAGCGAGGAGCACCTCGTGATCGGCGGCATCTGGCGCAAGGTACAGCTGGCGCACATGAAGCTATGCGCTTCCCGCGCCTTCTGGCTCGTGGCCTATCCGAGCCAAGGGCACGAGATGCTCTTCGACGCGCACACGCGCTGCCTGACCGGTCTGGGCGGGGTCGCCCGGCGCGGCATCTACGACAACATGAAGACGGCCGTCGACCAGACCCCGCGCAAGGATCGCGGGCGCGTCGTCAACGCGCGCTTCGCGGCGATGACGGCGCACTATCTCTTCGATCCCGACTTCTGCAACGTCGCCTCCGGCTGGGAGAAGGGTCGCGTCGAGAAAGGCGTGCAGGATGCCCGTCGCCGGATCTGGCTCGACGCCACGCAGCAGCGATTCGGCAGCTTCGCCGAGCTCAATGTCTGGCTGGCAACCCAGTGCATGGAGGCCTGGTCAGCGCCGCACCCGGACTTTTCCGGCATGACGATCCGCGAGGCCTGGGAGCACGAGCAGCCACAGCTGATGCCGATGCCTACGCCGTTTGATGGCTATGTCGAGCTGCCGGCGCGGGTGTCGAGCACGAGCCTAGTGTCGGTCGCCCGCAACCGCTACTCGGTGCCGTGCCGACTGGCCGGCCATCGCGTCAGCGTGCGGCTGTATCCCGAGCGCATCGTCATCGTCGCCGATCAGAGCGTCGTGGCTGAGCACGCTCGCGCCGTCGACCGCGACCACGTCGTCTACGACTGGCAGCACTACCTGCCGCTGATCGAGCGCAAGCCCGGTGCGCTGCGAAACGGTGCGCCGTTTGCCGATCTGCCCGACCCGCTGCAACGGCTGCGTCGCGCACTGCTCAAACGCGACGGCGGCGACAAAGTGATGGCGCAGGTGCTCATGGCCGTGCCGACGCACGGATTGGAGGCGGTGCTGGTCGCCGTCGAACTGGTCCTCGACAGCGGCCGGCCCAGCGCCGAGCACGTCCTCAATGTCCTCGCGCGACTCAGGGAAGGACCACCACCGCAGACGGTCGAGACCTCCCTGCAGGTGAAGGCGGCGCCGATTGCCGACACCGAGCGGTACGACACGCTGCGGGCGGAGGTGGGCCATGGCTGATCTCATCAACGATCTGAAACGGCTGCGTCTGTACGGCATGGCGGCCTGCTACGCCGAGGGTCTGGAGCAAGGCTCGACGACGGGCCTGACCAGCTACGACGCCTTGCTGACACAGCTGGTGCAGGCTGAATCGACAGACCGGGCGATGCGCTCGATCCGCTACCAGATGCATGTCGCACGCTTTCCGATCCATCGCGATCTGGCCGGCTTCGACTTCGAGCAGTCGAAGGTCGATCGGCGACAGATCACGACCTTTGCCACGACCGCCTTCCCCGAGAAAGCCGAGAACATCGTGCTGATCGGCGGCACCGGCACCGGCAAGACCCATCTGGTTACGGCGCTGGGCATCGAGGCTGTCAGCCGCCATGGCAAGCGGGTGCGCTTCTACTCGACCATCGAGCTGGTCAACACGCTGGAGAAGGAGAAGGCCGCTGGCAGGGCCGGCCGACTGGCGCATCAGCTGATGCATCTGGATCTCGTGATCCTCGATGAGCTGGGCTATCTGCCGTTTTCGCAGGCCGGCGGCGCGCTGCTGTTTCACCTGCTCTCGAAGCTCTACGAGCACACCAGCGTGATCATCACGACCAATCTGGTCTTCGCCGAGTGGGCATCCGTCTTCGGCGATCCGAAGATGACCACGGCGCTGCTGGACCGGCTCACGCATCACTGCCACATCGTCGAGACCGGCAACGAGTCCTACCGCTTCCGGCACAGCAGTCACACCGCCAAGGCGCGCATCAAGTCGCGCGAGCAGGCCAAGACCAAGCAACAGGAGGAAACCGACGAGACGATCTGACAACCAGCGATAGAATCAAACCACGCCGGCGGCATCCGCCGCCGGCCTCCATCCCTGGTCAATTCTCAACGAGCAGCGATGGTCAGTTTTCGGTGAGCGCCAACAGCACTGAGTTGCCACCGATTCCGGCGCAGTGTGAAGCCGTGGTCCCCGACCCCTGCCCAAGTGCGGACTGATCCCAGAGCCTTCGCCCAAAACGTCGATACCTGCGATAAGGGGGTGGAATCGGAAGTTCCCTTCAACACGCTCTTGTTCGGGGCAGGCTGCCGGCTCGCATCACTCTGCGTCCGCTTGATTCGCCGGACGCGCATCTTGGAAAGCCCTCAGAGAATTGCAGGCCTGCGCGATGCACCGCAGCGTCGGATAGGCTTCCAGTGACATCCCGAAGCGCTCTGCATTGAACAGTTGTGGCACCAGGCAACAATCCGCCAGGGTTGGTTGGTCGCCGAAGCAGAACGCACCGCGGCGCGGCGAAGTGGCCAGCCCGATCTCTAGCGCTTCCAAGCCGAGATCGATCCAGTGGCGTATCCAAGTCTGCTTCTGCTCCTCCGACAGACCCATCGGTCCGGTCAAGTACTTCAGGACGCGCAGATTGTTCAGCGGGTGAATGTCGCAGGCAACGGCCAGCGCGATCTGCCGGACCCAGGCGCGGTCGGCGGCAGCGGCTGGCAGCAATGACGGTTCAGGATGGCGCTCATCGAGGTACTCGATGATTGCCAACGACTGGGCAATGCGTTCGCCACCGTCCTCGAGCACCGGCAGCAGCGCCGCGGGGTTAGTGGCACGAAACTGCACCCGGAACTGCTCGCCCCCATCTCGCGTCAGATGCACTGGTAGGTGTTTGGCCTGCAGGCCTTTGAGGTTCAGCGCGATGCGGACACGGTAGGAGGCGGAACTGCGGTAGTAGGTGTGGAGTTTCATAGAGGCAGGGTTCGGGGGACGTAGTCAGGATCCCGGGCACGCAGCCGCGCCAGGCCGAGGATCGCCGCGGCCGTGATCAGCGCCGGAATCGCGCAGGCCAGCACCAGCTGGTCCGGGGACCATCCCCAGCCCAGCAGCACGCCACCCAGCAGCGGACCGGTGACCGAGCCTGTGCGGCCTATGCCCAGAGCCCAGCCCACACCGGTCGCGCGGATCGCAGTTGGATAGGTCTCGGCAGCCAGGGCGTTGAGACAGAATTGCGCGCCGACCACGCCCGCTCCGGCCAAGAAGATCGCCGGCATTGTCAGCCGCGGTACCGCGGTCACGTTGGCCAGCGCCGCCACGATGCCGCCGACCAGCACGAAGGCCGTTCCCAGCGTCAGGTAGGGCCCATAGCGTCGCACCAAGGCGGCCAACAGGATGCCACCGCCGATCCCGCCCAGGTTGAGCAGCGACGAGGCCAGGATCGCGAGGCTTAGCGAGTAGCCGGCGAGCGTCAGCAGGGTCGGCAGCCAGTTGACCATGAAGTACATGACCAGCAGATTCATGAAGAACGCGATCCACAACAGCACCGTGACCTTCGTGCGCGGTCCGCGGAACAATTCCCGCACCGGAAATCCCGGCTCTGGCGGTTCGCCGGCGGTGACGCCCTGCAGGTCATGATGTCTGCCTGGGTCCAGCCGTTCCAGCACGCGCTGGAGTTCGTGGCTACGCGCGCGCCGAAAAAGCAGGAACCCGGGTGACTCCGGCAAGCGCCAGGCCAGCACCAGCGCCAGCAGCAGGGGTACAGCACCACCCAGCACGAAAAGCGCCGGCCAGCCCTGGCTTGGAATCCACAGCGCGCTAAGCACGCCACCGAGGATTGAGCCCAGCGGGAAGCCGCAGAACATCAGCGTCACCAGCATGGTGCGCAGTCGCGCCGGAGCATACTCGGAAGTCAGCGCGATCAGGTTGGGCATCGCGCTGCCCAGGCCCAGCCCGGTCAACAGGCGCAAGGCCAGCAATTGGCCGGGTGTCTGCGCCCAGGCCGTCGTCAGTGCGAACGCGCCGAACAGCAAGGTCGAAACCACGATCGTCCACTTGCGCCCCCAACGGTCGGCCAGCGGCCCGCCGATCAGAGCGCCGGCCATCAGGCCCAACAGCCCGGCGCCGAACACCGGCCCCAACGCCGACGGCGCCATACCCCATTGCTCGGCAATCGCGGGCGCGACGTAGGCGATGACCTGGGTATCGAAGCCGTCGAGCAGGGCCACCAGAGCGCACAGCGTCGCAACCTCGAACTGCAGGCGTCCCAGCGGGCGTGAGTCGATCAGCTCGGTGATCCGGAGCGCACCGGTCATGAATTTCCTAGATTGGGTAGATGATCGCGTTGGGGATCATTTCGCTGTCGTAGATGCAGGACCGCGACGCGAACTTCAGCGCACCCTCCACCCTGACCACCTCGTCCAGGTAGCGGCCGACATTGAACACCGTGCTGAGTTCCCCAAGCTTGGTGCGGAACACCGCGTAGTTCGCCTCCAAGAACCAGCGCCCGCCGTCCACCGACAGGACGCGCGGCAGGCTTACGACATGCCGCTGGTAGTAAGGATCATGGAACAGGGTCTCGCGGATTCCGTAGACGCGATCCTGCAGCATGCCCTTGCTATGGAAATGCAGCGTCGCCAGCGGCAGCCCACGCTCATGGTTTTCGCGCGGCTGCAGCTTGTAGATGCAATCCTCGGTGAAGAACTCGGGCCAGCGGTCCCAGTCGCCCGCATCGATGGCGGCCGTGTACTCTGCGTAGAGCTGCAGCAGTTCGGTGTAGGCCTGCGCTTCGAGTGCCTGAGTCATACGCCCATCACCCGGCGCCAGTATTGGTACATGCCCCGGATCAGCGTCTCCGAGGCAATGTTGGTTGCCTCCTCACTGCCGTGCCCACCCATTTCCAGCAGGCATTGCTGGTCGGGCTTTTCCTGGAATCCCATCTGCGAGAACTCGATGACCTCGCCGTCGTCCGCTGAGACATAGCCGGACGGGCCGAACAGGTTGGCCTGCAGCAGGCGGCGCTGGATCATTTCGTCGTTGTCGTCTTCGAAAGCGAAGTGCGTCCACACGAAATCGAAGACACCGGGCCCGCGCGGCTGGATGTGCCGCATCGATAGACTGTTGACCTGCTGCTGGATGATCAGGCTCGGGAACAACGTCAACATCGCCGCAGTCGGTCCCTTCCACCATTCCTCTGGCACGATGTCGAGTTGGCGCGGGTCATGCAGGCTCATGTCGGCCTTGTAGCTGGTCACGCCGGAGACGACGTCTCCGGCCGGCTTGCCGACGCTGCGTACGCCGATCATCGCAGCGTGGCGCTTGTGCGCATCCATCTTCAGCGAGGTCTTGCTGTCGGCGCGCCACAGGCCGAAGGTTACGAACCAGCTGTGCAGCAGACCCGGGTGATACGGATCCTTGATGTTTTCCTGCATCAGCTTCCAGTTTCCCGGGATACGCTGTCGGTTGTAGCCGAGAACCTTCAGCTTGCGACCGTCGAAAACGCGGTCGAAGTAGGACAGGATCGTCGGACCGAGGTAGTCCTCAAAGGACTCCAGCGAGTGGTCGAAGCTGGCAAACACCACGCCGCCGCGCACCGCGACCTTGAGCGAGGTCAGGCCGCGGCCGTCCATCTGGAAGTTCGCCGGCATACCGCCGTTGAGCTGGCCGTCCTGGCGGATGCCGCGGCGGTAGGGAATGCCGCGCAGCTTGCCCTCCAGGTCATAGGCCCACTGGTGGTAGGGGCAGACGAACTCCTTGCGGTTGCCCTGGCGCTCGCGGCAGAACTGCGCGCCGCGATGGGCGCAGACATTCTCCAGCACGCGCACGCTGCCGTCCTGCGCGCGCACCATGATGACCGAACGCTCGCCCACGGCCGAGCGGCGAAAGTCACCCGGGTTCGGAATCTCGGCTTCGAGGCCGATGTAGCACCAGTGGCCGGCGTAGTAGAAGCGCTCGAGTTCGCGGCGATAGGTGTCCGGATCGGTGTAGACCCAGTAGGGCACGCGGTGCACCCCGTCGCCCGGCCAAGCCGGCGACGAAGGGAGAGTGATGGGGGCGTCGTTCATGGCGGTTCTCCTGTGCGGTCAGCCCGCCACACGTACCTGGATTTCGCCTAGACCATCGATCCGTCCCAGCATCAGGTCGCCGGCTACAACCGCGCCGACACCTTCCGGCGTGCCGGTCATGATCAGATCGCCCGGCTGCAGGGTCTCGAACTGCGACAAGAAGGCGATGCACTCCGGCACGCTCCAGATGAGCTTGGCGATGTCCGAAGCCTGGCGCGGCTGGCCATTGACAGCGAGCGATATGGAAGCGGATTTCGGATGGCCAACGTCGGCGACCCGACGGATCGCTCCGATCGGTGCGGACTGCGAGAAGGATTTGCCGAACTCCCAGGGGCGACCCTTGTCGCGGGCTTCCAGTTGCAGGTCGCGGCGCGTCATGTCCAGGCCCACGGCGTAGCCGTAGACCAGCGATTCGGCCTCCGCCTGCGACACCGCCGTGCCCTGCCGGCCGATCGCCACCACCAGCTCGATCTCATGGTGGAAATTGCCGGTCATCGGCGGATACGGAATCTCCGCGATCTGGCCGTTGACGGCCACAGTCGCGGAGGCGGGTTTCATGAAAAAGAACGGCGGCTCACGCTCGTCCTTGCCCATTTCTCGGGCGTGGGCCGCGTAGTTGCGGCCGACACAGAAAATGCGATTGACCGGAAACTGCTCGTCGCTGCCGGCCACCGGCAGCACATAGCCCGGCGCGGGCGAAAATGTGTACTTCACCAAACTCTCCTCGAGTACTGTGAATCGGGTTGTGAACCTGGATGTGCTAATCAGGCCTTCTGCTCGCGCCACAAACCCAGCAGTCGCTGGACCGGGCGGTCGGAATAGCTGAACAGGATGGTTTCGCAAGTCA
Source organism: Algiphilus aromaticivorans DG1253 (assembly GCF_000733765.1). Taxonomy (NCBI): domain Bacteria; kingdom Pseudomonadati; phylum Pseudomonadota; class Gammaproteobacteria; order Nevskiales; family Algiphilaceae; genus Algiphilus; species Algiphilus aromaticivorans. The sequence continues at coordinate 637,089 of NZ_JPOG01000001.1, read as the reverse complement.
CCTGGAGACGCAGTTCATTCCAGGAGGGGACGACGAACACGTCGTTCTCGCCAAAACCCAGCTCGGTCTCGCCGATGCGCGCCACGCCGCCGCCCTGCAGGCAGACAAAGATGCTGCTGTCGGTACTGCGGCACCCGCGGGTCTCGAAGCCTGCCGGTAGTAATTGTGCCGCCGCGCCAATCGTCGGCATCGGGGAACCTCCGGTGGCCGGGTTGACGTAGCGAAGCTTGTAGCCGTGATGCGGATCGATGTCTCCTGCGGTGATCCCACGCAGCGCCTCTTGCGTCCGCGCGTACGGATAAACGAAGACCTTGGTCGGATCCTGGCGCTGAGGCTCGAAATCCACCGGCAGCATGTTGTACCCGTAGCGCGCGAGCGCATCGCCCTCGCGCCTTGTCACCGCTTGCTCGTCCTGCTCGCTCTTCTCGGCAAAGCCGGCGTCGAGCAGTTGCACGATCGGGATATCGAGGCCATCCAGCCAGATCACCGGCTGCGTGCCGGAGTTTCCGTGATCGTGGAAAGTCCAGGCCGGGGTGATGATGAAATCGCCGCGGCGCATCGTCGTGCGCTCGCCGTCGACCGCGGTGTAGGCGCCCTCGCCCTCCAGCACCAGGCGCAGCGCCGACTGCGTGTGGCGATGCGCCGGCGCGACTTCACCCGGCAGGATCAGCTGCAGGCCGGCATAGAGGCTCTGGGTGATGCGCGACTGCCCGCGCAGGCCGGGATTCTCCAGCACCAGTACGCGGCGCTCGGCCTCGTGCGCGCTGATCAACCCACCGGCTTCAAGCAGGTAGGCGCGGGCTTGCTGGTAGCGCCACAGTACCGCTTGTGCCGGGCTTCTCGGCGTCGGCGGCACCAGCGTACCTAGCACTTCCCAAAGCGGCGTGAGGTGGTGGCGGTCGATGCGCTCGTAGTACTGGCGGCGGGCATCGAGGTCAGTGAGATCGATCATGGCACTGGAGGTCATGGGAGCCTGGCTAGTTTCCGGTGATGTGAAAGGGTTCGGCGTAGATGCTCTGTTCCACCATCTGCTTCTCCCGCAGCGTACGCACCGTGGCGTCCACCGCGTGCGGGGATCCAAAAACGTAGGCGCGCCAGCCCGCAAGGCTGGGGAAATCCGCCGCGATCACGCTTGTCAGCAGGCCACGCCTCATGCCACGGTCAATAGATCCGGCGGCGACCACGATGTGCGCACGCGCCGCCGGCAACTGTTCCAGCGCCGCCGCCAGTTCGTCCTGCCCATAGACATCCTCTCGGCAGGTGAATCCCAGGTAGACCTGCAGCGGATTCGTCATGCCTGCGGCGGCAATGCCGCGCAATATCGACAGCGTCGGCGCAAGGCCGGTACCGGCACCCACACAGATGATGGGATCTTCGTTGCGCGATCGCAGGAACGTGATCCCCAGAGGCCCACGCAGCTTGAGCATGTCCCCGGGCTTGAGCTCTTCGGACAGGCGGGCGGAAGCACGGCCACCTGGATGAAGGCGCACGTGAAACTCCAGTTCGTTGCCCGGCAGTCCGCACATCGAGTACGGACGAGCAAGGCCGCGCTCAAATTCCAGCTCGACGTACTGTCCTGGGGAAAATGACAGCGGCGACTGTGGCCGGACCCTCAACCGCAGGGTGTCGCGGCACAGCGGCGCCACCGCCACCACCTCGGCCTTCATCGTGCGCGCCGGATGAACTACCACATCTTCCGGCGCAGGAATCTCGATCACACAGTCTTCGGTCAGCACGCTCTGGCAGGCCAGCACGCAAGATGACCCCAGTACCGGCGACGGACGCATCTGCCGCGCCGGCCCCACGTTGCCGCGCAGAAGCCGGCAGCGACAAACGCCGCAGCGTCCGTCCTTGCAGCTGTGCGAGATAGGAACCTGGTTGCCCAATAGCGCGTCCAGCAGGGTCTCCCCCGCCTGTACTTCCAGGACACGCCCGCTGGGTCGCACCACCAGTTCCACACTCGCTCTCCTCTGATCCGCTTCGATTGCAGAATCGGAGATGCCCCACCATAAGTAAATCGTATGGGGTGAATGATGCAGTTCACTCTCGTGAATGTTGCGCCCGGAGGATCGCGGGCTAGTCTGCGCACTCCGACATCGACAGGGATCAACGATGAGCAGCGACGCACGTACCGACCCGCCGCCTCTGACAGGGCTCAAGGTTCTCGAACTGGGACAGCTGATCGGCGGTCCCTTCGCCGGCAAGGTCCTCGGTGACTTTGGCGCCGAGGTGATCAAGATCGAACCACCGGGACAGGGCGACCCGCTGCGCAACTGGCGCCTGCTTCGCAACGGCACTTCGGTCTGGTGGCAGATTCAGTCGCGCAACAAGCGCTCGGTGACGCTGGATTTACGCCAGCCGGAGGCGCAGGACATCGCTCGCCGGCTCGCGGCAGAGGCCGACGTGTTGATCGAGAACTTCCGCCCCGGCGTGCTGGAGGACTGGGGACTGGGATGGAAGGAGCTATCGGCGCTGAACCCCGGCCTGGTGATGCTGCGCATCTCCGGTTACGGCCAGACCGGCCCTTACCGGGACCGTCCCGGCTTTGGCGTCATCGGCGAAGCCATGGGCGGCCTGCGCCACCTCACCGGCGAGCCCGGACGCCTGCCGGTTCGGGTTGGCGTCAGCATCGGCGATACCCTGGCCGCACTGCACGGCGCGATCGGCATACTGCTGGCGCTGTACCACCGCAAGGTCAACGGCGGAGCCGGCCAAGTGATCGACGTGGCGCTGTACGAGGCCGTGTTCAACTGCATGGAGAGCCTGCTATCGGAGTACAGCGCCGCCGGCGTCATACGTGAACCAGCGGGCAGCGCGCTGCCGGGTATCGCACCCAGCAACGCCTATCCCTGCAGCGACGGCCACGTCCTGATCGCCGGCAACGGCGACAGCATCTTCAGGCGGTTGATGGAGACGATCGGCCGCCAAGACCTGGCGCAGGACACGGCACTAGCCGACAACGAAGGCCGTGTTGCCCGCGCCGCGCAGCTCGATGAAGCGATCGGCGCCTGGACCCGGCTACGCCGCGTCGAGGAGGTACTGGGGGCACTGCAGGCCGTACGCGTGCCCTGCGGCCGGGTCTACTCCGCCCGAGACATCGCCGAGGACCCGCAATACCGTGCACGCGGCATGATACAAACCGTGACCACGCGGGACGGCGACATGCTGGAAGTTCCGGGCATCATTCCCCAGCTGTCGCTAAGTCCTGGCGGAATTCGCTACCCCGCGCCGCGGCTAGGTGAGGACACCGAGGCCGTGCTGGCCAGCCTTGGCATCGAGGGCGAGCGCCTTTCTGCCTTGCGCGGGGCGCGCATCGTATGACCCATGCAATGAATCCGCGTCCCCGCATCCACCTCACCGAGGTCGCCCCGCGCGACGGCCTGCAGGCCGAAGCCTGCTTTGTTCCCAGCGCAGACAAGATCGCGCTGATCGACATGCTGTCGCGCAGCGGCCTGGCCAAGATCGAAGTCACGTCCTTCGTATCGCCCCAGGCCATCCCGGCGCTGGCCGATGCGGGCGCCGTGCTCGGCACGATCGACCGCGCGCCGGAGATCATCTACACGGTCCTGGTGCCGAACCTGCGGGGAGC